>CAVVHF010000015.1:0-34901 GCA_963747905.1 uncultured bacterium | reverse complement strand
CCATGGCTACGCATCGTAACAGTGTCTGGAATGCTCGTGTACGGTGTTTGTGAGTGTCTGCTGCGCGCTGGTAACGGCGGCCTGCGCCACCTAACGGCCTGAGGCCTCGGCCCCGCCTAGAGCCCTTCAAGCGTCGCCTGGGCCGCGTGCACCGCTGCCTGCGCCTGCGCGAGCTGTGCCTGCAGGCCGCTCATGTTATTCTTCCAGGACACCACCACATTCACGGTATCACCCGCATTCTTATAGACCGCCGCGATCGTGCCACCGGCAGCGAATGAAAGATCGAGGCTTTGGATCGGCGTCGTATTCCGGTGACGCTCACCACCTCGGTGATGGCGCCGCGGGTGACGGTGACGAACTGATACTGCCCGCTGTTGTTCCTCAACCAAAAAAAATAGATCGCTCCGCCGACCACCACCACGGCGCAACGGTAATGATCACGCCTCTTTTCCCGAAGCCAAACTTTGTTAGTACGGTCCTCATATGATTATTATATCACAAGAGCGCGGCCGGCGTCACTTATCCACAGGGTAGTTAAGTAAATGAATAATTATGGTTTATAATGAATCTATAATATCGGTACTATCGCCCATGGAGAACATCATCGAGGTAAAGAACCTGGTCAAAAAATTCGGCGACTTCGCCGCCGTGGACGACATTTCCTTTAGCGTTAAAAAGGGCGAGATCTTTGCGTTCCTGGGCCGAACGGAGCGGGGAAGTCCACCGCCATAAAAATGCTGACCACCATTCTGACCCCCACCGGCGGGGATATCACTCTGAACGGCCATGACGCGGCAAAGGACGCCAATGAGGTGCGGCACTCGTTCGGCATCGTGTTCCAAGACCCAAGCCTGGACGATGACCTGACGGCGATCGAGAATATGAATCTCCATGGCATCTCTACGACGTCCCGAGCAAGATCCGTAAAGAACGGATCGAGCAATTGCTTAATTTTGTCGAATTGTGGGATCGGCGCAACAGCTTAGGTAAAGGAATTTTCCGGCGGCATGAAGCGGCGGCTTGAGATCGCGCGCGGGCTTCTGCATCACCCCGACGGTGATTTTTCTTGGACGAGCCGACGCTCGGCCTCGACCCGCAGACGCGCAATCACATGTGGAGCTATCTGCAAGATCTCAACAAAGAGGAAGGCATCACGGTATTTTTTACGACGCACTACATGGAAGAGGCTGAACGCATCGCCCAGCGGATCGCGATCATCGACCACGGGAAGATCATCGCGGCGGGCACTGCGGAGGAGCTGAAACCCAGAAAAAAGACCGATTCCCTTGAGGACGCGTTCCTCAAGTTGACCGGCACGGTGATCCGCGACGAGGATGCGAGCGCCGACCGACCGCATGCGCGCGCGCCACAATATGGCGCAGCGGGCGACCGTCGCACCAACATATTCAAATTTCCAAATTCCATGAAAACGATCTACATATTATGGCTCCGCGAGATCAAGCGCTATCTGCGCTCGAAGTCGCGCATCATCGGCTCGCTCGGCCAGCCACTCCTCTTTTTGCTCGCGCTCGGCTACGGGCTCGGCTCGGTGTTTGCAAAGGCAGGGGAGGGGAACTACTTCCAGTTTCTCGCGCCGGGCATCATCGGCATGAGCATCATCTTTACCGCCATCTTCTCCGGCATCCAGATCATCTGGGACCGACAGTTCGGCTTCTTAAAGAGACGCTCGTCGCACCGGTGAACCGCCTGAACATCATGATCGGCCGCACGCTCGGCGGCGCCACCGTCGCCACCATGCAGGGTTTGCTCGTGCTCATCCTTGTGCCATCTTCGGCTTCCGCCCGTATAACTGGGCGCTCGTCCCCGTCGCGATCCTCTTTATGCTGCTCGTCGCGCTTCTCTTCGCCGCGCTCGGCGCCGCGATCGGGTCGCTGCTCGACGACATGCAGGGATTCCAGCTCATCATGAACTTTCTCGTGATGCCGCTCTTCTTCCTTTCCGGCGCGCTTTTTCCGCTGAACGGCCTTCCTGCGGTCCTTAAGGGGATCGTTAAATTCGATCCGCTCTCGTACGGCATTGATTCATTCCGGATCCTGCTCGTCAATCCGGCACCTTCGGGCTCGGCCTCGACTTGCCGTCCTTGCGATCGTCACCGCAATATTTCTCGGCCTCGGCAGCTACTTTTTCTCGAAGATACAGGTATAACTGCTTCATTGCGGGGAGGAGTATACTATTGGCATGAAGATCCAATGGAATAAAGTGACGTGGTATTCAAAACTCCTTGCACTGGCGCTTTTTGTGGCATTGCCATTCATCGGTTTCTATTACGGGATGCAATACGGGAAAATCGTTGCGGGAGTCGGGCCACGCGCCAGCGACAGGCACCACAAACACCGCTGCATCGCTACTATAACGATCCCGCAGAGTGGCAAACCGATACGAACAATACCGCAGGAGGTTTCAGCATCGCGTATCCGCTGGACTTTGACGCGCAGGATAATTATCTAGCCACGCCATCAACCGACTGGCGCCTGGATGCGAACGGCGCATCGGGAATAAAATATTTCATGCTGACCGTTCCGCGCGCGAACGCGCGCGGAACGGTCAATGTAAAATATTTTATTCCCGATACGCCGTTCGCATCCAGGCGCCAATCGGTGGATGACGTGGCTAGATAATTATCCTGCGTGTCAAAGTCTAACGGATATGCGATGCTGAAACCGCCTGCGGTGTTATTCGCGTCGGTTTGCCATTCGGCGGAATTATTATAATACGCGACAGCGGTGCTTGTGGCGATTGTCGCTGGCGCGTGGCCGACTTCCGCAACAATTTTGCCGTATTGCACCCCATAATAAAAACCGATAAATGGCAACGCAACGAAAATTACTAGCGCAAGAAGTTTTGAATACCACGTTACTTCATTCCATTCGATCTTCATGCTAATAGTATACTCCTCCCCGCGATGGTGTGGCTATACCTGTATTTTCGAGAAGAAGTAGCTGCCAAGTCCGAGAAATACGGCGGTGACGATTGCAATGACGGCGAAGTCGAGGCCGAGCCCGAAGCTGCCGATTCCGGTGAGTAGTATACGGAACGAATCAATGCCGTACGAGAGCGGATCGAATTTGACGAGCACGGTGAGAACCGTCGGCAGACCATTCAGCGGGAAGAGCGCGCCGGAGAGGAAGAAGAGCGGCATAACGAGGAAGTTCATAATTAATTGGAAGCCTTGCATGTCGTCAAGGAGAGATCCGATCATCGCGCCGAGCGCGGCGAAGAGCAGTGCAACAAGAAGCATGAAGATGATTGCGACGGGGACGAGAGCCCAGCTATACGGGCGGAAGCCGAAGATCGTTACAAGAATAAGCACGAGCAGACCCTGCATTGTGGCGACGGTGGCGCCGCCGAGCGTGCGGCCGATCATGATGTTCAATCGGTTCACTGGCGCGACCAGTGTCTCTTTAAGAAAACCGAACTGGCGGTCCCAGATGATCTGGATGCCGGAGAAAATAGCAGTGAAGATGATGCTCATGCCGATGATACCCGGCGCGAGGAACTGGAAGTAATTCCCCTCCCCTGCTTTTGCAAACACCGAGCCGAGTCCATAGCCGAGCGCGAGCAAAAAGAGTAGTGGCTGGCCGAGTGAGCCGATGATGCGCGACTTCGAGCGCAAATAGCGCTTGATCTCGCGGAGCCATAATATATAAATCGTTTTCATGGAATTTGGGATTTGATATTATCGGTGTCCGCTTCGCATATTGTGGCGCGCGCGCATGCGATCGGTCGCGCTCGCATCTTCGTCGCGGATCACCGTGCCGGTGAACTTGAGGAACGCGTCCTCAAGAGACTCGGTCTTTGTCTGGGATTTTAGTTCCTCCGCCGTACCCGCCGCGATGATCTTCCCGTGGTCGATGATCGCGATCCGTTGGGCGATACGTTCAGCTTCTTCCATATAGTGCGTGGTAAAGAATACCGTGATGCCTTCAGCTTTGTTGAGATCTTGGAGGTAGCTCCACATGTGATTACGCGTTTGCGGATCGAGACCGAGTGTCGGCTCGTCCAAGAACAACACCGCGGGGTGATGTAAAAGTCCGCGCGCGATCTCAAGCCGGCGTTTCATGCCGCCGGAAAATTCCTTTACCTGACTGTTTCGCCGATCCCACAGTTCGACAAAATTCAGCAATTGTTCGATCCGTTCCTTGCGGACTTTACTCGGAATGCCGTAGAGTACGCCGTGGAGATTCATATTCTCGAGCGCGGTAAGGTCATCATCCAGGCTTGGGTCTTGGAATACAATGCCAAACGAGTGCCGCACCGCATTGGCGTCGTCTATCGCGTCATGGCCGTTTAATTTGATGTCGCCGCTTGTGGGGCTCAAGATAGTGGTCAGCATTTTTATGGTGGTGGACTTTCCCGCTCCGTTTGGACCCAGGAACGCGAAAATCTCTCCTTTTTTAACGCTAAAGGAAATGTCGTCCACGGCGGTGAAGTCGCCAAACTTTTTGACCAGATTTTTTACTTCAATAATGTTCTCCATGGGTGATAGTAACAGCATATCATAGATTCATTATAAACCATAATTATTCACTTACTTAACTACCCTGTGGATAAGTGCCGCGCGGGCCGCGCTCTTATGGTATAATGTAATCATATGAAGACAATACTAACGAAGCTTGGATTTGGGAAAAGAGGCGTGACCATTACCGTTGCCGCCGTGGTGGTGGTCGGCGGAGCGATCTATTTTTTTTGGCTGAAGAGCAATAGCAGTCCGTATCAGCTGGTGAGCGTCACCCGGGGCGCCATCACCGAGGTGGTGAGCGTGACCGGCAATACCACCCCGATCCAGAGCCTCGATCTTTCCTTCCCTGCCGGTGGCACGATCGCGGCGGTCTATAAGAATGCGGGTGATGCCGTGCATGTGGGTGATATACTCGAGGAGCTCAACGTGAGCGGCCTCCAGGCACAGCTTGCGCAGGCACAGGCGGCGGTGCAAGCTGCCCAGGCGACGCTTGAAGGGCTTCAGGCAGGGCCGACGTCACAGACGGTTCAGGTGGCGCAGGCCGCCGTTACCAGCGCGCAGCAGACACTCACAAACACGTACACGAGCATTCCCAACACTGTTACCGATGCGTACGCCAAAGCGAATGACGCCGTGCATAACCAGGTGGGAACCTTTTACGATAATCCCGATTCAAATAACCCTCAGCTAATGTTTTCTTTGAACAATCCGCAGGTAAGCAATGATGCGAATACCCAACGGGTCAAAGTGGGCAATGAATTAAGCGAATGGCAGACGGAGATCGCCGCGTTTACTTCGACAACCACCTCACTTTCCGCTTCCGCGCTCGGCCAAGATTTGCAAAATGCCGCCACACATCTTTCTGTTGTCACGACAATGTTGAACACCGATGCGATCGCTGTTGTGGATGCAACTGGTCTTTCCGCGAGCACCTCGGCAGCGTATAAAGATGATGTCGCGAGCGCGATCACGGAGGTCAGTTCCGCCGCAAGTGCGATCAACACGATCCAACAGAGCATCGCATCGGAACAGGCGGCGGTGGCACAAGCGCAGGCACAGTTGGCTCAAACGCTTGCGGGATCCACCTCACAGGCGATCGCGGCGCAACAGGCGCAGGTGGCGTCAGCGCAAGCCAACGTGCAAAGCATTCAGGTGAACATCACAAACGCGGCGCTTTCATCCCCTATCAACGGTGTTGTTACCACTCAAAATGCAAAAGTGGGGCAAATCGCGGCGGCAGGGCAGATCATGACGTCAATCATCTCGGGAAATAACTTTGAGGTGGATGCATATGTTCCGGAAACGGACATCGGTAAGGTGGCCATCGGCAATCGATGTTAGCATGACATTCGACGCGTTCCCAAACGAGACGTTTGCTGGCAAGGTGTTTTATATTGATCCGGCGGAAACGATAGAAAGTGGCGTTGTAGATTATCTCGTGAAGGTTTCATTCAAAACGCCCGATGCGCGCATTAAGAGCGGGCTTACTGCGAATCTGAACATTAATACGCAGACGGACCAGAATGCATTGATCCTTCCGCAATATGCCGTGGTTCAAAATGCGAGCGGCACGTATGTTGATATTTTACAAAATGGAAAAGAAGCACAGGTGCCGGTGACGCTCGGCATCAGCGATCAAAATGGCAACGTTGAGATCGCGTCGGGCGTGACCGCCGGCGAACAGGTCATTAATATCGGCCTGAAACCGTAGATGATCGAAGTAAAAGACCTCAAAAAAGATTATATCGATGAAGGCGAAATCACTTCGGCGCTCCGAGGGGTTTCATTCTCCATCAACAAAGGCGATTTCGTCTCTATCATGGGACCGTCGGGTTCCGGAAAATCCACACTCGTGCAGATATTGAGTTTCTTGGATCGCTCGACCGGAGGCAGCTACACATTTCTGGGAAAGAAGATCGACGACATGTCGGATGTCGAACTCGCGCATATCCGGAATAAGAGTATCGGGTTCGTGTTCCAATCCTTTAATCTTCTCACGCGGCTTTCGGTGTATGAGAATGTGGAGATTCCGCTTATTTATTCGGACGTGCCGGTCGCGGAACGGAAGAAGTTAATCGAGGACGCGGTGCACGCGGTAGACCTCGATGAAAAATTATACGTGGAGACGGCAAAGCTTTCCGGTGGGCAGAAACAGCGTATCGCAATCGCTCGCGCACTCGTGAATGATCCGGACATCATCTTCGCCGACGAGCCGACCGGCAACCTTGATTCTGTTTCCGGCGCACAAGTCATGAATATTCTCGACGGGCTGAACAAGGATGGCCACACGATCATTCTGGTGACCCACGAAACGGCGACCGCGGAATTCGCCGATCGCATCATCCGTCTGCGCGACGGCATGATCGAAAGCGACGTAGCGGTAAAGAATCCGCGGCATTCCAAAGAACAATTTGTTAAATAATCATTAAAAACGTATGCGTGTCAGCGATCTCATAAAATCATCCAGGGCGACTCTTAAGCACGGCAAGATGCGGTCGCTCTTGACCATGCTTGGAATCGTCATTGGTATCTCGTCGGTGATCGTTCTGATGTCCATCGGACAGTCGGCGCAGGATTATATTTTGGCACAGGTACAGGGGCTGGGTTCCAACCTCATTATTATTCTGCCGGGCGGCACGAACAACGGCCGCCTTTCATCCCCCGCTTCGGCGCAGGGCATCATCATCACAAGCCTCGTCCAGCAGGATGTGGATGCGCTCGCGCGCGATCCGTCCATTTCCGCGGTGACGGAAGAGGCACGCGGACAAGCCGCCGTGAGTTTTGGCGACAACAATGAAACTGTCACCTTCGACAGTATACCGGCAAACTTCTTTACCGTTCGCAACTTTACGGTAACGAACGGTTATCCATTCACCGACAACGACGTGCAATCGCTGAACCATGTGGCGGTCATTGGTTCGACGCTCGCAAGTACGCTGTTCGGTCTCGGATCTGATCCGGTCGGGCAATATATCAATGTTAAAAATATTCAATTTAAGGTGGTCGGCGTGCTTTCCTCAAAAGGCACCGGTGCATTCGGCATCGATCAGGACAATTTGGTACTCGTTCCCATCACGGTTGGACAGAAGCAAATGCTGGGCATCAATTATTTCAGCGATATTGAAGTGCAAGCCAATAACGCGTATACGATTCCTTTTGTCCAATCCCGCGTGGAATCGATCCTTGAGCAAGATCACAGCATCACCGATCCATCAAAAGACGACTTCACGATCGAGACGCAGCAGGACGTGCTCTCGCTGCTCGGCAATATCACTTCCATACTAACGCTGTTCCTCGCCGCGATCGCTTCCATCTCTTTGGTGGTTGGAGGTATCGGCATCATGAATATTATGCTTGTGTCGGTCATCGAGCGGACAAAAGAGATCGGCCTGCGCAAATCCGTCGGCGCCACCAATAACGATATTCTCCAGCAATTTCTCGTGGAGTCAGTGATGCTTACGTTCATCGGTGGCGTGATCGGTATCGCTCTTGGCGGCCTCGTGGTGGGCCTCGCATGGCTTGTAATCACCAAAATATTCGCCGTCGCGTGGACGTTTGCATTCCCGATTTCCGCCGTCGTGCTCGCCGTCATTGTCTCGAGTGTCACTGGCATTGCGTTCGGGATCTATCCGGCCCAACAGGCGGCACGCAAAAGTCCCATTGAAGCGTTGCGCTATGAGTGATGCGAGGGTAATGAAGAAAAGAAAAAACCGCCATCTTTTTAGGATGGCGGTGCTTCATTCAATTAATGGCCGCTGGTTTCTTTTCTGATATCGGCGGCTGTCGCATGAGGAACGCGAGTGGAATGATGACCAGGAATAGAACCCCGAGCACTCTGAACACATCAATATAACTCAATACATTCACCTGACCAAGGAGGATGCGATAAAGTTCTCCAATGGCTTGAGCTCCTGCGGTATGGACGTCGGATCCTTGCGTCTGAAAGTGATGCGTAAGTCCGGCAAGCTGTTGCTGTATTGCAGGATTACTAGCGTACATATGCTCGGACAGCCTTGCGTGATGGAACTGCTTTCGCCGTTCGACGTACGTTGCCACAAACGAGATCCCCATGCTCGATCCGATGTTTCGGAGCGTGCTGTAGAGACTCGTCGCATACGGGATTTTTTCCAGTTTCACAAATGCCATAGTGAGCGTCGTGAGTGGAACGAATGCCAGTGACATAGCGAGCCCCTGGAAGAATTGTGGCACTACGAGATTCGGTATGCCCGAATTCGCATTCATCCTCGCGTAGATAAAGAAGATGATCGCTGTGATTCCGAATCCGCACGCAATGAATTGCCGCGCATCCAGTTTTCTGAACCAGCGCGCCCCCTTCATCATAAGGAACATGCCAACCATCGATCCGATCCCGCGCGGGCTCATCCATATGCCTGCAGTCAGAGTAGGCCACCCTAAGATGGTCTGCATAAAAAGAGGCAGAGAGATCAAGCTTCCGTAAAGGACGAACGACATGACGGTTGCCACAATGATGCCGCATGCGAAATTCCGCTCCTTCAGCAATCGGAACTGCACGAGCGGATGTTCCGTATATAATTCGCGGAATACGAATGCCGGCAGCATGATCCCGGCGATGACCGCAAGCGAAATAATCAGACGCGATCCGAACCAGTCTTCATCCTGGCCCTTATCGAGCATGATCTGTAACGCGCCCATGCCGAGCGCGAGCATCCCGATGCCCCATCCGTCTACCTTGAGCGAACCGCGCTTGATGTGCGGCGGATCGTTGATGAACGTTTTGATAAGTGTCCAGCTCAATATACCGATCGGCAGATTGATCAGGAACACCCATCGCCAAGAAAAACTATCGGTCAGCCATCCACCGAGCGTTGGCCCAAGGATGGGAGCCGCAACGATGCCTAATCCCCAGATTGCCATGGCTCGCCCGCGCTCTGCTGGAGGAAATTCCTCCAGGAGGACTGCCTGTGAAAGCGGTTGAAGCCCCCCTCCGGTAATCCCTTGTAATACTCTACAGAGGACGAGGAATGGAAGACTTGGCGCGAAAGCGCACAGCGCGCTTGAAACGGTGAACCCCGTGACCACCGTCATGAGCAAGCGTTTTCTCCCGAAAAAATTCGAGAGCCATCCCGTCATTGGAAGGATGACCGCATTCGCAACGATGTACGAAGTAATCGCCCATGTCGCATCGGGAATGCTTGCGGACAAACTGCCTGCGATGTGTGGCAAACTCACGTTTACCACAGAGGTGTCGATGATCTCCATGATCGTCGACGACATGACTGCGATGACGATCCACGACCGCGCAACTGCCGGCCGTGTGCTGATAGAGTTCATAACCCCTCACTTTTTTGATTTGAAATTTTCTTACGAGCTAGGCATAAAATAGCATATTTTTTCAATAGAGTCAATCAAAAAACTCCGGCCTACGCTGGAGTTTTTTGATATCACCGCACTGGATATTAATCTTATCCCCGCGCCTTCTTCGCTACCTTCGCTTTGTGCGCCGGCTTCCTCTTTGCGGCTACTTTCTTCGGCGCATAGGCCTTCGCCATCTTTTTCGCTTCAGTTTGAATCTGCCTCCACTGAGCCTTCAATGCCTTTCCTTCCTTGATGATGTCCCCGGCGGTGAGGTTCTCGAGTGCCGCGTGATGCTTCATTGCCTCATCAACCATGCGGCCATATTCTTTTTCGCCGAGTTTCTTTGCTACTTTTACGTTCTTTACCACTTCCTTCCGGGCTTCCATCGCCCACTTTTTTGCTTTTGCTTGGGTCTTCTTGTCCGAGAGCAGGTATGCTCCGGCTGCAGCAGCGAGCGTCGCTGCGGTGATCACGCCGCCAATCTCCCATGCCTTTGCGCTACCGCCCTTCTTTATTGCCTTCTTTTTTGTTGCCATAATATTGAATATTTTATTAAAAATTTATTGTTTCTTTGCCTCTTTTTTCGACCTTGTACTTGTCTTTTTAAAGAGACCCCTTATAAACATCAAAAAACGTTCAGCGCGAAATCCTTCGTGCTTAACATCGCTGCGTAAGTCGTTAATGTCCTCACGGAATAATATCGTTTCCTCTTTCACTTGCTTGGTTATTTCTTTAATATCGCTTAACGCCTTTGCCAAATAAATGAGCGCGATGGTAAGGGCAATCCCTACAACGATAACGACAATCGTCGTCACGAAAAAGAAAATATCCGCGTGAATCAATGTGTCCATATACGAAATTATACCACAAACATTATAGTAATGTGTTTGCGTTCGCGTCGTTCAGCCGGGTGAGCGCCTTCTGCTTGTCCGCAAGCGGGAGCCGTGTCTTCCGCACCGCGCGGCCGAGCATTGCGATCGTTTCGTCATATGTCTTGCGGTCCACGGGATATGGCGTGGCGTCCTTGCCGCCGTGGGCAAAGCTGTAGCGAGCCGGATCTTCATATGACGGCGTGGCGCCATAAATGATCTCTCCCACGAGCGCGAGTGCGCGAACCGTCTTTGCGCCGACGCCTTCAGTGGCGAGGAGTTTTTCGTAGCTCTGCGGTTTCTCGTCGGTCACTTTTGCCAAGATCTTTTCCAGATATTTGCTTTTGCCGAAATCTTCGAAGACGACGGGATGATTCGTGAACTCTACCGATTCGAGATTAAGTAGGGTGAGTTGCTGGCTTTGTCGGCCGTCGCCGCCGATCTGGATCTTTGCCATTTGCGAAAGCCGCGATGAATATTTGCGCAGGAGCGTGATATCTTTCATGAGCGTTGCGTAGCCCGCATGCGTGAGTTCGGTGGAGATCTCGCGCGTCTTGTCGCTCTTTGCGGCGCTGAGATTGAGCACGGTTTTGAGCGTGATGGGCGATGAGATGCCGGAATGAGGATCGGAAACAAGATCATTAACATCTTTCGAATACCAGTGATAACGTCGCGCAGACTGCTTCTCTGCGTTCATCCCCTGCTGGACGACCGCCCACGCGCCACCGCGCGAGAAAAAGAACGCATGATGATAAAGCTGGAATCCGTCCTGCACAAGCGCGGAGTCCACCTTGGCGCTCATCTTGGAGTTATAGATAAGATTGTGCGTTTGCTTGACGGGGAGTGCCAGACGTTCGCCCCACGCTTGGATTTCATCTGGTGTCTTGCGCGACGTCTTCCCCTTTCCGCCGGCAATCACAATACCAAAGTCCGCCTCGTGCCCGCGGATCGCTTCTTTAAGTGCCGCAGTCAGAATAGTAGTGAGGCCGCTCGCGTTCCAGTCGAACGCCAACACCGTGCCGAGCGATTGGAACCACGCCGGATCCGCAATGCGTTTAATAAACTCATCCGACCCATATTCTGCCACGAGCACATACATCATTTCCCGGCCGAGTTTCACCATGCGCTCAAAAAGCCACGGCGGACACTTGCCGTAGTCAAGCCCAAAAGAAGCTATGCCACGCTGGATCATAGCTCTATTATACCGCTTTTTTATAGCAGCCCGCTGATATCTCGCACCGTCAACACCACCATAAGTAAGAGCAGTAGCGCAAACCCAACGCCATTGATCCACGCCTCCACTTTATACGGTAGCGCAGAACCTTTTATTTTTTCAAAAAGCACTACAAGGAACCTGCCACCGTCGAGTGCCGGGAATGGGATGCAGTTGACGATCATCAGATTAATGGAAATGATACCGAGGAATTGCAAAAGATACGCCAAGCCGATCTTGCCCGTCTCTTCAGCAATGCCGAAGATGCCGACGGGGCCGACGACATCAGCAGGGATGGATGCATGGACAAATATCTGCTTGAGCAATTCATAGAATGCCTGGAGCGTGAGCCATGAGATAATCGCTGCGTCCTGCAATCCGTTCCAGAGCGCCTTAAAGAAGTTCTCGCGCGCCGTGCCGCCCTCTTCCAACGCAACGCCGAGTGCGCCCTGATTCGCCGGCGCGTTCACGCGCGGCGTCATTGTGTAGCTCATGTTCTTGTCGTTGCGAATGACAGTGACGATGATCTGCTGACCTTTGTTGGCGTCGATATAATTGATAAAACTCTGCGTGTCGGTGTAGCCCTTTACGACATCCCCCGCCTGGATGCCGGCCGCCGCCGCGGGTGAGCCCGCTTCCGTTCCGGAGACCACGAGTGTTTGCGGCACGCCGACCATGAATACAATGGCGATGAGCAACCATCCGAGGATAAAGTTCATAAATACCCCCGCGAGCACGATCAAGCTTTTTTTCCACGCCGGCTGGTTATAGAAGAGGCGTCCGTTATCGGTATCCGAAAGCTCCGGCGATGCGCTGTTGCCAGGAATGCCTTCCTCAGGGCTGATTGCTTCGAACTCGCCCCGCTCGCCAGAGATGCGCACAAAACCGCCGAACGGCAACCAGTTAATACTGTATTCCGTATCGCCGAACTTCTTTGCTGTGATGCGCGGCGGGAAACCGATGCCGAACTCGTCGACCTTCAAACCAAACAGTTTGGCGACGAAAAAATGCCCGGCTTCATGGCCGAGGATCAAGAGCGATAATCCGATGATGACAAGAATGATGATAAGCATAGGCTGATAAAAGCCCTTTCAATATAACAGATTGTACGGCAAAAAAGAAATAAGTGACGCACTCCCCGGGTTCCGCTTCGCTGCACCCGGGGCTTCTTGTTGGATCATCGTGCAAACGCGATCAGAATAGTTTCGTCGTCTGCGGCTTTCTTTCTTTCTTGTCCTGCCACTCGATGTATTTCTTGATCTGGCCCTCGTTCAATCCAATGGAGGAGACGAAATACCCGACGCCCCAGATGCCGTCCTTTTCAAGATACATCTCTCTAATGAATTTGAACTCTTTCCTGATGGCAAAGCTTGAGAGGCTTTTCAGCTTCTGGACGGCATCTGATATCGCGATATTGGGTGGCACCTCCATTTGGACATGCACATGGTCCTCATCCGTGTTCACCGTCTGGATGAAGAGCGTCGGGTATTTCTTTGTGGTGGCGTAGAGACTTCTCTTGAGCGCTATCTTTACATAAGGCTTCAGCCATTTTCTGCGGTACTTGGTACCCCACACGATGTGATATTGGAGCTTGTAGGTGGAATGGTTGAGGGATCGCGTTTGCATGGAACAGGCCTCCGCTTCGCTCCGGGATTGATTCATCCCCGGGTTCGGGCGTGGAGTATTCCCAGTATACCGTGTTATGACGGCCCTCACCCGGGGTTTCCTCTAATAGAAAAAACGCCGGCAACGAAGATCGTTGTCGGCGCGTCACTGGCGTGACCATGGCGGGCGGTTCATCTCCTGCATAAAAAAATTCGTAAGCCTCATACCGCCGTCTGCTATGTTATAAGCCGCTTGGACTACAACGTTCTTGCCAGCGAAGATCCGAGGGATAAATAGTATGTGTCCCGCAAGCATCCGGTCGTTAGGCAATAGGTTTTGGGGGAACCATCCTGGATCTTTTATCTTCGCAGACCCTGTTGGCGTACCGATCCAATGGCGTATCAAGTAGAGATGCACGATCGAACGAAACCGTGTATGTGGCGTATGCTTTACGACATACAGCAATCCGACGCGTTCGATATCTTCGGTGCTGCACGATACATGGATTTCTTCATTGACCTCACGGACGATTCCGTTTTCAGGGGTTTCGTTTCTTTCTAACTTCCCACCGGGAGGCATCAAAAATCCCTCATCAATTCCCCTCCCTTTTTCCCCTAAAAGAAAAAGTCCGGAGGGATGCACTAAAAATGCCGCTGTTGCTTCGGTTTCATCAATCTCATTTGTCCCCACGTCATCCTCCTTTCGTGGCGATATCGGGATTTCGCTATCAATAATAAACCATATACCAGATAACAAAGCAAATTATGCGGCAAGCAGATTCTTATTCCCCCAACTCCGCTAGCTTCCCATTGACCATCGTTTCCACTTCTCCGTTCGCCTTGTCTATATTTTTTTGGATCTTTTCTTTGCCCTTAAACACATCGTCTTCCGTGATTTCCTTTCTATTTTCGGAATCTTTGAGCCGCTTGACCGCGTCCTCGCGTCGTGCGCGAATTTGGATGCGTGCCGCCTCGGAGATCTTTTTGACGAGCTTCGTCATCTCGTCGCGGCGTTCGTCACCGAGCGGTGAAAGTGTTGCGCGGATGGTCGTACCATCGTTATTAGTGGAAAGCCCAAGGTGTGCGTCGTCGATTGCCTTCATGACGGCACTGATCGCGTCTGGATCCCAGACCGTGATCTGGATGGTGCGTGGCGGAAGAACGGAGAGCGACCCAAGTTCGCGGATGGTCAGCTGTTGGTCATAAAGGTTGATCCGAATGTTTTGGATCATGTCGGGCGACGGCCGGTTGCCACGGATCTGCCCAAAATCCTCTTTTAACTTTACCGTCACGCCGGAAAGCGCGGCCTCGAGGTCTTTTGCTATTTGTTCGGAAAGGGTCATTTCATTAGTGCTTCAAGTTGTAATCTTGGATTGAGGCTAAAGTTTTTCACGCCTTCATAGAGTTTTAATGTTTTATGCCAGAATGCCGATTTTGCTTTTGACGAGGTTTCCCACGCCAAGGTCATTATAACAGCATCGAGGAATATGCGTAAGCTGAAATCATCGGGGTCGACAAGTTTCTTGATGAAGTCACGGCGCGTGGTCGGCGGGGTTTTGAGGAAAGCCTCCGCGAGCTCAAGATTTTTCTGGAACGTCGCGTCGTGCAACATGCGCCACGCGATGCCGGGCTTGCCGAGCGAGCGCCTTGCAAGTTGTTGCGCTTTGGTCTTCGGAAGATTTTCGATTCCTATCAGCCACTGATCGATTGCGCTCTGCGGCACCGCACCGAAATATATCTTCGGCAGGCGCGAGACGATTGTCGGCAAAATGCTTTCGATGTCTGAGGTTACTAAAATAAGTAGCGATGATGCGGGCGGCTCTTCGGTGATCTTGAGCAACGCATTTTGCGCTTCGGTCGTCAGCAGTTCGGCGTTATCAATGATCAGTGTGCGGCGCGCGCTCGTGTTTGGCTTCTGCCATAAAAACATCTTTACCTCGCGCGCCGCATCGATGCCAATCGAGTCGCCGCTCACGTCCGGGTCGAGCATCTTCATAAATGAGAGGTCGATGATCTTGATGTCCTGAAGGATCTCTTCATGGCCAAGCTCGGCGCCTGCCAGTTCAAAAACGCCTTTCTCAAGATAATGTCCAAGTGCCATGGCAACCGTCCGTTTTCCCACCATCGCCGGTCCGACAAAAATATAGCCATGCCCAAGGACGCCCCGGACGTTAAGGTCTTTCAGGTCGGAAATGATTGCTTTGTGTCCTATAATAGGCATCAAGCGTGCGGCGTGGTTTATCGCTTATTGAGCAACGTCCTCTTATACGTGTCCAAGTGGTTCAAAATGAGTCCCGTGCCTTTGGCGACGCAGAACAGCGGATCTTCGGCCACATAGGCCTGCACGCCCAAAAATCGCTCAAAGAACTCGGGAAGGTGATGGAGCTGAACCGAGCCGCCGCTCAGGATGATTCCCTTTTCCATAATATCCGCCACGAGCTCTGGCGGCGTCACATTGAATACGTTCTGCACTGATGATGCGATCTCGATGAGCAGTGGATTCAGCGCCTCCGCGATCTCGTTCGAGTTGATAACGACATCCTTCGGCAAGCCGGTCACAAGGTCGCGCCCACGCACCTGATATTCCATTTTCTCTTTCGTCGGCATCGCTGAGCCAATCTCGATCTTGACCTGCTCCGCGGTCTGTTCGCCGATTGCAAGCGCATACTTCTTTTTGATGTAATCCATGATCGCCTGGTCGAACTTATTGCCGGCGATACGGAGCGAATTCCACGAGACGATGTTGCCGAGCGCGATCACCGCCTGTTCTGATGTGCCGCCGCCAATGTTAATGATCATGTTTCCGCTGCGTGCGTTGATAGGGATGCCGGCGCCGAGCGCCGCGAGGATCGGTTCGCGCACGATGAACGCGTTACCCGCGCCCGCTTCGCGCGCGGCGTTCATGACGGCGCGGCGTTCGGTCTGCGTGATGCCTGCCGGAACGGAAATAACAACATCCGGCTTGAGGATATTGAACCAACCCGACGCCTTTGAGATAAAGTACGTGAGCATGGCTTTCGTAATATAGTAATCGGCGATCACGCCGTCTTTGAGCGGCCGGTATGCGACGATCTCATCCGGAGTGCGCCCGATCATCTCCTTAGCCTCCGCGCCCACCGCGAGGACGGTGTTATCGGGTTGCGTAAGCGCCACAATTGTGGGCTCGTTAATGATAAATCCCCTGCCGGGTACAAAAACCACGGTGTTAGCTGTACCAAGGTCGATGCCAATCTTCTTTCCAAACATGATTGCTATTATAGGCGAAAAACGACTCTCATGCAATCACATCCTGTCTTAGTATTTTCTCGGGTACGTGCCCGCGCTAATGCGCATATAAAAATGGGAAAAGCCTGACGCAAGGAATCTTTCGATTCCCCACGTCAGGCCTGCTGCATGAGTGTATGTATAATACATATTTAGCGATGAACTACTGTTGTCTGACCGGATGCCGGCGAGCGCGCCGATACGGAGGGATATCCGCCTCCGGTTCGGGGGCGAGCCGCGCCTCAATGGCAAGCGCGAGGCAAAAGGAAACGAGGTGACGAAGCATATCTTCGCCTTCGCCGCTGAAGTAAATGCGGCGTTGCATTTCCTGTTTACTCACCTGGAGATCGCCAAGTTCGAACGCGCATATGATCTTCCCGAGCGTCTCAGGGCACAGCTCTCTTACTTCGGCGACATCGAGGACCTGCGTAACGTAGTCGAGAAAACGTTCCCCGCTCACGCTCGCCAGGTCGTCGAAATGATTCTTGCCGATTAAAGTGTTTGTGAGATTGACAATGTACTCCCTCATGTTTATCTCCCTTCAGAGATTTCCCGCTCCCACAGGTGGTTCGTTCCCTCTGACTATTCAGAAGGCATACAAAAGGAATCAGAGGAGATTCCTGGGCGGCCCGGCAGAGTGTTCACTATACCGATGCTCATATTATAGATCAATTATATAATTTGTCAAGTTCTTGCGATATCCGCTCCGAGTTGTCGTAGCCGCTCGTCGATGGCTTCGTATCCCCTGTCGATCTCTTCCACGCCGTCTACTTCGGAAACGCCATGGGCAACGAGTGCGGCGAGAATGTCCACCATGCCAGAACGAAGATCGCGCACGGTGAGATTTGCGCCGGTAAGCGGGGTGGGGCCTTCGATCGTAGCGAAATGATAATGGCTCTTACCGTACAGGCGGCAGGGATCGTTCGGCGGACAGTCGGTCATTACTTTTATCTTCGCCCCCATCTCGTTGAGGTCGAGCGCGAACGCGAAGCGATCTTCGTAGATCGTTTCATGGATGGTGGACGTGCCATGCGCTTGCGTAAGGAGCACCGCGAGCGGCTGTTGCCAGTCGGTCATAAATCCAGGGTGAACGTCAGTGCGGATGTTGATCGGCTTCAATTCGCCAGCGCGCCAGAATGCGATGCCCTCATCCGTCACCTCGTACTCCCCTCCCATGCGGCGTACGGCGTTCAGGAATGTGATGAGATGCTCCTGGTTCGCGCCGTTCAGCATGATGCGGCCATTGGTGGCGATGGCGAGGCAGGCCATGGAGATGGCTTCGTTGCGGTCGGGTGGCGTGCGATGCGTCACGCCATGCAATTTTTGAACGCCGTCAATCATAATCGTCCTTGGAGGGCAAAGCTCGATGATCGCGCCCATCTTTTGGAGCATCTTCATGAGTTCTATGATTTCCGGCTCAAGTGCGGCATTTTTGATGACCGTGCGTCCTTTGGCGAGCACGGCCGCGAGCATGATATTCTCAGTCGCGCCTACGCTCGGGAACCGTAGTTCAATCTCCGCGCCGTGGAGCCCTTCGCGCGCCCATGCGTGGTAGCTATCTTTCGTGATCTGGATCTGTGCGCCGAGCTTTGAGAGTCCTTCCAGGTGAATGTCCACCGGACGCGGGCCGATCTTATCGCCGTCGAGCACGGGAACCTCGGCCTCGCCCGTGCGCGCCAAAAGCGGCCCGAGCGCGAGGATCGGGATGCGATTGCGGCGCGAGAGCGTCGTCACGCGATTACTTTTGATCTCCGGAGTTGCGATCTTTACGACCGAACCGGCCTTGTTGATTTCACTTCCGATGTTCCGTAGGAATTCAAAAATGATATCAAGTTCGCCGATTGTCGGCACATTTTTGATGAGGCACGGCTCGTCGGTGAGGAGCGATGCCACCATCATCTTTGAAACGGCGTTCTTCGCTCCCGCAATCGTGACCTCGCCGAATAACGATTTACCGCCTTTAATGATAAATTTTGCCATGGAGGAATTCGCCCAATTTTTCAATGGCGACGCGCTCCTGTGTTCCCGTATCGCGGTCGCGCACGGTTACGGTGTTTTTGTTAGTGGCGGCGGCATCGCCTTCTCCCTCGCCCAGTGTGTCAAAATCCACCGTGACGCAGAACGGCGTGCCGATCTCATCTTGCGCATAATAGCGTTTGCCGATGTTACCGCGATCGTCCCAGGCGGCGACGAACCGCTTTTGAAGATCATTATAAATTGCACGGGCCTTTTCAACCAACGCCGGTTTGTTGGCGAGCAACGGGAACACGGCGGCTTTGTACGGCGCGAGGCGCGGCGGGAGCTTGAGATAAACGCGGTCGCCATCCTCGCGATAACTGTCGAGCATCACCATCGCCATCAGGCGATTCACGCCGACCGCCGGTTCGATCACGTGTGGCACAAACTTTTTGCCGGACGTTGGGTCGGTGTACGAAAGATCCACCCCGGAGAACTTCATATGCTGGTTGAGATCGTAGTCGGTGCGATACGCCAATCCCCAAAGTTCTTTAAATCCAAACGGAAATTTGTATTCCATATCTTCGGTGCGTTTGCTGTAGAAACTGCGCTCTTCATCGCCATGTTCGCGCCAACGCAACGCATCGGCTTTGATGCCGAGATTTTCAGTAACAAAACTCCACATATCCTCTTTCCATTTTCCATATAGCTCTTTCCAGTCTGTGGTTCCCGGATCGAAGAAATATTCGATCTCCGCCTGTTCGAACTCGAGCGTACGGAAGATAAAGTTTCCCTTGGTGATCTCGTTACGAAAACTTTTGCCGAGCTGACCGACGCCGAACGGCAATCGCACACGCGTGGAATCCAGAATATTTTTAAAACTGACGAAAATGCCCTGCGCGGTCTCGCCGCGGAGATATACCTTCGACTGCGCTTCCGGCACAATGCCAACGTGGGTTTCAAACAACAGATTAAACTTTCGCACCGGCGTCCAGTCGAACTTGCCGCAGGCCACGCATTTTATCTTGTTTTCATTAATGATCGCGTCAAGTTCGGCTTCGGTCTTTCCTTCCACGCTGATCTTCTCGCCCTTCGCTTCATAATAATTTTCTATCAAGTGATCTGCTCGTGTGCGCGTGTGACATGCCTTGCATTCCACCATTGCATCAACGAGGCCGGCCACATGTCCGGACGCCTCCCACACTTTTGGATGTAGGATAATAGACGAATCGAGGCCTACCATGTCGCTCCGCTCGCGCACGAACACGCGCCACCATTCGTCCTGAATATTTTTCTTCAGCTCAACGCCCGCCGGACCATACTCGTATGAATTTGCCAGGCCGCCATAAATTTCTGATCCTGGGAACACAAATCCGCGCCGCTTGGCGAGCGATACTATTTTTTCCATAAGGCCGCTTTCGATCTTCTCGGCGATGATTTTTTTTGAGGCTTTTTCCCTTTCCATATTTTTAATAAATCATTGTGTTACATCGCCGGTTTGGCTACTGACGGATGGGTCGTTTAAAAATCGCGTGGTGATCGCCGGCGCCGTTACCGTTACCGCTGCGCCGGTATAAACGTCTGTGGCGATAAGCGTGGTCGGCCCCATCAGCGTGACCATTTGCCCCATCTGATTAACTGCCGGCGTGTTGCTCACCTGGAAGATTGCGGAGGCCGGTGGGCTAATAACGCCCGTCGTCGCCGGAATGAACGGGATCGTCCACGTAACGAGGCCGGTTCCCGCATTATATGTCGGGAGCGAGGTTGATGCCAGCCCGGTGCTCGTCGCCGCGCCGGTAAACGTCGTCCCCGATTGCAAGTACGCCGACACGGTGACGCTCGTCGCATCGGTCGCATAATTCGCGATGTCCCAATGGATAGTATATTCCGTCGGCTGATCTACGGTCGGCGGATACGGACCGGTATTTGCGATACTGGAGGATGCCTCTTCATAGTATCCGTTCGCGGCGAGCGTGATCTCCCCGCCAACTTTACTCGTGAGCGCCGTGACGGACGTGGTGTTCGTGCCGGCGGCGTTCGGGATCACGGTAGGCGAAACCGCTTTTGCGGTGACGTTCAGATTGTAACCCCCATTTTTGTATCCCTCGCTCATGAGTTTTGTCGGAAATGCCGCCAACGTGCCGACGGTAAAGACCACCGACTCCGATTGTCCTGGCGCGAGCGATGCGAGCGCCGGCGTGGTTGCCGCAAACCACGTGATGGTATCCGACTTTGAATTGAACGATCCGTCTGTCTGCAGTGACGAAAAATCATACATCGCTCCGGCGAGCGTCGCGGAGACGTTCACGTTTTTGAATGTCACATTGGAATTATTCGTATACGTGAGCGTGTACTTGAGACTATCCCCCAACTTTGCCACGTAGGTTAAAGAATTATTAAGCGCGAGCGAAAGCGAAAGCGGCGAGGGGGTAACGGTGAAGCTCACCGGCGCGTTCGCCGCGGGATAGTTTTGCCCGGAGAACGTCGCGCCGATAGTGCCGGTGAGCGGATATTGCGCATTCGCCGGGCCGACGATGTTGCCCTCTATGACGAGCGTGCCGGTGGCGTTCGCGGCGAGCGCGCCAAGATTCCATGTGTCATCGCCCGCGTCCGTCGGCACCGTCGTGCTGCTTGATACGAAATGAAACGCGGGCGGATATTGCATCTGCAGCTGGATACCTTGCAGCGTTTGCGCCGTATTATTCTGATAATTGACGGCAATATCAAAATTCTGCCCGCTAAAAATACTTGAAGATGCGTTGTATGAAAGTGAAAGCGTCGACTGCGTTCCGATGGCAAGCGCGGTACTGGCGGCGGGCGTAGTGAACGTCGTGCTCGCCGCGTTGGCAACTTGATATGTAAGCGCGGCGTTCACCGTCTGCGTCGTTCCCGCCGTCCCGCCACTTCCCGTCGCGACGAGCCAGATGGTCATCGGCGGATTAATCGTCCCCGAGCTCACCATGCCGACGTCTTGCGTTGGAGTGGTTCCGCTCGCGAACGCGAGGCTGCTGCTCGGCAATATAATGTTTAACTGCGCGTTTTGGATCACGCTTTTTGAATCGTTCGCAACGGTGATGATCACTGGGAATGGCTGGCCTACAATGATCGAGCTAGGATTGGAAAACGAGATCGCGATGTTCGGCGCGGGCGCGGGAAGAAGCAAATAATAAATATACGCCGCAAGCCCGATTGCGACAAAAATGCCGATGGTAAAAAATATCAGTCCGTGACGACGAAAGAACGACGCCGGCTTCTGCCCGCTATTGCCAAGATCTCCATCCGCCGGCGGCGAACCGGATAGTGGCACATCCTGCGTGCCTGGCGGCGCCGCGGTGTACGAGGTTGGATCCCCCGGCGGGCGGTAAACATATTTCTTTTCCTTACTCCCCCAGATCGCGTTCGGGTTATAGTCGGGCATCCATTGATAATACCGCATCCCTACGCGCTTTTGAAGCATGCGTGCGGCAATAAAATTCCTGTCGGGTGATATAAAAATACGTCGGATGCTTTGCGCCACACTCCGTGCATTCCGCGTCTGCCGGATCCCATCCCAAAATGGCAAGCGCCGCTACCCAGGTGAAATTTCCATCAGTCAACAATTTCCACAGCGCCGGTTCCGGTTCTGCATCAGGGAGGAGCTGGTTTAAAAAGTGCAGGTCGCCGAGCGGCAGCGCCACCCGTCCGGACTTGAGCGCATCAATAAGCTGAGTCCCCTTCGTTTCTATAAAGCGTACTTTCGCCACAATGCCTGGCTCCAGATGCGGCGCAAGTTTGGACGTGATCTTGCGCGAGCTTTTTGCCTTTGCCATGATCCTGCCGAACCGCTTAGTAAAAAGCGTGTAGCGGCCATCTAGATCGCCCAGTGGATCCTTTTTGAGCACGATGGCGTCGGTCACGTATTCTTGCATTACTCCATTATAATTCTATAATGAACGAAGTTAAAAGCAGGAGGATCAACGATGTTCTTTCCCATCATTCTGGCTGGCGTGGTTTTGATCTTGGAGGGAACTATATGCGGGCGCAACAATCTGCCCAATGTCCTCTTCGCGCTGGTTGTCGCAACTTTCACCGGCACTTTATCCTCTTACCTGTTTTTCCACTTTTACGTATGGGAGGATACTTTTGGCTGGAACCTTCTTTACGCCATCGCCGTGCTATTACTGTTCGGCCTCGGACTTCTTTGCGGACAAGCCATCACCAAAGCACTTTGCAAGAAGGGTTGGTAATCATTCCGCACCGTTACATAGCTAACCCCTCCTGTAATGGTGCGGGTTTTTTATTTGCGTGTGCGCCCGACTTGGATGATTTTCGAACGATGTTATGGAAGAGGACCCCTGTTGACGTGTAAATTGAGGAAGAATATTCTGTTAACAGTAGTCCGACTTTCTGAGTTGGGCGGAAGGGGCAACCATGAGAGAAGTGACTGTGTTTGAAAAAATCCGCGACATCACGGAGGAAATCGCCCGCCTTCAGAAGGATCGGGAGAAGGCCATCCAGGCAGCAGTGCAAGCCCTTAATAAGGGCGCAACAACCGGCGATCCGCTCCTCGACAACCTGTGGCACGTGTATCAACAACCCCCCGCCCCCGAGAACGTGGAGCGTTTTCGGAAGGCGGCCGTAATGCTCAAGGGCCATGCCGGACAACTCGTCGTCGTGGTTCAGATGAAAGAAGGAGAATCTGGAGTTAAGGCGCTTGAGAGCGGGAGGGGCCTTCATGCGGACCCAGAGCCTCCTCCTTCATATCTGATCTTTCTGGGAAGGCTCGCGGGCGATGAGCTCATTTTCCAAAATTCAGTATTGTTCCGCTGCGTTTTGCCTACGGTCCGGTTCGCAGAAATTGAACCGTATCATTCCAAACCCATCACCATCAAGAAAGGGAATCTCGGATGTTTTGGGTTTCCTAACGATCTTGATGTCCCCCTCCCCTATGCCCATCCCGATTATGTCCTCTATCTCGAAGAGGACCTCGTGCACGTAAGGATGATTGTGGGCAATGATGCGGTCATCTCATGGGCAAAGAAATTCCACCATGGCATGCACGCCGACGTGTGTCGGGCCGCCCTCAAACAACTCGACTGATCGGCGGTATCGGCTCCCAACGGAAGACTCTTCTGTTCGGGAGCCTTTTAATTTTTATTGGTGCGAGGGATCAGACTAGGTTCGAACCTATTTCATGCAATTTTCGAGCCAATTTTAAAAAATCCCGGGTACAAGATGCCAACGATTTCGGGGTCTGACATAGTAAGTAAGACGACCATGCCGGTCGGAAAAATTTGACATTTAAGAATAAACTGCTATTATTTGACCAGACCCCAATTAGGGTGGAGGAATTACCAACAATGAACAGTTTCATGTCGAATAACGGTGCTACGAGTGAAGAAATTCACTTCGTCAAAACTCTGGGCACGCACAGGAATGGCGCACCAGAGCGCGTCGAAGAAGTCCCAAGGGCAACGCGTTTCTCCCTTCTCGTGAATTATCGACGGGCGATGGACAAGCGTGCCGACTGGGGCGCTATCGACCCCACGGCGGTACAAGAAGTAACGGACCAGCTCATTGCGGAGCTCTCGTCGTAGCCTTCGCTCCTACGATCAAGAGCAACGTAATAGCTCGTAGCGCCCCGAAAATCATTGCCGCCCTTCAGGGTTGCCCTAAAATTTTCCTTGGGCGTAATAAAAAAGGGAACCAGTTTCTTGTCCCCGTTGATCTGTAAAATCAATGGAGAGCCACGAGGGAGCAGAACCTCAGCCGATCACCTGATCGGCTTTTTCTATTAGAGGAAACCCCGGGTGAGGGCCGTCATAACACGGTATACTGGGAATACTCCACGCCCGAACCCGGGGATGAATCAATCCCGGAGCGAAGCGGAGGCCTGTTCCATGCAAACGCGATCCCTCAACCATTCCACCTACAAGCTCCAATATCACATCGTGTGGGGTACCAAGTACCGCAGAAAATGGCTGAAGCCTTATGTAAAGATAGCGCTCAAGAGAAGTCTCTACGCCACCACAAAGAAATACCCGACGCTCTTCATCCAGACGGTGAACACGGATGAGGACCATGTGCATGTCCAAATGGAGGTGCCACCCAATATCGCGATATCAGATGCCGTCCAGAAGCTGAAAAGCCTCTCAAGCTTTGCCATCAGGAAAGAGTTCAAATTCATTAGAGAGATGTATCTTGAAAAGGACGGCATCTGGGGCGTCGGGTATTTCGTCTCCTCCATTGGATTGAACGAGGGCCAGATCAAGAAATACATCGAGTGGCAGGACAAGAAAGAAAGAAAGCCGCAGACGACGAAACTATTCTGATCGCGTTTGCACGATGATCCAACAAGAAGCCCCGGGTGCAGCGAAGCGGAACCCGGGGAGTGCGTCACTCTATTAGAGGAAACCCCGGGTGAGGGCCGTCATAACACGGTATACTGGGAATACTCCACGCCCGAACCCGGGGATGAATCAATCCCGGAGCGAAGCGGAGGCCTGTTCCATGCAAACGCGATCCCTCAACCATTCCACCTACAAGCTCCAATATCACATCGTGTGGGGTACCAAGTACCGCAGAAAATGGCTGAAGCCTTATGTAAAGATAGCGCTCAAGAGAAGTCTCTACGCCACCACAAAGAAATACCCGACGCTCTTCATCCAGACGGTGAACACGGATGAGGACCATGTGCATGTCCAAATGGAGGTGCCACCCAATATCGCGATATCAGATGCCGTCCAGAAGCTGAAAAGCCTCTCAAGCTTTGCCATCAGGAAAGAGTTCAAATTCATTAGAGAGATGTATCTTGAAAAGGACGGCATCTGGGGCGTCGGGTATTTCGTCTCCTCCATTGGATTGAACGAGGGCCAGATCAAGAAATACATCGAGTGGCAGGACAAGAAAGAAAGAAAGCCGCAGACGACGAAACTATTCTGATCGCGTTTGCACGATGATCCAACAAGAAGCCCCGGGTGCAGCGAAGCGGAACCCGGGGAGTGCGTCACTATTTGTGCAGAGGGTGGAACGATGTTCGAACGATTCTGGGAACCAATATTGGGAAATGACCCATTCATAAATTTGACAGGATTTGTGGATATGCTACAATTATCCCAGAAATTCGAGGAGGACTTCACTCCATGGATCAGGCGGAGACCAATTACACAAATTACCAAGGAATTGTGGCGCGTGCTACCGAAGTTTTTGGAGATGAAGTCAAGGCGTCTCGATGGCTTTCGCTCCCCTGCCAAGATCTCAACGGCAGAGTACCTCTTGAGGTAGCAAGTAAGAACGGCTATGACCTTCAAGTCTTCGAACCAATCTTCATTCGCATTGAACACGGCATCTATTAGCCAGCCTCACCAGAAGAGCACCCACGCGTGCAATATCTGCGTGAGGCTTTTTTATTTCTTTTGTGCACGGGCGTGGACGATTTTCGAACTATTTTGTGGTCTGGTATGGGATAAAATTGACAAGCAAAATCCGAATAACTAGACTAATGCTAGTCTTTCATGGGGCATCCGTCGTCTAGTGGCAGGACACTCCCTTTGCCGGTGAGAAACGCTGGTTCGAATCCAGTCGGTGCTACCATAACGCTTTTATATGAGACCGGCACAAAATGCCGGTTTTTCTTTTCTCAGTGCGCGGGAGTGAACGATATTCTAAGGATTTTGTGGTCTGATATAGAAAAATCATAGGGCTGGCAGCGCGAAGCGTACCAGCCCTTTTGATTGGATCTCTCACAAATTCCACGGTCGCAGCTTTGACCAGTGCCATTGTTTGAGCCGATGGGAGAGGCGACCTCTCCAGTCAGTTTCGACAGTCCAGTGGTGTTTCAATCCACGCCCCGCTGACCTGGGATCATCGTTTCCAACCAGTGAAAACATATTAATATTTCGACTTCTAAAAGTCAATTGTGCACCCGACTGGACGATTTTCGAACGATTTTAAGTCTAAATAAGTTATAATGATCGTATGGAAAATTTGACTTTAAGGCAACTGATAGAGGTTGTGTTGGAACAAGCCAAGGAAAAAGGTTTTGGGACAACGCCTGCCGATATAAATGTAGCGGAAAAGATTGCACTCATCCATTCCGAAGTTTCCGAAGCATTCGAGGCCTATCGCCATAAAAATATTGATGGGAAGGATGGGTTCAAAGAAGAGCTTGGAGATGCAGTTCAAAGAATATTACATCTCGCAGGAATATTCGGCATTGATATTGAGGCTGAGATCCTAAAGAAAATTGAATCCAACAAAGGAAGGAAATGGGGTTGGAAGGAAATGAATGAAAAACATTCTTAATTTTTGGTGCACCCGGCTGGACGATGTTCGAATGATGCATGTTCGAATTAATAAGTAAAAGAGGCTGACTCAGCAGCCTCTTATTGAAACATCAGATGGTTTTATTCCGCCATTTTGGCGCTCCATGGCCGGGGATCTTTTTTGCAATATGCCCAATGCGTGATAGGCGTTCGCAAAAGCTCGAACCATCCTATATCGAGATGAGCGTAAATCGCCGTCCACCCTTCAGGCACTACCGGTATGATGCCGCGTAGATCTTTCCATACGACAATCTCGATCTCGTCGATAAACATTGATGGATCGGCGACGAACGACACCGGAAGTTTTAGGTCTTTGTTGCGCCTAGAGAGCATTACGCTCTCATAGGATATGCCCTTGTGCTTCAGCGGACCGGATACGGCGTAGCGATGGTATGCCACATCTTCAATAAATCCAGCCTTGTGGAGTTCAGCCAATGCCTGGATCGCACCGGAAACGCGGTCGTTCATGTTATGGACGAGCGACATAGATCCTCCTTTCACCATCCTGGTGAAGTGGGTGTTGGTTGTGGTTGAGATCCGAAGCATCCTACTTCGGGGCTTCATGCTAGCCATAGCATAAACAATGCTATGACAATTGTAAAGCGTAGTGCGCCCGACTGGACGATATTCGAACGATTTTTTGGTATAGCGCGAGGTGAATTACTAAGCTAATTGGCTCAAATTAAAATCGTGGATAGAGGCATTGCGATCTTCATAAAATTCTTTCTGGGGATACATACGATGCATCGAATGGATGACTCCGCCATGGGCTATGACCAAAGCGACTTTACTCGGATACGTTCCCCTTACATAATACAAAAACAAATTGATCCGTTTGCGAAAATCTGCTAAAGATTCTCCCTCTGCGGTTTCAAATGGGTATGCGAAGAATTTTTCCAAATCTCGTCTCAAAAAGGGAGTTTCCGTCCAAAATTTGCCCGAGAATTCGCCGAAATCTTGCTCCATTATTTCTTTGCAAAAAATTATTTCTTTTCCCGTATGTTTGGCGATTATCTCAGCTGACTGCTTTGCTCTCTTCAAAGGAGAAGAAAATAATAAATCAAAATCCCCAGGTAGAAGAGGAAGGATGCTCTCGACCTGCCGAACCCCCGCTTCTGTAAGTGGCTCGTCTAAGGATTGGCCTTGAATTCTCCCCTCCCTGTTGGCAGCTGTTTCTCCGTGCCGGACAAAATAGATAAGCATGAATGCTTTCATTATAGCAAAGCATTGCCGTAATTTTTCGTTCTGAGATAAATACACCTGACTGAACGATGTTCGTATGACACTCGCTCCACAACAGAAGAGCACCACGCTTGCTGTATGTGGGGCTTTTCTTTTTCTTAGTGCGCCGGGCAGGATTCGAACCTGCGTAGCCCATAGGGCGCGAGATTTACAGTCTCGAGCATTTGACCGCTCTGCCACCGACGCATATTAACTTATCAACCAAATTTTAATCTTTTGATTCCTCCTCCTTATTCTGCCCGCTAATTTCTTTAAAATCAATGGTCGGGCGCTTGTCTTCTTTCGGCTTGATCTTTTGTAGATCCTTAGCGAGTGCATTATCAAACTTGAGCACGAGCACTTTTACCCGCCGTAAAAACTTGAGTAAAAAATTATTGAATGCGGCGTCAATCTTTTCCGGCAACTCGGAATGCGCCCAGCGCTCAAGAAATCCTTTTTCCTCAGAAGGCGCTTCTTCTATGCGCGGCAATGCCTGCACTGTTAGGTACAGGACGATGCCAACGCAGATCATCAGGATTATGGTGAAGATAAATTCCATTAGAATGTGCGCTGTGCAACAATGATGGTTTACGCCTCAACGCGATAAAATTCGCCGACGGCGACGTTTTCCCCTACCTTCGCAATCACCTCGCCGATCACGTCTTTGATCGTCCGCGACTCGTCCTTAATATAGGGTTGGGCGAGCAATTCTTCCACATCTTTCGGCGCGGCCGCCGCAATGTGCATCGCAAGATCGTGTGCCAGCGCTTTGAACGGCTCCGAGCGGACCACAAAATCCGTCTCTGCGCTTAAACGGAGCAAAACGCCGATGCGCTCGTTGTGCACGTACGATTCCACAAGTCCTGCGCCTGTCTCGCGATCGGCGCGTTTTTCTACTTTTGCCAAACCCTTCTCGTGGATGATCTTGACCGCGGCATCAACGTCGCCGTTCGTCTCGATGAGCGCTTTGCGGCAATCCATCACCCCCGCACTCGTCATCTCCCGCAATTTTTGCACGGCGTGAGCCGTGACCGTTGTTTTGGTTTCCATAGTTCTCGATTATACCACATTCCTTTCTCAGGCGCTGATCTATTTCCCCGGCGTAACTTTCGTTTCCGGCGCGGCGGGCGTCGCAGCAACTGCCGTCGCCACCCGCAACTTTACGCCCTCTTCATACGCCTTTCCTACCCGCTCCAAAAACCATTCGATACTCCTCTTTGCCTTGTCATTTCCCGGGACGAGGTACGCGATCTTGTCCGGATCCGCATCCACGTTCGCGAGCGCGACCACCGGGATCTTCTTGGTATTCGCCTCGCTGAGCGCCGTGTGATGCAGGATCGGATCGACAATAATCACGATGTCCGGCTCTTTCGTCATATTCTCCAGACCGCCCATCAAAACTTCCAAGCGCTTCATTTCTTTCTCCATCTCCAAACGCTCTTTCTTGGTGTACTTGTTGACGAGCGCGCCGGAGGCGAGATCGGTACGCAACTGCTTAAGATGTTCTACGCGCTTGTTGATGATCTTAAAATTTGTGATGGCTCCCCCGACCCACCGGGTCGCGACATACGGGATGTTAAATTTGGTGGCAAGCGCCGCAACGCTCGTTTCTGCCGCCGGCTCCGTGCCTACAAGCAATACCAATCCATTATTCCGCACGCGCTCCTTTATGAACGCCGCGGCGGCATCCATCATCTCTTCCGTCTTCTGGAGGTTGATAATCTCGATTCCGCCACGATTGGCGAGAACGAACGGACGCATTTTCGGATTTGTCTTGCTCTTTTTGCGACCATAAAAAACGCCCGCATCCATCATTTCGCGGGACCCTTCCGCCGGATATCCCGACATCTGGTTGTTCTGCATTGATACTACTGTGTCTTCTGGCATACGAGAAAGTATAACAAATGGGCGAGGATAGTCAACCTATCAGTGAGACAGGAAGAATATTACCAACCCAAGCGCGCAGAAGACGGCGCTGACAATCCAAAAGCGCATCGTCACCTGCGACTCGGGCCAGCCGAGCGCCTCGAAGTGATGATGAATCGGCGCGGAGCGGAACACTTTTTTGCCATGCCGGAATTTCTTTGAGATCACCTGGATGATGACTGAAATTGATTCAATGACGAGAATGATGGTGAAGAACGGCAGAATGAGCGTGGTGTTGGTAAGCATCGCGATGACGCCGATCGTGATGCCAAGCGACATTGAGCCGGTGTCGCCCATAAAGAACTTTGCGGGATAGATATTGAACCACAGGAACGCGAGCAACGCGCCGATGATAGTACCGCTGAATGCAGCAAGATTATAGCGGTGCAAAACGAACGCCACCGTGGCGAGCGATACGAATGCCAAGAGTGATACGCCGCCAAGGAGTCCGTCGAGGCCGTCGGTCTCGTTTGCCGAAAATGCGCTTGCGAAGATGATGAAAAGGAAAATGGGGATGTACCACCAGCCAATGGTGAAATTCCCAAAAAATGGAATAAACAATATGTTCCATCCAAGGCGGAAATAGAACCACCACGCACCGACGCACGCGATGAGCAGATAGACCACCGCTTTTTGGCGGACCTTCAATCCCCCGCCGGACGCACCGCCAAGCTTGAGGACGCCGAGCCAGTCGTCAAGCAATCCGATGAGCGCGGCGATGAGCAGTGCGGCGAGCGGCAGATAGGTTTCCGCGCGATCGACGAAATTAAAATAATTCCATGCGCCGCCAAAGAGATGGCGCATGACATCAAAGATGATCGCCATGCCGATCACCGTTGACCAGATGATGAGGCCCGCGCCGGTTGGCACCCCCGCTTTGCCTTTGTGTAGTTCACTGAAGACCGGAGCATCCGCGCTACCGCGCAACTGCTTCCCAAATTTATATTTTTTTAAGAACTTGAACCAAAGCGGCGTGATAATGAGCGCGATCACGAACGATATCGTCGTGAGGATCGTCACCCGCACCGCCTGGCTGAGAAGCATGGATTGCATCATGGTAAATAATGTCGATTATTGATAATTTGCCTGGAACCAAGAGTATAGCGCTGAGGTGTCTTTAAAGGGAAGCGCGGGTGCGCCGAGCACGATAATGAGTACCGAATGGGCGCCATTATCAAATATTGATAAAAGATTTCCGCCCGCCTGCGTCGTATTTCCCGTCTTACCGCCGACAAAATTCGGTTCGCCAACGAACGTGTTGATGCTCCGCACAATGATCTTATGCCCGGAATTCAATTCGGTGATCGTCGTTGCGGGGGTGTCGGTAAGCGCGAGGATCCCCGGATAGTTATTGTAGACGTGTTGGGCGAGGATCAAAAGATCGTGCGCCGTCGATTCATTTGTAGCGGAAATGCCGGAAGGGTCGGCAAAATAGGTATCGGTCATTCCCCACTGTTCAGCGCGCGCATTCATCTCGTTCATGAATTGCGCCTGCCCGATGTAATCCGCCATCGCCTGCGCCGCCACATTGCTTGACGGCATAAGCATAAGATGGAGCAAGTCTTCTACGGTGTAGGTGCCCCCGATAACGAGCGTGTGCTCATTCGGGTCCGCCACGAACATCTGCGGCGTGATGGTGATCCGCGTGCTCGTCGCAAGTTGGTCAAAGACCAGTGTGGCGGTCATCAGCTTGGTGATCGATGCGGTGGGCCAACGTGCATCGATGTTCGATCCGGCGAAGACGGTGCCGGATGAAAGATCGGCTACCATATACGATTCATTGGCGAAGGTGGGTAATAGCGTGTTGCCAGCGGCGGTTTGGCTGGAACTCGTTGACGTGTCGACAACGCCGTCATCCGGCTGTGCCGTGGCGCTGATCGACGTCTGTGGCAACACGAGTGTCGGTGGCGCGGTCAATGTTTGTTGAACGTCCGCAATCTGTGCCCGTTGCCCGTCGGCGCTCGCGACCGACGGCACGCCGGAGATACCGGGGTACATCAACCGCGCAAAAAAAACCGCAGCGGCAACGACGACCAAGAAAATAAACGTTTCGGAGCGGCTCATTGCGCTTTCTCCGGTTCCGCCGGCGGCTGGTCAAATACTTTTAATAACTCCTGAAACTTTTCGTAATCCGGCAGGCCTTCCTTTTCTTTTATGCCGAGATGTTTCATGAGATCAAATGTACCGCGGTAAAGAAAGCTTGCCGGATGCTCCAGATCGGGAAATCGCTCAACGAGTCCGCGGATCATAAGGCTTCTTAAGATAACAATTGAATTTACGCCGCGCAGATATTCCAGTCGCGCGCGGGAGATCGGTCCGAGGTACGCAATAATAGAGAGCGCTTCGAGCGACGCGGGCGTCAGGTCTTCGGAGATCTCCTCCTTCATGAAGCTTTCCAGGATGCTGTTGAACTCCGGCTTTGTGGCAAGCTGGATCTTTTCGCGATCGGAGACGAGCTGTAGCCCGCGCGTATCGGTTTCCAAATCGGCCGCGAGCTCTTTAATAAGCGTCTCGAGTTCCTCTTTTTCTATCCCCAAAACGGACTGTATTTTTTTATACGAAAGTGGTTCTCCATGGATGAATAGCAATGCCTCCAATGATGCGCGCCCGTTTTTCATAAAAATTTCATTATTTTTTCTTCACCATTATATCAGAAAAATTATCCATTTGCTCCAACAGCACGAGCTGTTCGCGCGCAAGGTGAAGGATGGCGAGGAAGACCACAATCATTTCGCCGCGCGACTTCTCGCCGGACAGATTGTTGAAGTGCATGTCACCTTCTTTTTGGATGCGGCCGAGCACCTCCGTAATCTTTTCCTCCAGCGTGACGATCTTTTCTTTTATCGTTTCCGTTTCGAGGTCATATGTCTTTATCGTCTCGAATATGCCGCCGAGCGCGGCGGTGAGCGCTTCTGTGATCAGATTGCCGCCTGGATAGAACATCGTCTGTCCCGGAATATTGCCCGTGCCGCGCCCAAGGAAGTATGGGCGGCTGAACGAGTGATGGCTCGTCTGCCAAAGCTGGTTAATAAGCTTGATCGCGGGCTTGAGCTGTTGATAAATGTGCAGGCGCGACTCGAGATCTTTGATGTCCGCTTCTTCCTCTTCGGAGAACGCCAAGCCCGGCAATAAATATTTCGATTTGAGGAAGATCAGCTTGCTCGCGACAGAAACAAAGTCCGCGAGGACGCGAAGGTCAATGCGGAATTTGTTTTCCGCAGCGGTCATTCCTTCCGCACTTGCGGCCCCTTCGCCGTTCACCATGAGTCCGCCCTTGAACGTCTCCAGATAACGCAAAAAATCATCCGTGACCTTGGCCAAACTGACCTCGTTGATGTCCATCTTCTCCGCTTCGATAAGCTCCAATAGCTTCTCGAGCGGTCCGCTGAATTCCCCTACACGCGTTTCATATTCCATGAATAGATGCCTATTTGTTTATGATAAGAGAAAAGATTGATAGAATCAATGAATAAGGACTATAATAGTCCTACATGGCACAAGCCCTCTACCGTAAATATCGCCCGCAGAAGCTCGACGACGTCCTCGGCCAGGAGACGAATGTCGAGATTCTTAAGAACGCCGCAAAGGCGGGGCGGCTTGGGCAGGCCTACATCTTTTATGGCGCGCGCGGGACGGGCAAGACGACGACGGCGCGGCTAATCGCAAAACTGCTTAACTGCGAAAAACGCCGCACCGATCCAGAGTTCGCCAAGCTCGGCGAGCCGTGTAATGAGTGTCGCGAGTGCCTGGCAATCGACGCGCAAAACTCGTTCGACGTGGTGGAGATCGATGCGGCGTCCAATCGCGGTATCGACGAGATCCGCAACCTCAAAGAGAACATCCGCACCGCTCCCGCCAGCGCCGAGCACAAAGTCTATATTATAGACGAGGCTCATATGCTCACCGGTGCGGCATTCAATGCTTTGCTAAAAACTTTGGAAGAGCCGCCCAAACACGCGGTGATCATTTTGGCGACGACCGAGTTTGAAAAACTTCCAGCGACGATCACGTCGCGCGCACAACGGTTTGTTTTCAAAAAATTGACGAAGGCGACTATTATTGAAAAGCTGACGACGATTGCCGCGAAGGAGAAAATAAAAATAGATGAGCCGGCCATTGAACTTATCGCCGCGGCGGCGGAGGGAAGCTTCCGTGACGCAGAGTCGTTGCTTGACCAAATTTCGTCCATCAGCGGCGGGATCGGCGGTGCCGCTGGCGCAAAGGGCATTACTCTCGCTGATGCGGAGCGTGTCACCGGCCGCACCGGCCTCAAAAAAGTGCACGAGCTTGCGGCGCTCATCGTCACAAAGGATGTCAAAGGCGCACTCGCCAACCTGAACGAGTTGAATGAGGACGGCCACAATCTGGTACAGTTCACCAAAGACCTCATCCACTACTTGCGTAAAGTGCTGTCGCTCAAGATCAATCCGTCGCTCAGGTCAGTGATGGAGCGCGACCTCACCCGTGATGAGGTTACGGCCGCCATCGCGCTCGGCGCCATAGCCGACACGGCCACACTCGTCAAGTTCATCAAAGCTCTCATCCGCGCGTACGCCGAGATGCGCTACTCGCCGTTTGCCATCGTGCCGCTCGAAGTGGCGCTGGTGGAGCAACTGTCATAGGCCGGGCAGATTGATAAAAATCTCTGCCTACGTATAATGAGAAGCGTTCTCATTACTATTGCCGGATCATCTAATGGTAGGATAGTGGACTCTGAATCGGCAATTA
>CAVVHF010000014.1:0-24703 GCA_963747905.1 uncultured bacterium | reverse complement strand
TTGATTCGGTCCGATTTTTTTTCGTGACCAACACCCGGAGGACATGGTTCACCGCATCCACGATCGCAGGAAGGTTTTCTTTTACCATTTCCTGATCTTCGTAAATAAAAACCGACCCTCGGTGTTCGTCTATTTTTATCTCCAGGTGATAATCGCGGAACCCGATAAATCTAATGTTTTTTTAATGAATGATTCCCAGTTGTCCATGCGTTCCCGTAACTATTCCATATTCGGCAGATAAAATCAAGCGCACGGCATTCGCGATCTGTTATTCAATTGTGATTAGCTAATGCGTATTTCCCAAAAGCCGCTGCTAATTTTTTTACAGAGTCAGGATCGATTATCCCCGTGGTTTTGCTTGAAAACTCTTTTCCATCAGGAAAATGACCGGTAGCGGCAAGACTTTCTAGCTCTTGTGGATTAAGTTTTTTAAAATCTTGGGTAAGTAATCCCTTTTCTATTCCTTCGATTATTTTTTTAAATGCCTCAGGGTTTGAGGTCTCAATAGTTGATCCTTCGCTCAATCTTGTCCGAAGTCTTTCTTCTGTGGCAGTATTTGCGGAGAAAAATATAGAAACTAGTTCATCTTCGCTTAAAGATAATAGCTCATCAGGGATTTTCCAACTAGCTCCATCAACAACAATTGGATTTTCAAGAAATATTTGTCCACGTTCTTTTTTGGAGGAAAGAATTTGAGCTTCCATCGACTTCTTTTCTTTTTCTAATTCCGCTATTTTATCCTTGAGAGTAATAACACTCGGGGGATCTTCCGTGGTTGCGTTGAGCCCTAACTCCTTCCTAAGAGCGTCATAAGTTGTTTTTGTTTCTTGAATTGAACCATCAACTTTCTGAATCGCTTCAGTCTTTTCATTAATGAGAGAGGTTAGTTGTCCAGTTTTTTCCTCCAGTGAAAGTTCTTTTGATTTTTCTTGTGTATAAGTCTCACCGTTTTCACTTTGGTCTCCAACGCTCGATTTTTGTTCAGTCGCTGTTGGTTCTGCATTATTTCCTTCTTGACTGGGGGACGGTTCTATTTGAGGAATTTCCTTTATTTCTACATCATCTGTTTGGGGATTTACGGGGGCTTCAATACTCATCTTTTTATGATATTACTTTACACCTTAAGACCTATTTTGTCAATCCTTATGCTCCGTATTTTTTTATCAGATGCTTATTCACAAAATATTGCTGGATAGCGGAGAAGAGCGATGTCATGAGCCAGTAGAGGCCAAGCGCTGCGGGAAAATTATAAAACACAAGGATGGTAATGACCGGCCCCACAAACACCATCTGGCGCGCGATCTTTTCCGCTTGTGACAGCGTGCCTGCTGTACTTCCTGGCGCGCGATAGATGGCGAGCTTTGCTTGAAAATATTGCGCGAGCGCAGCGGCGAGAATAAGAATGAAGTTCGGCTTTGCGAGATCGATAAAGCCGAGGAAGATAGTATTAATACTATGTGGCACAGTGACGAACGAATATAACCCCGTCAGTTGCGCGGTGCCGACGCCAGACCGAATCACCCAGTAGAATGTGAGCAGAATTGGGATTTGAATGATAAGTAGTAGTATGCCAGAGAACGGGTTAACGCCATGCTCTTTATATAACTCCATCAGCGCCTTCGCCTGTTGGTCGCGATCGTCTTTGTGTTTTGTTTGTATCTCTTTTATCTTTGGCTGGATGCGCTGCATAAGCATCTGTTGTTTTGCGCCAGTGTGGAAGAATGGGTAGAGGACGAGGCGGATAAAAAGCGTCACCAATATGATCGCGATACCGAGATCGTGAAACGCGATCGTCTGATAGAAAAAAACAAGAAGATTGAGAATCGGCCGGTAAAGTATCTGTTGGTAAAGATAGACCATGGGTTTTTATTTTTGTTGTGCAGCAGCCAATGTTTTTGCAACCTCCTCTCTGAATTGTTTTTTAGTGAGGCGGCGGACGTTTGGCGAAACCATCATAAGGATATCACTTCCAATCGCCGCGCGCAGGGCAATCTCCGCACGCGCCTGCCGTTTCCAAAAATTTCTCTTTGCGGCGCCCTTATCGACCGACACCCCCACCACAATCCCAGCACGTGTGGTTTTGTAAGAATTTTTCTTTATTTTTAATAAAAAAAACGGGGTGGAAATCGTCTTATACCCACGGGCGCGAAATTGATCCGAAGGAAGGCGCACCATGTTAATGGCCATAGCGGTGGAAGATGAGGATAAAAAGATGAGAGAGCCTATCAGACGGCCAATTTTCGCCGGCCTTTCGCACGGCGGCGGGAAAGGACACGCCGGCCGGTCGGCGTGGCCTGGCGCACCAAAAAACCATGGGTAGTTTTGCGCTTTTTCTTTTTGGGGCTATAGGTAAATGACATTCCCTCGATGATACCACACCGTTTTTAAAAAGCAAAATTGCGTGGAGGGTGCGATAAAACGTTCTCCCCATGTAATCCCCAGGAAGATAACTTTTTTGATATTTACCGCCCTTTGACTTGTTCTATGGAAGAGATAATAATGAATCCACAAACTTAATCAATTTTTAATCATGGACCTTGAACAAATGTGGCAGTCGACATTAGGGGAGATGGAGGTTCAACTGACGAAGGCTCATTTTGCGACGTGGTTAAAAAATAGCCGACCGATCAATAAAAAGGATGACACTCTCTTTATCGCCCTCCCAAGTAACTTTGCGAAGACGTGGGTAGAGGAAAAATACCAGAAAAATATCATTGGTATCGTCCGGAATATGGACACGTCGGTCAAAAAAATCGAGTTCGTGGTAGGAAATAAAAATATCTCCCCTGAGAAGGCGCCATCAAATCAAAACAACACACAACAAAACGCCGCCGCCGAGTTGGATTTCAATAAGACCGACCCAGAAACGGGGCTTAATCCAAAATACACACTCGCATCGTTCGTTGTTGGGCCCTCAAACGAACTCGCCTTCGCCGCCGCCACCGCGATCACTGAGGGGCCGGGCAAAAAATATAATCCATTCTTTATTTATGGCGGCGTTGGTCTTGGGAAGACCCATCTCATCCAAGCCATCGGTAATGAACTAACGGCGAAATATAAAGGTAAAATAAAAACAAAATATGTTTCTTCAGAACAGTTCACGCGTGATATTGTGTGGGGACTACGTAACGATCGTATTGAAAGTGTAAAGAAAAAATATCGCGACGTTGACGTGTTGATCATTGACGATATTCAATTCATAGGCGGAAAGGAAAAAACAGAGGAAGAATTCTTCCATACATTTAACGCGCTCTATGAGAATAACAAGCAGATTATTATCTCGTCCGATCGTCCGCCACAATCCCTGCCAACCCTCGAGGAACGCCTTCGGTCGCGTTTTGAAGGCGGCCTCATCGCTGACGTTTCCTATCCAGAATACGAGATGCGTGTGGCTATTATCCGCAGTAAACTCCAAGAGATGGATCGACGCCTAAGCGACGAGGTAATTGATCTCATCGCAAAGCGGCTTCGAAAGAATATCCGTGAATTAGAGGGGGTCCTTAAAAAGATTATATTTTACGAGGAGCGGAAACAGACCGAAATTAGTGTAAAAGCAGCCGAGGAGATCATTGAGAAGGCGACCCAGAACCTTTCTAAGCGTGTCAGTGATGCCCAAATATTGAAGTCAGTGGCGGAGTTCTTTAATATCGCCGTAGAGGACCTTGTAAGCCACAATCGTCGAAAAGAAGTAGTAGAACCGCGCCAGATTGCTATCTATCTTCTTCGGGATATCTCAGAGCTTTCCTACCCATATATTGGTGAGAAGCTGGGGAGAGACCACACCACCGCCATCCACTCCTATGAAAAGATTAATCATGAAATCAACAGAAACCCCGCACTTAATCAAAAGATATTAACTATAAAAGATATGATTTATAAGAGTTAATCCCGCGATTATCCCCATGGTGATGGGTGAATTATTCAATTAAATATTAATGAAATAATTTTTATCCCCAGAAAAACACCCTACTAATAACAACTCTCATAAAAAGTATTTAATATTAAATTATAATTAAGAGATGAAATTTATTGCGATTCGCTCAAACATTAAAGATGCGGTCTCGGTTATTGAGAAAGCGGTGGGAGAAAACACTAACCTGCCGATATTAAAAAACATTCTCATTGAGGCAGAGAATAATGCCATCACTTTTTCCGCCACCAACCTAGAGATTGCAATCACTCATCGTGTTGCCGGAAAGGTGATTGAGGATGGAAAAACAACGGTGCCCCTCGCGCTTTTTTCCAGCCTTATTGGAAATATCCAAAGCGACCGGCTGAATTTTGAGAAAAAAGAAAATAATCTAGAGATCGCGACGGATAATTACAGCGCGGTGATCAATGGAATGTCGCCGGAAGATTTTCCTATCACGCCAAAAATAAAAAATAGCGAAGGCTATATTGAGATCAAAAGTGTATTTCTCAAAGAGGCGATCCAACAGGTGACGGTTGCGTCACAATATTCCAACCTGCGACCAGAACTAAATAGCGTATTATTTAATTTTTCACTGGAGAGTTTAGTGCTCGCGTCGACGGATGGATTCCGTTTGGCGGAGCGGTCAATTCCCTCAAATCTTTTTGTGATAAAAAAGAAAGAGCCATTCAAGATGCTTATTCCTCTCCGTACCAGTCTAGAGGTGGCGCGCATTATGCGCGACGACGAAGTGGTGCGGATTTATCAGGACGAGAATCAAGTGCTATTCAAAACCGACCAGACGGAACTGATCTCCCGGTTGGTGGAAGGCGCGTTCCCGGATTATTCCGCGATTGTGCCGCACGAGTTTACGGCGGAGATCGTGGTGAATCGCGATGAATTCTTAAATGCAATAAAACTCGCCGGCGTGTTTGGCCAAAAGAACAGTGAGGTAAAAATAAAAATCCACCAAAACAAGAAAGCGATTGAGATCAGCTCTGCAGACCAGGCACTTGGCGAGAATAACAACGTCCTCCCCGCAAAAATAAAAGGTGATATCCCGGAAGTGTTTTTTAATTGGCGCTATCTCTCCGATCCAATGAAAGGCATAAAAGCGGAGGAGGTATTTCTAGGGCTACAAGAAGATGCGGGACCAGCGCTGATCCGCTCAGTGAGCGATCAATCGTATTTCTATGTGTTGAAGCCGATACTCAAATCCTAGCCACAACACAAGTGTTGTCGCTAGATTCCGTACCTATTCGCCGTTGCCCAGTTTTCCACCCCTGCTTCCCAGTTGTTATATTCCGGATCTATCGCGGGGTTGGTTGGATCTGACCCTGTGGGGTCGTTTTTGTCGACGTAATAGAGAATGTCGTGGACTTGTCCATCGATCACTATTTGCCCTGTTAGTACCGGCTTAGTCGCAGTAGTGGGATTTGGTTGTGTGAATGTCGTATTTGGCACCTCGGGCAACGCCTGCGTCATAAACGCGCTCCACATCGGCACTGCCGCAAGAATACTCGACCCCGCTTTTTGCATTGGTGCGTCATTATTATTACCCGCCCAGACACCAACAACAAGCGATGGCGTATAGCCCATCGCCCACGCGTCGGTATAGTTATTCGACGTTCCGGTCTTAAGTGCCACGTCGTAGCCAGAGAAGACGGTAAGGTCTTGGCTAGCCCCCATTAATGGCGCGCGCGCCGCGGCATCGGATAAAATATCATTCACCAAGTTCACCGATTGCGCGTCCGCTACTTGTGATGTTTGGTCTTGATAAGACTCTAGTGTGTTGCCATTCGCGTCTTGCACGGAAAGGATCATAGCCTGCGCATGTTTCACTCCTTGCTGCGAAAGAATAGAGTATGCCTCAGTGAGGTCGATGAGCTTTACTGCGCCGCCGCCGAGCACGAGCGAGAGGCCGTACTGTGAAGGGCTGCCGAAGGTGCCGATACCAAAATTAGTCATATTTTGGATTGCATTTTGTTCGCCCACAAGGTAAAGCATTTTTACCGCCGGCACATTCACTGATTGCGCGAGCGCGTTGCGGATGGTGAGCGGCCCCGCGAACGTCCCTTCAAAATCCTGCGGGTGAAAACAGTTTTTATCATTCGAATTAAAATCGGGGACGGCGGGACATTCGGCATCGGTGCTGAATTCCGTGGGGACGTCGAATAGTATCGTATCGGGCGTATATCCCATTTGGAAAGCGGTCATATAGACGAATGGCTTCAGTGACGATCCTGGCTGGCGCAAGCCCTGAGTCGCCACATCGAAATTGCCGTCGTTAGCAGTATTAAAATAGTTTGCAGACCCTACCAGCGCCAAAATTTGGCCCGTGGTGGGGTCTTGCGCGACGAGTGAGGCGTTTGTTGATTGATAGAGCTGTGTGTTGCGTGCGACGCCCGCGGTAACCGCCGCTTCCGCCTGCTGTTGCATCGTCCAATTGAGCGTCGTGATCACTTTTAACCCACCACTATCAACCTCATTCTCGCCATATTTTTGTACGAGATAATTTTCCACTGCCATCACAAAGTGTGGTGCACGGATTCCCGCCCCGCTCTCCGTCTGTGGCTGGAAGACGATCTTGAAATTTTGTGCGGCGGTCAGTTGGGCTTTAGTGATTTTGCCGGTGTTATACATCTGTTGAAGCACCAGTTGTTGGCGCTGGAGCAACTCGCTCACGTGCGTGCCGTACGGAGAGTAATATGTGGGCGCCTGTGGGAGCGCGGCGAGCACCGCGCTCTGCGCGATATTGAGTTGACTTACCGGCACGCCAAAATAATCTTGCGCCGCTTCCCCAACGCCGGAGATGTTTGGGCCATAAGGAACCTCATTGAGATAGAGCGCGAGGATTTGATCTTTGGAATAATACTCGTTTAATTTAACCGCGAGGATGAATTCACGGATCTTGCGTGAGATCGTTTGGTCGAGAGTAAGGAACGCGGTGCGCGCGAGCTGTTGGGTAAGCGTCGATCCGCCCTCGGCGAACGAATGCGTAGTGATATCCACAAAAAGAGCGCGGATGATACCTTTAATGTCAAACGCTGGCTCGTTATAAAAATTCTGATCCTCTATGGCGATAGTTGCGTCTTTGACGCTTTGGGGGATTTGGTCAAATGACACAAGTGTCCGGTGTTGGCCGTTGTCTATATCGTATAAAAGCACAGTGCCCGTCCGGTCGTAGATCTTTGTTGATTGGCTGATCTGTTGGCTTCCGATTTCCTGGATTGACGGCACTGTTTTAGCAAAATAAAGCACCGCTAAACAGAGGATGGTCGCGGCGGCCGCCACAACAACACCTGCTATTTGTAGAATTTTAATATATCGCTTCTTCTTTTTTTGGCGATGGAGGTTTTTAAGGTCGTTATTCATGAAACGCCCCTTTATTTTACCTCTTTTTGCTTTTTTCTTGTATCTTTCTTCCTATTTCTTTCTTTTTGAGTATAAAAACAGCCCCTTCTCTTTTTTCCCGTCGAGCCTACTCGCTAGGTGAAAAAGAGAAGGGGCTGTTTTGTCACTATTCCGTCGGTTCGGCGTCGTCAGGCGCAGCATCGTCATCACCCTTAAGAAGATTATCGTCACCATCTTCATCGATATCCTCATCGGGGCTGTCGATGGTTATCTCATCCGGATCTTCATCGCTCAATCCGCGGAATTCGAGTTTTAATGGAAATAATTCAGTTACCATAGTTACCAATGTTTCACGACCTTTTTTATTTTCAACCAGTATATTGTATCATCGCGCGCTGTCAAGCAAGCGATCGCCTGTGGATAAGATCGCGAGGGCGAGTGCATCACTCGCGTCATCGATTACCTTAAGGTCCTGCTTCCTGAGAATGAGGCGCACCATCTTAAGCACCGCTTTCTTGTCCGCCATGCCGTATCCCGCCACCCCGGACTTCACTTCGTTTGGAGTGTATTCCTTTATACGAACGCCACGCTCTTTTATTGCAAGGAGGATGACCCCGCGCGCTTGTGCCACCGAGAGTGCGGTCTTTGTGTTCTTGGCGAAGAACAGCTTTTCAATGGCTACCACGTCTGGTTTATATTTTTTTATGAGAGCATCAATGCCTTTTTTTGTTTCTTCGAGCGCGGGTACGTCGTCGGTAGAGGTGATGGTTAAGATCCCCGCGGCTACGTAGGCGATGTCCGGGCCATTGCACTCCACCGCGCCATATCCTATCCGCCGGGTTCCCGGGTCAATGCCAAGCGCGATCATGAAAGTGAAAATTCCATTAAAAATTAATATTGGTATAAATGTTTTGGGTGTCATCGTTCTCTTCGAGCGCTTCAAGGAGGTCGGCAAGTTTTTGTTTTTCTTCTTCGTCGGCGATCTCCTGCGGAAATTTTGCAATCCATTCGCCATTCGTCAATTCGAACGCCCACTGTACACTTCCGGACTCCGCCCATTTGCCATAATGGTCGCGCAAAACAGTTTTTATTTCTTGGACGGTGCGATTACGGTTGTCGCTGATGGCGGTGATAAGGATCGCGGCGCCGCTCGGTCCATAGGCTTCATATAATAACTCCTCCAATTTTTCCGCCGGATCGGCGGCGCGTTCGATCGCGCGTTCAATCGTCTCCGTCGACACGCCCGCCTCTCGCGCTTTTGCCACCACCGTGCGCAGGCGCGGGTTGAAGTCTGGGTTCGGTTCGCTGTGCGCCGCCGCCGAGATCAACTTGAGCGACTTTGAAAATATCTTCGCCCGCTTCTTATCGGTAATCTCTTTTTTATGTTTTATCCCCGACCAATGTGAGTGTCCTGACATGGTATTGTCTGTTACTTATCTCCATCGCATTATATCGCCGCGCCCGGGCAAAAAAAAGCCGCCGGAGGAAAGACTGGTTTGTCTTTCGTCCGGCGGGCTGGGTGCTTTCATACGGCTAGCGCCTAAAAGCATCTTTTACCTCCGTATCGGCACCAGGGAACCACTTAGAGTAGGTTCCCCACGCCATGAATTGGCTGAACGCGTTCCGGCTGAGTAGGCGGTTAAGGTCCTGCCGCACCGCATTACCAATCGTGGCGTTTAGGTCGCTGGAGTCGCTCTCTTGATACATTCCTCCGCCACGACTCCCATAACTGGAGCTGAAGCTACTTCCGCTTCCAGCCGGCGCTAGGCACTGTGCGTGGCCGAGCGGCACCGTGGGCCTCTCGCCGCCATTTTTCTCGTCGTATTTCACGAGGAAGACGTCGAGGTTGATGGGGTAGAGACTTCCACTAAACGATCCACCGGACTGATACCCGTTTCTACCGTAGCCGCCACTTTGGCCGGACGATGAAACTTGCATCGCGCCGCCGACGCTCACACGTATACAGATCAAGTCATGCGGATAGACACAGGGGTTCTTCCCCTCGACGAAGTCCCGTGCGCCGAGCTTCATAAAGAGGTCCTTTGCGTTGACTGCGCTGGTGCCGCCGAAATCGATGGCGATGAGCGACCCTTTGAAATCGGGGCGTTTGGAGTCCGCCTTAGCGTCTGCGTCATAGTGCACAATACTCGCTTCCTGCGCCAGCGCGATACCAGTGCTCAAAAGAACAAGCGCGGTCCATACGAAGATCCTAGCTGTCAGTTTCATAATTCCTCCTCCGCGCCGTTGGCGCTGACCCTCTTTGGATTTCAAGCTTCCAGATATATTATACCAACTAATATAGCGGGTTGTCAAGCTCCGCAAACAGGCGTTTAAAATCCCTAAAATTCTCCTTGAAACACGCCATTTTAAGGGGTATCATCAAAGCAAATGCTTGACGCGCCTCAAAACGACCTTAAAGAGAAGCTTTCAAAACTACATCGCGAGGGGGAGGAGCGAGCTGCCCAACGGCTTGCGGAGAAGCTTGGCCTCTCATATGTGGACCTTGGGAAGATCCCCGTGTCGCTTGATGCGGTGAGGATTATTTCCGAAGTCGAGGCAAAAGACGCGAAGGTTGCGGCGATCGAAGTGAAGTCGGAGAAGGTCGCGCTTGCGGCGATCGACCCCGAATTGCCCGCGACAAAAAAAGTCATGGAGGAGTTGGCGGCAAAAAAATATGAAGTGAAGGTGGTCGTTATTTCGCCATCCAGTATGGATGCGGCGTGGAAATTTTATCAGTTTGTGAAGCCGGAGGCGGAGACGATCACAGGAAAAGTGGAGATCGCACCAGAGCGCCTTGCGGCGTTAAAGACAAAACTTATCACCATTGATGCTGTGCACGCGGAGGTCGCTGCGCAGCCGCTTGCGAATGTGTCGCCGGTGGCGCTCATTGAAATAATTTTGGCGGGCGCGATGGGATTGCGCGCGTCGGACATTCACACCGAGGCGGGCGAGAAACATGCGAAAATTCGTTTTCGCATTGATGGGCTGCTCCACGATATCTTCGATGAAATTCCACTCGCGACATACCACACGTTCGTGTCGCGCATCAAGTTGCTTTCCGAGATGAAGCTGAATGTACGCGATGCGGCACAGGACGGACGGTTCACGATCGGGCTTGGCGGCAAGGACATCGAGATGCGCGTGTCAGTGATCCCGGCGGAGTTCGGCGAGACGATCGTGATGAGAATTTTGGATCCGTCGGCCACCATGGTTGGCTTGCCGGATTTGGGCCTGCGCGCCGACAACCTGGTGTTGGTAAAAAAACAGATCGCGCGGCCGAATGGTCTGATTTTAAACACCGGACCGACCGGCTCCGGAAAGACGACGACACTGTACGCGTTCCTGCGCACTATGAACGATCCAACGATGAAGATCATCACCCTCGAGGACCCGATCGAATACCGTATTGAGGGGATAGAGCAGACGCAGGTAAACAACGAGGCGGGATATACTTTTGGAAACGGCTTGCGCGCGATCGTGCGGCAGGACCCGGACGTGATCCTGGTCGGCGAGGTGCGTGATCTTGAGACGGCGGACATTGCGTTGGAGGCGGCGTTGACCGGGCACTTAGTGTTGTCAACTTTGCATACAAATGACGCCGTTGGCGCGGTGCCGCGCTTGATCAACCTTGGTGTTAAAGCAGTGAGTATTGGTCCGGCGCTTTCTCTTGTAATCGCCCAACGTCTCGTGCGCGTGCTCTGTAAGGATTGCAAGAAGCCGATCAATACTGATGCGGCGATTGCGGAGAAGATTAAGAAATTCCTCGATGAGTTGCCGGCCAAGGTGGATAAGACCCCGTATGCCAATTACAAAATGTATGCGCCAGTGGGTTGTGAAAAGTGCAACGGTATCGGATACAAAGGTCGCGTGGGGGTGTTTGAATTTTTAGAAGGCGGACCGGATCTGGAGAAAACTATTTTGCACGAGGCATCCGAGGTTGCTTTGCGCGAAGTCGCCGCGCGGCAGGAGATGGTCACGATGCAGCAGGACGGCATCTTGAAAGTGTTGGAAGGTAAGACGACGTTTGAGGAGGTGGAGGGCGCGACCGGGGAGTTAGTGTGGTGAAGATGAGCCGCATGTTCGCCTCCAGGCAGATGACCGTTCGGCAAACATGCGGCTCATCTTCACCCGGATCATTGATAAAAAATAAAAAAATAAGCGCGGACGCTTATTTTTAAAATCAAAAGTAGTAAACTCAGACCTGGGGGCAATTCCTCGCGAAAGGATAATGATCTCTTCTATCTAATGATAAAAGAGGCTAGAATTACTCAAAGGAGAGAACCAGCCGAAACCGGTTCATCCTGTAGTGTTTAGAAATAACTCCCGCCCCCAGATTTGAATTTGCTACCGGCCCATATTTATTGAGCACTTGGATATGTTAGCATATACAAAATTATTTGTCAAGACCCAGCTTATCCACATGAAATCCACAACCGCCCATGCCTAAAACACCCCATACTAATAATTCTGCGGGTCCGGTAAATAATTCCGCTGGCAAAGAAGACCCGAATATCGATCTCACCCTTCGGCCCACCGAGTGGGATGAGTATATCGGCCAGGAAAAAATAAAAGACAACCTGAAAACGCTGTTGAGCGCCGCAAAAAAACGCGGCGAGTCGGCCGATCATCTTTTATTTTCTGGTCCTGCGGGATTAGGGAAAACGACGTTTGGCATATCTTGGTCGCGCGCGAACTGGGCGGATTGATAAAAACCACTTCCGGCCCAGCGCTGGAAAAAGCAGGCGACCTTGCTGCGGTGCTCACCAACCTTTCGCCCGGCGAAATATTATTCATCGACGAGGCGCATCGCATCAACCCGATGATCGAAGAAGTGTTGTATCCGGCGATGGAAGCGCGCAAGCTGCACCTCGTTGTTGGTAAGGGGCCGTCGGCGCGGACGCTTTCGCTTGACCTCCCGCCATTCACCTTGATCGCGGCGACGACGCGGGAGAATCTTTTATCTCAGCCATTGCGCTCACGTTTTGGCGCAACATTGCGACTTGGCTATTACACGCCGGATGATATCAAAAAGATATTAAAACGTTCTGCGACGATCTTAAATGTGGAGGCGCAGCCAGCCGCGATTGATATCCTCGCGCGCGCGTCGCGCGGGACTCCGCGTGTTGCCAACCGCTTGCTCCGCCGCGCGCGCGACTTCGCGGAAGTGCATCGCGAGAGCGTAATCGATGAGGACGCGGCGCGGAAGACGCTCGCGATGCTCGAGATTGACGAGGTGGGGCTCGAGCCGCAGGACCGCGAACTCCTGATGACAATCATTGAAAAGTTCCATGGCGGCCCCGTCGGCATCAACACCATCGCCGCTGCACTCGCGCAGGATCGCGGGGCCATTGAAGATATCTATGAGCCGTACCTGATGACGCTTGGCTTCCTCCAGCGCTCTTCCGCGGGGCGTATCGTGTTGCCCGCGGCGTATCGACACTTGAAGATAAAAGGGTACGAGGAGTTGCTATAGAGGATAGTATTTGGGTTGTTTATATCAGAATAGTTTTCGAACCTTGTCAACAACGGTCACCACCGACGAATTTGTGGCGCTCTATAATAGCGAATAGCGGCGACGCAGCCGCGGAAATCGACGGCTATACATTCGGCGATGGCGCTAAGAAAAAATTCTCGCTTGCCGGCTACGGCATCCGGCCCGGCGGCTATCTTGTGTTAAAAAAGGCATAGGACAAGCTGACTTTGAAAAATACCGACGGGGCAGTATCGTTATATGGTCTGAGTAGGCATGTTGTGGGTGCCGCAGGGTTCGTCGGGTTAATGTTCGGCGTCGCATCATTCTTTTTGCTATTCTTTATATATGTCATCCAAAAAAATCGAAACATATCGAAGTTTTTCTTCGGAGGAGACGGAGAAATTGGGATATGATATTGCGCACACGCTCGCGCGCAACGGCGCGACGGAAAAAAATGCCGCCACAGTGTTCGCGCTCCAGGGCGACCTTGGCGCGGGCAAGACCACTTTTGTGCAGGGATTTTTAAAAGGGCTGGGATCAAAGAAGCGTGCGACAAGTCCAACGTTCGTTTTAATGCGACGGCATGCGCTTCGCGCTGGGCGCGCCGGCAGCCAGAAGAAATTCAAAAATGTTTTTCATATTGATGCTTATCGCTTGAAAAAGCCGGAGCATGTGGCGGTGCTTACGCTTGATGTTGTCCTTAACAAACCAGATAACATTCTTTTAATCGAGTGGCCGGAGCAAGTGAAAAAGTTTCTCCCTAAAAACAGGACATGGATAAAATTTAAATATGGCGGCAAAGAGAATAAGCGGACGATTACGATAACCCGTCCGTAAAAATAATATGGGGAAATTATTACTCATTGATGCAAATTCGATCATTCATCGGTCGTTTCACGCCCTGCCACCGTTTACGACGCCGGAGGGAAAACCATCCGGCGCAATCTATGGGATCGCGAGCATTTTACTCAAATTGTGGCGCGATGAACGGCCGGATTATGCCGCCGCGCTCTTTGACCGGCCGGAGCCGACCTTCCGCGACGAAAAATATGCGGAGTATAAAGCTCAGCGCCCGCCTGCGCCCGACGAGTTGATTTCGCAGATAATAGAGGCGCACAAGCTATTTGAAGCGTTTGGGATAAAGACCTTCGAGAAGCCCGGGTATGAGGCGGACGACCTCATCGCCACACTTGCGGAAAAATTTAAGACATTGCCGGAGGTGCAGGTGGTTATTTTGACCGGCGACCGCGACACATTGCAGATGGTGGAAGGGGATAAACTCGTGGTGCAGACGTTCAATAAGGGCGTGAGCGACACGACAATATACAATGAAGCGGCGGTGATCGAAAAGTACGGCATAGCGCCGAAGCAGATGGTGGATTACAAGGCGCTCGTCGGCGATTCGTCGGACAACATCAAGGGCGTGCCCGGCGTCGGACCGAAAACCGCGCTTGAGCTAATCAAAAAATTTGGGACGGTGAAGGAAATGTATAAAAAGCTGGACGGCGCGGAGGCGGATGATGATGCTGAAATAAAAAAACTTCGCGAAAGATTTGGTGCGTTCAAAAAGGAAGCCGAGCTTTCAGAGATGCTTGTGACGCTTGAACGACATGTGCCGATTGAGATTCCGCCGATAGCAGAGCTTACACCAATGGAGGAAACCGACGGGGCGGCAAAATATTTTGAAAAGATGGGATTTGCAACATTACTCAAGCGGCTACTCTTCCCCGAGGCGGAAAAGAAATCCGAGCCGAAATCAAAGAAGACTCCTCCCACGTCGCAGGCGTCGCTTTTTTAAAAGCGCTACGCCCGTGATAGTACCGCGCGGCGCGCGTGTTACAATAGAGAGACATTGAACAAGCAAACCTCAAAATTTACCGACGTCATTAAGTGGTCGGAATTCCAGATCGTGTGGGTGTTACTCGCATTGGTCGTCGTGGAATCCGCTTTGATCTTCTATCTCCAGGCGCCATGGGTGCCATATGCAGCCGTCGGATTACTGGTAGTCATCGCCATCCTCGCTGCGGCTGCTGTATATTTTTCCGCGGAAAAGGATCGCGACACGAGCGTGGAGCGCAGTGAGCTCAAGGGTATCTTTGGAAGTATTAGTGATGGGCTGATTGTATATGAGGCGGACTTCCGCGTTATCTTTTTTAATGCCGCCGCGGAGCGGATATTTAAGTTGGAGGCAAAGAACGTGCTTGGTCACGTGCTCTCCCCGCGCGATGTTGAAACCGAGGGATGGCGGACGCTCGCCCAGCTCGTGTTTCCGTCGCTCGCGCCGCGCGTCGTTGTCCACAGCAAAGAAGGCGAGTATCCGCAGGTCGTGGATATTTCTTTCACCGATCCGGCGGAGCTTGAGTTTCGCGTAACGACCACGCCGGTGCCAGACGAGCACGGCAACCCGCTTGCGTTTATGAAGATCGTGCGCGATCGCACAGCACAGGTGCAGGCCTTGCGCTCAAAGAACGAGTTCGTGACAGTCGCCTCGCATCAGTTGCGTGGGCCAGTGACGGACATCAGCTGGGCTTTGCAATCGCTATCCGGCGTTGCTGGGTTGGACGAAAATAATAAGATGATCTTTGACCATGCGCTTGCGGCGAGTCAGAGCCTTTTACGTCGCATTGAGGACCTGCTCAATATCGCTAAAATGGAGGACGCGCAGTTCGGCTATCAATTTGAGGATGCGGATATCAGCGATTTTCTTACAAAGGTATTGGCGGATGTTTTGCCTGCCGCGCAGAAGGCGGGGATTAAGCTTTATTTCGATCGGCCATCAGATGCTCTGCCTCATGTGATGATTGACCCCAAGCGGCTCTCGCTCGCCGTCACTAATTTGCTCGAGAATGCCATCCGCTACAACGTGGAGAACGGCGAAGTGACGGTGAAGGCGGACAAGATGCAGGACAAGCCGTACGTTGTGGTGAGTGTGAAGGACACGGGCATCGGCATCCCGCCCGAGGCCGTCGCCAACTTATTCAAAAAATTCTTCCGCGCCGACAACGCCGTCAAAACCCAGACCGAAGGCTCGGGCCTCGGTCTCTATATCGCCAAGGGTATCATCGCCGCGCACGGCGGCAAGATCTGGGCCGAATCCGAGTTCAACCGCGGCACTACGATCTCATTTGCGCTTCCCACCGACCCAAACCTGGTGCCGAAGAACGAGATAGGCGCGGAGGACCTAGGTTAGGCTCGATTTCTAAAAATATCGTGGTCCTAGAGTTTTTTGGCGTATTCCGGACGAGCGAAGGCGGGGAGAATTAGTGATTTTTCAGCAGAAACATACGCGACCCCGAAAACCTCGCGGGGATCCCCTTTGCGTTGCCTTCCGTTTCGTGTACACTGATATGCGAAATGGCACCGACCAACTCCAAGAAGAATCGCAAATATATTTTCATCGTCGGGGGAGTAATGTCGGGTGTCGGCAAAGGAGTTTCATCGTCGTCTATCGGAAAAATTTTACAGTCGCGCGGGCTTGAGGTGACATCAATCAAGATCGATCCCTATGTGAACGTCGACGCGGGAACGATGAACCCCACCGAACACGGTGAGGTTTTTGTTTTGAACGACGGCACGGAGTGCGACCAGGACATGGGCAACTATGAGCGCTTTTTAGATCGCGATCTCTCCGGCACGAACTACATGACGACGGGGAGCATCTATAAAACCGTCATTGAACGTGAACGAAGCATGGGCTACGGCGGAAAGTCGGTGAGTGTGGTGCCGCACATCCCGCTCGAGGTGATCGATCGCATCGACCGCGCGGCAGAGCTCGCGAAGGCGGATGTCGTGATTACGGAGATTGGCGGTACAGTAGGCGAATATGAGAACATTCTTTTCATTGAAGCGATCCGCATGCTCAAATTCAAACATCCCAACGATGTTCTCGTGATCCTTGTAAGCCACTTGCCGATCATGAGTGATGATAATGAGCTGAAGACGAAGCCGACTCAGCAGGCGGTACGCGCACTGAACGGCACCGGCTTGCAGCCGGACATCATCCTCGCGCGCGCGAAGTATCCGCTCGACGAAAAGCGCAAAGAAAAAATTTCATTCAATTGCGGTTTGCGCGAAGAGGATGTGATCTCCGCGCCGGACGTTTCGAGCCTCTATGATATTCCGGTAAATTTTGAAAAAGATGATTTAGGAAATTTGATATTGGAAAAACTTTCCATGCGTCCGCGCGCGAAGGATATGAAAGAGTGGCGCGCGTTTGCGGAAAGAATTCATAACGCGAAGGATGTGGTGCGCATCGGTATTGTGGGAAAATATTTTGCGAGCGGAAAGTTTATTTTGGCGGACTCCTATCTTTCCGTGATCGAATCAATTAAGCACAGCGCCGCGTTTTGGGGAGTGAAGCCGGAGATCAAGTGGCTCGACTCGGGGCAATTTGAAAGCGTAAAGGATGGCGGCAAAGGCGCGGAAGGATTGAAGGAACTTGATAGTTTTGACGGTATCATCGTGCCTGGCGGGTTTGGATCGCGCGGCGTGGAAGGAAAGCTCGCCGCGATCCGCTATTGCCGCGAGAACAAGATCCCGTATTTCGGACTTTGTTACGGTATGCAGCTTGCCACCGTGGAGTTCGCGCGGGATGTCTTAAAGATGAAAGGCGCGAACACGACCGAGATCGACCCAAAGACGAAGTATCCCATCATCGATATTTTACCCGAGCAGAAGAAGCTGATGGCGGAAAAAAAGTACGGCGCGACGATGCGGCTTGGCGCATATCCTGCAGTGTTGAAGCCTGGCACGATTGCGTATAAGGCATATGGCCATGCGAAGATCTCCGAGCGGCACCGGCATCGCTACGAAGTGAATCCTGTATACGTAAAGCGGCTTGAAAAAGCCGGGCTCGTGTTCTCCGGCGTGTCGCCGTCGCGGCGCTTGATGGAAGTCGCGGAACTTCCGCGCGCAGTGCACCCGTTCTTCCTTGGTTCGCAGTTCCATCCGGAATTAAAATCGCGGCCCTTATCGCCGCATCCGTTGTTTAAGGAGTTTGTGAAGGCTGCTGCGGCGCGGCGTACAGCGGTACACCCGAACAGCACGAGTAACACGGCGAAGTAATTCGGCGTACAATCTGCTTATGATTATCTTTCTCTATGGGTCGGACGATTATCGCCGCTCCGAAAAGAAGCGTTCTATTATCGCGGAGTTTTCCAAAAAACGATCAGAGATCGGGCTTGGCGTTTTTGATCTGGAGGAAAAAACAGCGCTGGAAAATCTCGACGGATTTTTACATACGCAATCGATTTTTGAAGTGGCGAAGCTGGCGGTTTTGGAAAACGCGTTCGAGCTGGATGCGCCGAAACTCGCAAAATTGCTGAAACCGTTCGTTGAAGAAAAAAATATCACGATCTTGATTGCGGAGAGGGATAAACCGCTGAAGGCGCTTGCGTTTTTATTAGACAAGCCGGTGCTTGCACAAAAATTCGAGACGCTTGCGGGTGCGGAGTGGGCGGCGTTTATACAGGTGGAGGCAAAAAAGAACGATGTGAAGCTGACGGCGGCCGCCACGCAATTTTTGGGAACGATATATAACAGTAACACGTGGGGGCTTATCACTGAGCTACAAAAGTTGAGAGGCTTCGGTGCGCAAGACAAAAATGCAGTCGCGAAACTTATTGATAAAAAAGATCTCGATATTTTCGACTTCGAGGTCGCACCGAACTATTGGGGGCTCATCAACGGGCTGAAAAATTTTGATATCAAGAATCGGCTGTACGCGTTCGAGACAATGCTCGCGGCGAACGATCCGCCGGCGAAGATATTCAATATTCTCGCGTCCCAGTGGCAAGAAAAAACCCCGCACATGGCGGAGTATGATCTGGCGGTCAAGTCCGGAAAGGTGGATTATGAGGAGGCGTTGGTGGACTTATTGATAAGCTGAGAAAGGCGGGACTTGAGGCGGCTGGCTTTATTTTTTTCGATGACCTTGGACTTCGCAGCCTTATCGAGTGCCTTGAAGACGAGCGGGAGCGCCTTTACGGCATCTTCCATCTTTTTTGCGGTGACGAGCTTACGAAATCCAACAACCTGCGCCTTGTAGGCGTCCTTACGCAGAACGTTCCGCTTGTGGCGGGTCACGTTTTGGCGAAGCGCCTTCTTTGCTGACTTAGTGATTGGCATGTGGACTAGTATACCGTAAAGCGGGGTTTTTGCAAGGGCTATTTTTTTATGTATTTTTAATCTTCATTCGCGCTATAATGAACCCATGATATACAGCATCTCCGGCACGCTAACGCTCAAAGAAGTGAGCTTCGCCGTAGTGGAAACGGGCGGCCTGGGACTAAAACTCTTTGCGAGTAAACAAACACTTGAGGCGCTTCCGACCACGGGCGCGGAAGTAAAGTTCTTTTGCCATCTCCACGTACGCGAGGACGCGCTGGATCTTTTTGGGTTTACCACAGCCGATGAGTTGGAATTTTTTGAGATGCTCATTTCCGTCTCTGGCGTGGGGCCGCGCTCGGCGCTTGCGATTCTGGACACCGGCCCACTCACCGAGCTCTCGGCCGCCATTAAAGAAAATCGCCCAGACCTCCTCACTCGCGCGGCGGGGATCGGTCGCAAAACGGCGGAGCGAGTCATTATAGAGTTGCGTACAAAAGTGCAATCATCGAAGAGCGGTGCGGTGGTGGAAAAGATGCAGACGGATTCCGATCTTGTGGAGGCGCTCATGAGCCTGGGTTACCATCGCGATCAGGCGCGCGCGGCACTCGCGCACGTTGATGAAAAGACTGTCGGCACGGAGGCACGTCTACGTGCGGCGCTTGCGATGCTGGCAAATAAGCAAAAATAAATCGTAAAATTATCACACCCATCTGTGTAAGATTATCTTCATGGAAAAATTTTTAAAAAATCTTCACCCGCGTTCCGCCTACCATTTTTTGTGGGCATGGACCGGCGCGCATCTCCATCGCCATCCGAGCAAAAAACTTTTCGTGATCGGCGTGACGGGCACAAAAGGTAAGACGACAACGCTCGAATTGATCAACGCTATCCTGGAGGCGGCAGGCAAGCGCACGGCGCTCATTTCGTCTTTGCGCGTGAAAGTGGGCGACGAAAGCAAGAAGAATATGATGGGCAATACGATGCCGGGGCATGCCTATCTCCAGAAGTTTTTACATAATGCCGTGCGTGCGAAATGTAATTATGCGGTCATCGAGGTGGCGTCGCAGGGTATTGTCCAGCATCGACACCGGTTCATCCACTGGAATATGGGCGTACTTACCAACCTTGCGCCGGAGCATATCGAATCACATGGTTCGTTCGAGAATTATCGTGCAGCGAAGTTGGAGTTTTTAAAGTATGTGATCGAGAAGGGTGGCAAGGTCTTTTTGAACCGCGACGACAAAAACTTCGATTTCTTTTTCGAAGCGCTTGGCCATAGCGAGCCGATTGTATATTCCAAAGATGACGATTTTTTTCATGATTCATTGCCGCGTATCCGCTCTGCAAAATTGCGTCGCGACAATAAGGAGTCGCACTTTCTTGCGAGTCCATTCAATGAGGAGAACCTCGCGGTGGCGGTGGCGATCGCAAAAGAGCTCGGCATTTCGAACACTATTATAGAGAATGCTATTCTCGCGTTCGAGGGCGTGCAGGGGCGGATGGAGTTCATCCATGTGGGCGATTACACCGCGGTGGTGGACTATGCGCATACGCCGGAGTCGCTTGAGGCGGCATACATCGCGGCAACGCCGCAGCCGTCGCGCGAGTTTCCGCATTCGCGCCTGCTCTGCGTTCTTGGCGCGGCAGGTGGCGGCCGTGACACATGGAAGCGTCCCGCGTTTGGCACGATCGCCATGGACCATTGCGACGAGATCATTTTGACCAACGAAGATCCGTACGATGAAGACCCGCAGGAAATTATGAACGAGATCGAGTCCGGCATCCACCAGCCGTTGCGCGAAGGCCAGCACGTGTATAAAATTTTAGATCGCGTGGAGGCGATCAATAAAGCGGTCGCGCTTGCGCGCCCGGGCGACGTGGTGATTGGTACCGGCAAGGGAAGCGAGGACTGGATCCATGGCGCGGGCGGCAAGAAAATCCCGTGGAACGAGCGTGCGGTCTTTGGAGCGGCGCTTGAAAAGAAGCGGGCGGGGAAATAAACGGGGTCAGAAAAATAAAAAACAGCCTCGGTCCCGGTGGGGGAAGCGAGGCTGCGAGCGGGAAAGGTTAGCGCGGGTGACCACTATATTGTGCTCGCCGCTGATGACTGTTCGAGTGGGGTCGCAATTGAACGCGCGATTTCGCGCGTAGCGCGGCCTGGCGATTTTTTGCCGCCTTTTTTCGGCGGATTTCCTCCTTTGAAAGTGGCTTGGCCAATTCCGGTTCCGCGGAATTGATTGTTATTCCCGGAGGAGGGTCATCAAATCGATCGAGGTTTAAATCGAGGGGAATAGACGGCCCACCATAGATCGTTTCACTGAAGGCAAACGCCAGTTCCAATTGTTGAGCGGCTTCGGTAATGATGATAAACGCTGCCGTTCGCGCCAATGATCGTTGGGATGTTTTGCCATTGCCTGCCATTTCTATTTACTCCAGAGTGATAGGATGACCGCTGGGTTAAACATACGATAAGTTGTTTGTGTTAGCAAGCCGCCGTATACTTATCACATATGCAACTCACTTTTTATGGCGGTACGGGGGAGGCGACGGGGTCGAACTACATTTTAGAGTCGGGAGGGACGAAGATCATGATCGATTGTGGTCTCCATCAAGGGAGTCACTACGCGGATCGCGAAAATTTTGAGCCATTTGCATATGACCCAAAAGAAGTGACGGCGGTTTTTATCACTCATTCGCACCTTGACCACATCGGCCGCCTGCCAAGCCTCGTTCTCGCCGGCTTTAAGGGAGCAATCTATTCCACACACGCCACGCGTGATTTTGCGGAGCTGATGTTAGCCGACTCGGAGCATCTACTCGCCAAAGAAGCGGAGCGCGAGGCGCGGCCGTTGCTCTATCGTGATGATGATATCGCGAAGGTTACCGCGTTATGGAAGGGACTGAAATACCACGAGCCGGTCGAGGTCGGGCCGTTCAAAGTGGAACTGTACGATGCGGGGCATATCCTTGGTTCTGCGATCATACACGTTGAGTGCGAAGGGAAGACGATCGTGTTCTCCGGAGATCTCGGCAACATCCCGTCGCCGCTCATCAAGCCGACGGAAAAAATTCCGGCGGCGGATTATTGTTTAATAGAATCCACGTACGGTGATCGCGTGCACGAGGACATCTCACGACGCCGCGAGATGCTGCAGGGCGCGATCGATGAGACATTTGCCCGCGGCGGCGTGCTCATGATCCCATCGTTTGCGATGGAACGCACGCAGGACCTGCTCTATCATTTTCATCAATTGTACGAAGAGAGAAAATTGCCGGACGAGCCAATCTTCCTTGATAGCCCGCTTGCGATCAAACTCACAGAGCTTTTTAAAAAACACGAGGATGCGTTCAATGATAAAGCGGAAACGCTGGTAAAAAAAGGCGAGGAGATTTTGACATTCCCCGACTTGCGGGTCACGCTCACCACGGAGCAGTCGAAGGCAATCAACGATATTCCCGCGCCGAAGATTATCATTGCCGGTTCCGGCATGTCGAATGGCGGCCGCATCTTACATCACGAGTTGCGCTACCTGCCCGACCCCAAGAGTGAGGTCGTCTTTGTTGGTTATCAGGCGGAGGGTTCAATGGGGCGGCAGCTGCTCGAAGGCGCCACAGAAGTGCACATCTTTGGCGAGGGGGTGCCGATACGGTGCCATAAGATCGATATCCCTGGATATTCCGCGCATGCGGACCAGCCGCACTTACTCGACTGGCTGAGCTCCATGAAGAATTCATTAAAAAAAGTGTTCGTGGTGCAGGGTGAGCAAGCGTCCAGTGAAACGCTTGCTCATAAAATAATAGACGAGTTCGGTATCATAGCCGAGGTGCCGCACATGAACGAAAGTGTTACGTTATAATAAAAACATGATAAAAAAATTGGCTAGAAAAAAAATCGATACGGCATATCATCTTAAGTATAAAATCTGTATCTCCGGCGCGGCGGAGATTGAACATTGCCCGCCGGGTACCGTGGAAAAGGCGCAGCTGATCGGTAAGCTCATTGCCGAGGCGGGTATGGTTCTTGTGGATGGCGCGACGACCGGCATCCCATACTACGCCGCCAAGGGCGCAAAGCTGGCGGGCGGAATAGTGATCGGCCTTTCGCCCGCGGAATCCAAGGCGGCTCACGTGGGGACGTATCATCTGCCGCTCGACTATCATGACCTCATCATCTATACCGGCTTTGGCTACTCCGGCCGCAATCTTTTGCTTACGCGCTCCGCGGACGCGGTCATCACGATCTATGGCCGCATCGGAACACTGAACGAGTTCACCATCGCGTTCGAGGATAAGAAGCCGCAGGGCGTGCTCACCGGTACTGGTGGCACGAGTGACGAGCTTGAACGTATTTTAAAGATCGCGCATCGCGGCAATGGCAAAGCGGTGTTCGACCCTGACCCGAAGTCGCTCGTGGAGGAGGTCGTTAAATTAATTCATAAGGAAGAGAAAAAAAGAGCGATCGAATAAAAATATGGTAAAAGCAAAAAAGAAAGTTATAAAAAAGAAAAAGATAGCGCTGAAGGCGAAGTTAAAGAAAAAAGTTTCCCCGGCGGTCAAAAAATTAAAGCCCATCGGTAAAGTAACGCATTATTACGCGCATATAAAAGTGGCGATCGTAAAATTCAATACGAAAGTAAAAGTAGGGACGGAATTATATTTCAAGGGTGCAACGACGGATTTTAAGGAGGTATCAAAGTCCATGCAGCTTGACCATGAACCCGTGGCTGCTGCAATGCCAAAAAAGCAGATCGGCATTAAGCTCAAGAAGCGTGTTCGTGAAGGGGATTTGGTTTATAAAGTGTAACGTAAAGTTATGACGCCACGCCGACGCGCACTATGTCTATAAGATCTCTCACTATTGCGGCAGTCGTTGCCGCGGCGACTATTGGAGAAGGCGTGTTCGCGGTGCCGTACATTATCGCAACAGCTGGTTGGGCGATCTCACTAGGCTACTTCGTGGCGATCATTGCGATCGTCTCCGTCGCGCACATCCTTTATCTGCGCACACTCGCGGCTGTGGATGAAAAAGAGCGCCTGCTCGGTCTCGCACGGAAATATTTCGGCGCGACGGGATTCTGGATTGGTTTCGTCGCGATCGTTGTCGGGCTTCTGCTCGGTTTCGTGGCGTACCTCGTTCTTGGAACGCAGTTCCTGCAAATCCTTTTTCCGGGGCTTCCATCTGGCTTTGCGCTCGCCATTTTTTGGATATTACTCGCGTGTCTCGTATGGGGGAGCGAAGGTCGGATTGCGTGGTTCGAGGCGGTTGGCATCGCGTTCGTATCATTCGCGATTCTTTTTATTTTCTTTTCGGGTCACCCCGCCGTATTCTTGAGCACCGTGCCGTTCGCGGTCCCTGGCGGGTTTCTTCTTCCGTTCGGCGTCGTCATCTTTGCGCTTGCGGGGTGGACGAGCGTTGAGCCGGTCTATGAACTTGCTTATAAAAAAGAAGAGGGAAGAAAATTGGTGATTCCGGCGGCCTTCATTCTTTTTGCGTTCGGCACGGCATTTGCAGGTTTGCTCTACTGGCTTTTTGCGGCGGGCGTGATTGGCACGGTGCCGCACGTGACGGTGGATACGGTCTCCGGCATCGCTGCGTGGCCGCTCTGGCGGAAGGATATCCTTGCGGCGGTGGGATTATTTTCGGTGTGCGTCGTGTCGGTGCCGATCGCGCGCGAGATTCGTGGCGCGATAGAAAAGGACCTTGGATGGAACTCGATCGCCTCGCGTGCAATCATCGTTCTTTTGCCGCTTGCGGCGGTATTATTGGGATTCAATAATTTTCTCGCGATCGTCGGGATCGCCGGCGGCGTATTCATCAGCACACAATACCTTTTGATTATCTCCGTTGGCCGGCGGAC
>CAVVHF010000013.1:0-5539 GCA_963747905.1 uncultured bacterium | reverse complement strand
GCCTGGATGCGAACGGCGTATCGGGAATAAAATATTTTACATTGACCGTTCCGCGCGCGTTCGAACCGCAGACGAACTTTGCTGACGCCATACTCACCGTCGGCGCGAGCGGAAACAACACCGCCGCCGCGCAATGCCTTGCGCTGGACGCAAGCGGGGGACCGGCAACCGCAACCTCAAGCATAACGATCAACGGCATAAATTTCATCGTGTTTACCTCAACCGGCGCAGGTGCAGGAAATTATTATGAGACCACAAGCTACCGCACGCTCCATGCGGGCAAATGTTATGCGGTGGAATATACAGTCCATTCGGGACAGATCGCGAATTATCCATCGTCGTATAACTTGCAACCGTTCAATGAGCAGCAAATAGGTTCTGTGATGCGAAATATCGTCGACACATTCAAATTTATGTAAGCAAACTTCGGCCATGAATAAAACGAATAAAATAATCGTCGTGGTGGTACTCGCGCTCGTCGTGCTGTTCGGCGTCGGACAATTCTTTGCCAGCCCTTCCGCGATAAGGCCCGCCGTCTCAAGCGGGACCCCATCAACCTCCTCACAAACCACTCCTGCAACGCAAGTCATCGCGTACATTCCCGCGATACCAGCCAGTTCCACGCTGGTGGAAAACGGCTCCTGTTGGACCAACTCCATCGCCGCGCCGTTCCGCAGCGATGCTTGGCGCTGTACGGTGGGGAACAGCATCAGCGATCCCTGCTTCCAGCTTTCGAACAGCACCAGCAGTCTTTTGTGTAATGTGAATCCCACCGTCACCGATGCAACTTCCACATTTGTACTCAAACTCACCAAGCCGCTTCCTGCGCCGGATGTTCCACCGGGCCTGCCACCATCCGGCTGGGCATGGTTGGTACAGCTCAGCGACGGCACGCTCTGCACGCCATTCACCGGCACGCTGCCCATCACGGCCGAGGGCGATGCCGCTAACTACGGCTGTGCACCCGGTCCGCTCGGTACCGACGTCATGATCTTTAACGGGATTAACACTTCGAGCAGCGCGTGGACCGCGGAGATCGGGACGATCTCCGAAGCAACTTCAAGCCTCCCGACGATGGCGAGTTCTTCAACTGTGCCAGTGGCGACGGTGTGGCAATAGTTATTGTGCGCTTGTCGAGGCGGTCACCGTCGTGCTTGCGGTTACTGGAACCTTAAACGTTGCGAGGTCTTTAATGATCGTCTCCGCGTCTGCGCGGCCGACAACGAAGTCCTGCTGTGCCGCCTGAATCTTGGATCGCGCATCCTTTAATGCCACGGTATTCGATACCATGATGGTCGAGCTACCGTTGTCCGGCGCGAGTGTTGCTATTCCCGATACCGCTGCGTTCGCCTGCGTGGCCGCATCGGATACTTTGGTATTGAGATCCGTAAACGCTGTCTGTGCCGCGGTCACGTTATTTCCTGCGGACTGCGCCGCTTGGATCCGCGCCGAGAACTTTGTAGCGAGATCGTTCATTGTCCCAATGATCGTGAGCGCGCGATCGGCGGCGGCCTCAATCGTCCCTTGCGGAAGGATCAGCATAAAGATGCGATATGAATCGGTAATCGATTGCACGGCGGTCTTGAGACTGCTCGTGTTATTTGTCGCCGCATCGGCGGCTATCTGCGTCTGTAACGAGTTCATCGCCGCGATCTGCGACTGAATGGCAAATGACAAATTATTTTTATCGGTTGTGGAAATCCTCACCATCGCGTTCATACGGGTGCTCAACGCATTGAGCGCATCAATGCGGCGGCCAATCTCTTGATCAGCCCGATTGGTGATAGTCGTGATGCGCGTGGCCAGCGCCGTGGCAACTTTCGCGGAAACAGCGGCTGAAGCATTTACTCCGATACCAAGCGTCGTGGCCTGTGCAAAAGCAGGGAGCGCCGCAGCGGCAATAATCGCGGCGGCCGCGCCGACTGAGGCGATCATCGTTATATACTTTTTGTTCATGATTTTTTAATGGATAGTTTTACGCAACGCTATTCGGCCTGCGGTACCGGCTGATCGTTCAAACTCTGAGTAGCGCTTGCGTTGTCCGAGCTCAAACCGTTCATCTGCGTATTAAGGCTTGCCATGTCCTGATTGATCGACTGGTTTGAATCGCCCTGCGGATAAGAGGGGCTTGCCGTCGAACTTGAAACAGCAGTCGCACCCACCTTATTATTCACCGTTGCCGCTGGAGTATTGCTATTACGGCTTGCCATCCACCACCAGATCCCGCCCACCACGATTACCACGATAACGATCCACAAGATCACTTTCTCTGTTTTTGACATAGAAATAGATTTTTTTATTTATTTTTAACAACATGCGTTTGCCATATTCGACCCCTCCGGTAAGGCATGTTCTATTCAATTATTATACGATATCCACCTAAAGATATTCCGCCTTCTTCAGCCACTCTTCATTCTCCCATTCCCATAGCCGTTTTGCGCCCAAAAATGCGGTAAAATCATCTTGCCAGTAAGGAAATTCCCTCAGTTCGATATCTCCATAGAGTTCGGACCATTCATGGGTACATTCGCGCATAGCGTGGTTCTTCCAATCGGTCTTGATCTTTTCCCGGCCGCCTTTCACGCGTCGAATCGCCCCGCACCGCACACACTTTTGTATTTGATCAATTTTTAGAATCCAGCGCGTGGAAAGATCCTCAAATTCATTCTTGAGCGCGTCCATATATGCGGATGTTTGTAAATTATAATCGCGATAGATGGACTGCGAGGTTTTGATATCCAGCACGCCAAGCTTGCCGCCGATGCGTGCGATTGCGTCCACCGTACCCGCGTAGCGATGGTCGCGGTTGAGGATGCGGCGTTCCACAAGTTCCGGCGTCACGTGGATATGATTTTTTTCAAAAAACTCCCGGAATGAATGCACCGCGGGCGCAACTTCGTCGGGAATCTCATTTATTTTGCCGAGCAGTAGCCCTTCCACCGCCTCATGCAGCATCGTGCCTTCCGCCGCCGAACGCTCCGTCACTTCCTTCGCCGCGCGATAGCTCTTTGCCTCGCCGTAATAATAGTAGAGCGCGGGCTTTGCTTTTATGCCAACGATCTTCGTCACGCGCGGATACCAATCGCCGTCGATCGTGTAGCCGCACTGCTCCTTAAAATCGTTGACGTCTTTGAATTCATCAAAAAGTGACATTCGTGACGTAATAAATTATTTCAACAGCTTTCCGGTAAGTTCCGAAATATCGCCAGCTCCCATCATGATGATGACGGGGGATCGTGGGAGCTTTTTTTGCGGGCGCATATTTTTCAATATGGCTTCGACCGCAAGCCGGATATTTTCGGGATGCTCAAGATAGAATATCAATTTACCCGGCGAACGTTTTTGCATCACCTTTACGAGGGCAGCGGAGTCGTGCGCAAACCTTTCATCGCGGCCGAGCACTTTATAAAGCGGCAAAATGAACACGATATCCGCCGCATCAAACGCGCCGACAAAATCCTTAAAAAGAATATTCAAACGTTTTGCCTGATGCGGCTGGAAGATGCAAAAAAGAGGGGAGCGCGGAAATTTTTCGCGGAATGCGGCGAGCGTCGCTTTAATCTCCGTAGGATGATGCGCGTAATCGTCAAAAACTTGAATTTTCGTATTTTTTAATGTTCCTTTAAATTCCATTCGTCGCCATGCTCCTTTGTACGAACCAATCGCGCCCAAAACCTTCTTTTCGGGAATTTTTAATGTTTTACCGAGCGCCATAACCGCCATCGCATTTGAAACATTGTGCTCGCCAGAGATTGGGGTGATCTTTTTTATTTTGCGCACTTCCGCCGCCGCGCGGGCACCACGCGTGGAAAACCAAAGCACTTTCAACTCGCGTTTTTTCGCCAGTCGTGCGATTGTCGGTTTCAATGAATACAGCGGCGCATCATCGCGATTTAAAATCAATGTGCCACCTAGACGCGCACGTGACAAGAATTTCAAGAATGCACGCTTCGCATTCGCGAACGTCTTATAAAAATCCATATGCTCCCGATCGATGTTCGTCACGATAACTATAGCAGGAGAATAATCCAAAAACGCGGCGTGGAAATCGTCGGCTTCCAACACTAAATATGGCCCGCGGCCGAGCCGGATATTTTTTCCGCCCAAGTCCGCCAACTTCGTACCAACCAAAATAGTGGGGTCCAATCCCGCGCGTATAAGCACGAGTCCGGCGAGCGCGGTCGTCGTACTTTTGCCGTGCGAACCGGTGATCGCGATCGTCTGATAGTCTTCTGTGATTCGCCCAAGCGCCTTGGAGTAGGGAAGTACCACAATGCCTCCTCTTCTATTGTCGCAAGCCCGCGCTGCTTCCTCCGCCGCCATCAATTCCGGGTTATCGGCAGGAATCGCTCTATTATAGATAACGAGCCGCGCGATAGCTGGTATATTGCCCTTTTTATGCCCAATTTTGACCTCTACGCCGTCTTTTATGAGCTCTTGCGTCATTATGCCAACGGCGGCATCAGAGCCGGAAACAGCCCATCCATGGGCAAGAAAATAGCGGGCAAGGCCGCTCATCCCGATACCGCCGATACCGATAAAGTGGACACCGAGGCGGGATGATTTTTTCGATGCTGATTTCGAGGAGATGTTCATGCTGATGAATACTATTATAGCTCGTTATCTGAGTTTGTTCGAATATTATTAATACACCGCCCCCAGATAATCCAGAGGATCCACGTCGTGCCCTTGCGGATATGGACCGCAGCCGTGCGCGGGCGCCATGCTGAAGCCCGCAACTTCGAAAATGGAAAAGTGGAGGTGGGTGCCGGTCTCGTCGCCGCTATTGCCGACGGTACCGATGAGCTGATTTTTTGTGATAGCTTCGCCGGGCTGGACGTCGATGTCGGCCAAGTGCGCGAACAGGAGCATGAGATGATTTGTGTTGTCCTCGATCACGACGAAGCGCCCAAACGCGAGACGCGGGCAAAAATCATCCTGGTCGCCGACGGCGAGGACGGTTGCGGCGGCGGGTGAGTAGATCGGTGCACCGTAGATGGCGGCGATGTCGATGCCGTTGTGCCAGTCGCCGATGTACATGTACGAGTATGGCGTGCGGCCATAGCCCTGAGTGATATATTTATATCCATCGCCGCCCTTATCAAAGATGCTGAAGTTGATGGTGGTCAGTCCGCCGGTTGCGCCACCACTCCCAGGCCCAAAATCGGACCCGGACAGGGGAGTCATGGCCGGAAGCCATGCTGAGAGTGTTCCCGATTCCAGCGCGTGTGCGACCGTTGCCACCACGTCATAGCCGATCGCAATCACAAAGATTAAAAGAAAAATAAATCCGATACTCTTAAGCATACGGTCTATTGTGCCTGAACCGGAAGGGTTATGGAAGACGTGAGGGAATAGAGCCTTTTCGAAACCTCATCTGTCGTCCAATATACCTTTTGTAACAGATAAACAGCTTTTTAATGAAACAACCCCGACAACCAATTTACCGCCTGCTGCGCCAGTCCGAGCGCCCATGAGAATACACCAAGGATTGCCACCATAATGCCCGACAACTGCACGCCGGTCACTCCGTAGAACC
>CAVVHF010000012.1:0-21477 GCA_963747905.1 uncultured bacterium | reverse complement strand
TGTGTTATCATCTGGACCGTTTACGTATTGCTGGACGAAGGCAATCGATCCTAAGTATTTCGACGAAGACGCCAATTACCGTACGTTGTTCAAGCGGCCGCAATGGGGTCGGGTGCGGGATATCTACCAGATCGACGAGGACGCGTTGGTTGCCACCGTGCAGGGCGAGGGATTCCTCGGCTCTCTGCTCGACATGGCGGACAAACTCGCATATCTTTCACGCGACGTGGATGCGTATGTGCTCAAATACGGTCCTGACGGCCCTCTCGTCTATCCGGAGAACTATCGTCCGGTGTGGCAGTTGGTCGAAAAACGTTCCGACATCTTTGGTCTGTGGGGCGCGGTACGGGTGGTCGATGGTAGGATGGTCGTGGACGATGGCGAGTGGTGGGGTCTTACTGCTCTTCGGGCGCTCATGTTCCGTAATCTTTATCACCATCCCGGCGCGCGCTTTCTGAGCGGATGATGGGGACCGTTTAATCAAGGACCTTATCGAGCGCGGCATAACCTCCAAGGAAAAACTCCTCCATTCTCAATGATTTGGAGCTCGATCGCCTAATGGAAGGTTATTATGGCGTCGACGTCACCCCTCTCATCATTGGTTCGTTCGCGCTCGAGCCCCGGGTGGAACTCTTTTCCACGGTATCCGCGGCGCAGCAGCGTGAAAAGGAGTTGATCGATTCGGGCGTGCCGATCACATTCATCGATGTGCACCCTCCGGCCAAACCCGGCACGCATTTCCTGGTGAGGGGGAGGGAATGGATTGATCATGCCGTTCGCGGAGGCATATCCAGACGAAACGGAGAAGATCGATGGGATACTCAGGGAAACCACAACAACGAAGCTCTATTACCTTGCGATAGGCTACGACGATCTATCTGGCCCATTAAAAGAGGTTGCAGACGGGCTTCGTAAACGGCTCAAGAGGTCGGATTGAAATAATCCGACCTTTTTTATCTCTCTAGGGATGCGTTCCGTGCTTCGCGGAGCGACAGAATGGACATGCTTATTTATCGCTCACCCCATGCGACAGAACTGGAGGCTATCGTCCATCCTACGCAACAGATATAACAGTTCACTTTCCCCTATAAATGCAGAATCCGGGGGTTATGTGTTACGTGTTTCTGTAGCCTACAGAACCAACAGGCTTGAACTCCTGGGCGAGAATTGTAAGCGGGCAAAACAATAACAAAGCGCGGAAGAGATAAGCATCTCTCTTCCGCGCTTTTTCTATTAGAGGAAACCCCGGGTGAGGGCCGTCATAACACGGTATACTGGGAATACTCCACGCCCGAACCCGGGGATGAATCAATCCCGGAGCGAAGCGGAGGCCTGTTCCATGCAAACGCGATCCCTCAACCATTCCACCTACAAGCTCCAATATCACATCGTGTGGGGTACCAAGTACCGCAGAAAATGGCTGAAGCCTTATGTAAAGATAGCGCTCAAGAGAAGTCTCTACGCCACCACAAAGAAATACCCGACGCTCTTCATCCAGACGGTGAACACGGATGAGGACCATGTGCATGTCCAAATGGAGGTGCCACCCAATATCGCGATATCAGATGCCGTCCAGAAGCTGAAAAGCCTCTCAAGCTTTGCCATCAGGAAAGAGTTCAAATTCATAGAGAGATGTATCTTGAAAAGGACGGCATCTGGGGCGTCGGGTATTTCGTCTCCTCCATTGGATTGAACGAGGGCCAGATCAAGAAATACATCGAGTGGCAGGACAAGAAAGAAAGAAAGCCGCAGACGACGAAACTATTCTGATCGCGTTTGCACGATGATCCAACAAGAAGCCCCGGGTGCAGCGAAGCGGAACCCGGGGAGTGCGTCACTCTGTTAAGCTTAGGGCATGGAGAATATAAAGATGTCGCTCTTTGACGTGGACAAGACGCTCGTATACGGCAAAAAAGCGATGGCGTTTTATAAGAATTATTCGCGCCTCTTAGAGGAAAGTTTTGCCGAAACGTTGGGCGTAGAATTATTTGAAGGCAAGAAAATCGTGGATCTGCACCGGGCAAAGCATCACGGCGCCGGCGAAAAAGCATTCGAGACCTATCACCTCAGTATGGAGATCTGGTACGATGCGCTGCTTAAGCTCGATCCCAAAAAATATCTGGAGCCGTTGCCGGTGCCAAACAAAGTGCTGGGCGCTATTAAGCGCGAAGGTATCCTTCTCGGCGCCATAACGGACGGTCCACGTCCGCTCGTGGATAAAATATTTAACGCGGCGGGCATCGACGCTTCACAATTTGATTTTATTATCGGCTGGGAGAGGGGATTTCAAATGCCAAAGTCCGGCTCAGGTGCGATCTATGAAAAAATTTCAAAGCAACATAAGGTGCCAAAAGAATTTATCGTGATGACAGGGGATTCGCTCTTTGATGATATCCTGCCTGCGGTGAGCGTGGGATTGAGAGCGATTCATATCTCCAACGAGAAGGCCATGGACGCAAAGGATTATCTTACACTCAAGAACATTCGGCCGCTTACGAACCTAAAAAAGCTATAGAGGAGTCATATTATAGTTGAAGATATGAAACCAACTAAAAGCCAATACATTCATGGTGTGTGCAATATCGGTCCAGCAGAGACCCGTCTGTGCAAACAGCTGGGGTTACCGTGCGGGTGAGAGGACGGAATCAACGTTATTAGGTGCTCTGTGGTGGGCGACGTGTCAGAACCAAAATTATATAGCCTTTTCTGAGAAATGATGCGAAAATAAATTATGTTTACCGTAGAACGGGACGAGTTCGAAAAACTCGTACAGGAGGGGATGCGCGCGATTCCGGAAAAGTTTCTGCGAAAACTGGACAACGTGTCGATCGTAATCGGTGATGAGCCGACGCCGGCCCAGAGGAAGAAATTGGACCTCCATCCGGAATTCACGCTTCTCGGCTTGTACGAAGGGGTCCCCCAAGTATCCCGAGGAGCGGGCTATTCAGGAGTGCCTCCCGATAAGATAACCATCTTTCAAAAGACCATCGAGGCCAAGGCCGCCGACCGGGAAGGCTTAAAGAAGATCGTGGGGGATGTGGTCTGGCATGAGATCGCCCACCATTTCGGCATGGACGAATCCCGTGTGCGTCAGGCGGAGATCAAGAGGAGGAAACTCCGCGGCGGCGCAAAATAGTCCGAACCTATCCAGTTTACCTCTATAACAGAATTAACAGGCGGATTTGCATTCCGCCGCTTTTTGTTGTTTACTATAGGCATGATGTACCTACTCGTCCTTGTGGTAGCGATTCTCCTCGGAGGCATTCGTGTGGTGCAGCAGTACCAAAAAGGCGTCGTGTTCCGCTTCGGGAGGATCGTGAGGATGCGTGGGCCCGGTCTTACCTGGGTTTTCCCTATCTTTGAATCCCTCAGAAATATCGATTTGCGGACGGTCACGCATCCGGTGCCGGCGCAGAAGATCATCACCAAAGATAATGTGTCCGTGGATATCTCGGCGGTTTCGTACTATCAGATAGTCGATCCGGTGAAAAGTATCGTCGCAATTCAGGATGTCCGCGAAGCGATCGACCAGATCGCGCAGACATCATTGCGCAACGTAGTAGGGAAATTTCAGCTCGATGAGATTCTTTCCGAGCGCGAAATCATTAATACCGAGATCACGAAGATGCTTGATACCTTCACCGAGCGGTGGGGTGTCGTTGTGAGCGCCGTGGAGATAAAGGACATTCAGCTTCCCGATGATATGCAACGCGCGATCGCAAAGCAGGCGGAGGCAGAACGCGAGAAACGGGCAAAGATCATTTCCGCAGAAGGGGAGTTCCTGTCGGCGCAGAAGCTTGCCGACACGGCAGACATCATGATGGCGCATCCTATCGCGCTCCAATTGCGTAACCTTCAGACGCTTACCGAGATCGCCACGGAAAAGAACTCGACCATCATTTTCCCGGCGCAACTGATGGGCACGGTAACCGATATCCAGAATTTCTTGAATGAGGAGAAGATCAAGAAGGCAAAGAGCGCTGCTTAATCCAATAAGGGCGAAACGGATCACGAGCCTTAAGCGTCCTAGCGATGGGGCGCTTTTATTTGACTAACCACGCAATCGGCGATAGATTGATGGCAGATTGATAGGGAGGTGCGCATGCGTCCGATTAGAGCTGATCTGCATTTGTGGACGGTAACGAGCTGGCTCTCGCGGAACGAACCGCATGGCCACGAGTTTTCCGTTTGGGTTTCGCCATTGTTCCTTCGGACAGCCGCAAAGGTGGACTATGACCAAGAAAAATATCAGGAGCTTGCACGGGAAATACTGCGTGGAGCGGGGAGAAACGTTGAGGATTACCACCAGTGTCTGTCGTTCGGGAAATGGGGGCTTGAGGCGATAGAATTGTTTGACAACGGAAAGTGCTTCCATCTTGAGCAAAAACCCGACGAAACACTTTTGCGTTCTGGTGGAGAGTGGTCATGTCATAACATTGACCACGCTGATGAGCAATCTCTCTTGATGGCCATCTGGTTTTCGTGGGCGAGCTTCGTTGAGACGGAAATTGGGTCCTCTCACTAGATTGTCTGCTTTTGCCGTCGGTTCGTCCGGCGGCATTTTTTATTGCCGCTCCACGCACTTCCCGTAGAGATCTTTCAGTTTTTTCTGCGGATCGTATTTTTGCTTGAGGGCATCGTAGGTATCTTTATCATAGATCTTCCAAAACTCTTCTTTGGGGTAATACGAGTCGGAATACAATCCTTTCTTTCCGTGAAGCTCGGAAACTTTTTTCTCAATTAGCCGGTTATAATGCCCCTCTTCCTTGTCGGTAGGTACCGAATCCCAAAAACCGAAATTTACATAAAGCTTTTCCGGATCAAAGGAATAGAGATCGAACTTTGCGGTTTCATCATACGCGCGGAATGGGCAGATCCATACCGGCCGGATATTGATCTCGTCGAAGAAAAATTTTTGGAATGTGGGAGCGTTCTCGAGTGGGATATCCACATCCTGGATAACGAATTCCCGCCGGGCAGATCCTTGTGTCAGTTTTAAAATAAGCGGATGGTGCTGGGCAAATTTCCTTATCTTTCCATATGTCATGGAATTGAGTCGCCGCTTTCCAAAGAGCCTTCGCACGAGCGGATTCTGGACGCCAAACGCCTTTGAACACCAGAACCAGTCCGTGTCCCAGCGCCACAGGTAATCATAGGTGGAAAGATAGTCATCCCGTTTCTTTTGGATGGATCGGTAGTACATGTCCATATACGTGTAATCGCTCACGCTGGGTGCGGTATCCACAAAAGTTCCGGTGGTAATGTACATTTCCGTCGGGCCGAACATAACTCCGTCAATAAAGTTGAAGCTGGCGTTCGCACATGTTTTTTCTAGCGCTTGAAAATATAATTTCACATCTTCATACCGCGTGTGCGAGATCTTCACGAACGGCTTTACGGGAATCAGCTTCACTTTCAGCCGAAGAGCATAGCCGAACGTGCCATAGGAATTTGGAAATCCGTAGAATAGATCCGTATTTTTATCTTTGCTGCAGACGACCGTTTCGCCGCTCGCAAGCAGGATCTCCATTTCCATAACCGTTTCGTGGACGAGGCCGTAGCGGAACGATGTTGCCTCAATACCCACCCCCGCGACCGCGCCGCCGATAGTGATCGTCTTGAGCTGGGGGACGACCGCCGGCATAAGCCCATATTTTAATGTTTCTTTCACAAAATCGTCGTAGGTGGTCATTCCCTCTACGTCCGCCCATCCCTCGTCGGCATCGACAGAGAGAACGTGATTGAAGTCGCGTACGCTTAGGCGCTCCTGCGGTGCCGCTCCACGATTGCGGAAGAGGTTTGAGGTCTGTTTCTCCAGCCGAACACCGCCCGCGCGGCGCATCTGTTCCGACAGTCGCGCCTTTCTCGTTTCATACTCTGACACGGATTTTTAAAATTAATTTAACGGACTGAATGATAGCCGCCCAACACTCCCTTCTTTGAGAGCACTACTTGCCAGAGCTGGATGCGCCGCGCACGGAACGCCCCGGCGCAGGATAACAGATAATAGGTCCACATCCGGTAGAAACGGTCATCATATTCGCTTTTTATCTCATCCCAATGGGCGACAAAATTTTTGTGCCACGCCATCAATGTTTTGTCATAATCCGCGCCGAAGTTCTGCCAATCTTCCATGGTAAAAATCCCCTCCATGGATTCCCCAAGTTGCTGTATAGAAGGCAGATGGCCGTTGGGGAAGATGTATTTGTTGGTCCATGGGTCGCTGGCGGTCTCGGATACGTTAGAGCCGATGGTATGCAATAAGAACAATCCGTCATCGTTCAATCGGTCGCGCATGAGCTCGAGGAATTGGCGATAATTTTTGTAACCGATATGTTCCGTCATGCCGATCGAGACGACGCGGTCGAACAGCCCTTTTGTGTCACGGTAATCGATCAGCTGGAATTCGAGCGGCAGCCCTTCCGTCGCCTCGCGCGCGAACTTAACCTGTTCTTTGGAAATATTGATCCCGACCCCGCTTACTTTGTAGTGCTCCGCAGCGTATTTGAGGAATCCTCCGAAGCCGCAGCCGAGGTCAAGCACCGTCATGCCCGGCTTGAGGCCGATCTTTTTGCATATCAGGTCGAACTTTGCATTTTGCGCCTCGTCCAGTGTTTTCGCGTCCTTCCAATAGCCGCACGTGTACGCCATGCTTGGACCGAGCATCCGCACGTACAGATTATTGCCGGCGTCGTAATGTTTTTGCGCAACGACGAGCGATTTGGATTTGGTTTGTAAATTGACGATTCGAGCCTTGAGGAAGTGAATCGCGATACGCCAGTTCCGAAGATCTTTATCCAGGTCTGCGCGAAGCACTTTAAAGAAAAACTCATCGAGCCGCTCGCAATCCCACCAGCCGTCCATATACGACTCTCCGAGGCCGAGATGGATCTGCCGCATGACGCGCGGGTAGAACTCTTCGTTGTGTACCTGGATATCCCACGGATTATGGTCGCCGATGGATACTCCTACGCGTGCCGCCACACTTGTTATGAGTTCCTTTTCGCTCCTCATGGTTGATATATTGAGTGTATACTTAAGTGTATCAAATTTCCATATCTGGTAAGCTTATAGCAATGGCAGACGAATTATCACTTGACGCGCTCGCGAAGAAAACGCCCGAGGGGATTTTTGCGGCGCTCAAAACCTCCGCGCGCGGGCTTTCGCCGCAGGAGGCGGCCTCACGGCTGAAGACCTACGGCCCGAACGAATTTGCGGGCCGGAAAAAACTCCAGCCCATTCTTATCTTTCTCTCCAAGTTCCGGAACCCGCTGCAAATACTGTTGATCGTCGCGGCAATTATCTCGGGCATTTTGGGATCGCACATCGAGGCGATTATCATCTTAGTGATCGTATTCGGCAGCGCATTCATCGATTTCTTCAATACGTATAAATCCGCGCAGGCGGCGGAGGCACTGCAGGAAAAAGTGACAATCACCGCAGCGGTGATGCGCGCAGGCGAATTGAAAGAGCGCCCGATACGCGAGGTGGTGCCTGGCGATGTTTTTACTCTGGAGGCAGGGGATCTGGTCCCCGCCGACGCGATCGTCATTGAAGCGCATGATTTGTTTTTAAACGAAGGCGTGTTGACGGGAGAGTCGTTGCCGGTGGAGAAGGAGGTGAGCGGGGGCGCCGGCGCCGTCGCTACCGCCCGAACGGTGCTTCTCGGTACGAGCGTGGTTTCCGGCAAAGGAATGGCAGTGGCGGTACTGACGGGCGCGCACACGAGCGTGGGCAACATCGCGGACAAGCTCAAGCGACCGGACGCACCGACGGAGTTTGAAAAGAACCTCAAGGATTTCAGCCTGTTCATCTTCCGCACCACATTATTTTTGGTGCTCGCGGTCATTCTGTTGAATATTTTTGTGATCCGGCGTGACCCGCTGCAGATTTTCATCTTTGCCGTCGCGATCGCGGTCGGGCTCACGCCGGAGCTTTTGCCGCTTATCGTTACGAGCAATCTTGCGAAAGGTGCCATCGAGATGTCCAAGAACGGCGTGATCGTCAAAAAACTCGCGGCAATCCATAACTTCGGCAGTGTCGACGTTCTTTGCACCGACAAGACGGGTACGCTCACCGAAGACCATATCACGTTGATAAAGTGTGTTGACGCCACTGGTGTGGAAAGCGATGAGACGAATTTGTGGGGATATCTGAGTAGTAAGAACCTGACCGGCGTGCGTGGCGTCCTCGACGAGGCGATCGATAACTTCAAAAAACTTGATATTATCGGCTGGGAAAAGGTGGATGAGATCCCGTTCGACGCAGAGCGGAAGCTGGAATCGGTGGTGGTAAAAAAGGGCAAACAGACCGTGCTTATCGCCAAAGGCGCGCCGGAGGAGATATTAAAAATTGCTGAGCATTATGGATCCAGCAAGCCCAAAAAACTCACGCCCGCGTTGCGCGCTAAGATCAATAAAGAATATGAGGCGTTGAGCGCCGATGGCTTTCGCGTGCTCGGCTTGGGAATAAAAGAGGTCGTGCGTAAAACGACGCCGTACGGAAAAAAAGACGAGGGTGATATTTCATTTGTCGGGTTCCTCGCATTTCTCGATCCGCCGAAGAAAAGTGCGAAAGCTACATTGGCAAAAATGGCGGCGTATAACGTGGCGATCAAGATCATCACTGGCGATAATTTTTTGGTGACGAAGAAGATCGCGGATGAGATCGGGCTGCCGATCATCGGAGCGCTGACCGGCGACGATATGGCGAAGATGAATGAGCACGAGTTACATGCCAAGGTGGAGAAGGCGAATATTTTCACGCGGGTCAATCCGGAGCAGAAGGAGCATATCATCCGCATTCTGCGCGAGAACAAGCACGTCGTGGCGTATATGGGCGACGGTGTGAACGATGTGCTCTCCCTAAAAGAAGCCGACGTCGGTATTTCAGTCAACAACGCGGTGGATATCGCCAAGGAAACGGCGGACATCATCCTTCTCAAAAAAGGTCTCGGCGAGATAATTGACGGCATCGTGGAAGGCCGCAAGACATTTGCCAACACGTTCAAATATCTGATGATGGCCCTCTCGTCCAACTTCGGCAATATGTTCAGTATGCCAATCGCGTCAGTGTTCCTGCCGTTCCTGCCGATGACTGCGCCACAAATCCTGCTCAACAATTTTCTCTATGATTCATCGCAGCTCGCGATCCCGTTCGACAAGGTGGATCAGGATTTTCTCGTGCGCCCGAAGAATTTCAGTATTAAATACATGAAGCGGTTCATGTACATCTTTGGCCCGCTGTCGTCGCTCTTCGACTTCGCCACGTTCGGCATTCTACTCCTCGTGCTGCACGTGAACGGCATGGCGTTTCAAACCGGCTGGTTCTTGGAATCTATCGCCACGCAGACGCTCGTCGTGAACATCATCCGGAGCAAGTTCAACTTCTGGCAGAACGGAGGGCCGAGCAGGGCGCTCGTCCTCGCTACGTTCGGCGCGGTCGCTGTCGGCTGGGGCATCACGTACTCGTTCCTCGGCCCTGCGTTCGGTTTTGCGAAGTTCGGGCTCTATCCGATGCTTTTGATCTTGGCCATCGTCGCCGTGTACCTGCTGCTCGTGGAATTTGTGAAGAAATATTTCTTTAGGAAGTACGAGTATTTGATAGAGAAGTAGATTTGGCTCGGACTGGACGATCCTATCCGACATGTGATAAAATCATACCTATGCATCTCCGCAGGGGTTTCACCCTGATAGAGCTTCTGGTCGTAATCGCCATCATCGCCATCCTTGCGGTCGTGGTTGTTCTTACTCTAAATCCGGCGGAACTTCTCCGGCAGAGTAGGGATGCGAACCGGGTCTCCGACGCGGCTACGCTGAAGAGCGCCATGGGGCTGTATTCCGAAGACGTACTGGACGGGACCCTCGGGTCCTCGAGCGTCATTTATATATCAGTTCCTGACCCCTCGGCGACCACGCTTGCAGGGGGGAACTGTGGACTTGCCTCCGTAGCGAGCGATACCTATCATTGTGCGGAATCATCCGCCTTCCATGCTGTGGACGGCACGGGATGGATGGCCCTCGACTTCAGGAAAATCTCCTCGGGACCTCCGTTCTCCTCCCTCCCGGTGGACCCCATAAACACCGTGTCGAGCGGGATGGTAAGTTGATAACCGAGTGGATCGCATTACGGCCATATGCGACAATCCCTCAAGATACAATTGCAGACGCCACAAAAACGTTCATAGCTAAAAGCAATCGAGGGAAAATCCGCGAGCAAGAGATTGTTACATTGATATAAGCCCTATTGGCGCGCGGGAGAGGATTCGAACAATAATTTTTTTATCTAAACTCCAAAACTATTTTCCCTCGTGCACTTCTTTCTCCAAACTCTGTGAAACATTCAGCTTACGGAGTAGATAGAGCAGTATCGCGATCACTACCGCCGCGGCAAATGCGAACTGCGTGAGCCCGACGCCGACGAGGATGCCAATCGCCGCCGCGATCCATACGAGCGCTGCGGTCGTCACGCCGTGCGGATGGTCGTTTGTTTTAATGATGAGCCCTGCGCCGAGGAAGCCGATGCCCACCACGATGTTGCCGATCATGCCGAGGTAGCCGCTGTTGCGCGCGATGACGTCGGCCAGGTTATTGGTCTGTGCCGAAACGATGTAGGGGAGCACGAGCGCAATCATGGAAAATATCGCCGCGCCGCTCGTAACGAGCATCGTCGTGCGGATTCCAGCGGCTTCCTTGCCCACCAGCTCGCGTTCAAGCCCGAGCAACGCGCCGAGCACGAGCGCAATCACAAACCGCAGGAACATTTGTTCAAACGTCAACATTGTATTAATATTAACATACTCATATGGCTGAACGAATATATATAGGGGATTTGGCTGGACACACCAGCGAAGAGGTCGTCATTAAGGGCTGGGTGGATGTTCGTCGCGATCAGGGCAAGCTCATTTTTTTTGATTTTCGCGACATGAGTGGTTATGTTCAGGGCGTCGTCCTGCCAAACGCAGTAGAGGCGCACGAAGTTGGCGCAAAGCTCCGCCCGGAATGGGTAGTAGAGGTGCGCGGTAGGGTCAACAAGCGCCCGGATAAGAATATCCAAACGGAAAAGCAGAACGGCGATATCGAGCTCGAGATTTTGTCCATCACTGTTTTGAACGAAGCAGAGACTCCGCCGTTTGACGTCACTAGCGACGGCCGCGACATCAGCGAGGATGTTCGTTTGAAATATCGCTATCTTGATCTGCGCCGTCCGCGGCTGCAGCGCAACATCCGCATGCGCGACAAAATTATCTCGTTCTTCCGCGACTACATGCACAAGAATCATTTTGTGGAGATCGAAACGCCGATACTTACGAAAGGCACGCCGGAGGGCTCACGCGAGTATATCGTCCCGTCGCGCCTGGAGAAGGGTAAGGTCTATGTGTTGCCACAATCGCCACAGCAGTTTAAGCAACTTTCCATGGTGGCGGGATTCGAGCGTTATTTTCAAGTCGCGCGGTGTATGCGTGACGAAGATACGCGCGGCGATCGCCAGCCGGAATTCACCCAGCTGGATTTCGAGATGTCGTTCGTTACGCAGGAAGATATTTTAAAGTTTACCGAAGCGATGTTTATCGAGATGGTGGCGACGCTTTTCCCGGAGAAGAAAATTTCCGCCACGCCGTTCCCACGGATTACTTTCAGGGAATCAATAGAGAAGTACGGCAACGATAAGCCGGACATGCGGAAGGATAAGAACGATCCGAACGAGCTGGCGTTTGCATGGGTTGTTGATTTTCCGATGTTTGAGAAGGCCGACGACGGCACCATTCAGGCCGTGCATCATCCTTTCTGTTCTATAAAAGAGGAGGATGTGGATAAGTTTATGAAAGGCGAGGATTTGTTCAACATTCGCGCTAATTCGTACGACCTCGTTTTGAACGGCTACGAATTAAGCTCCGGCAGTATTCGTATCCATAAAGCCGATATGCAGCAAAAAGTGTTCGAATTGTTGAACATCAGCCCGGAGATGCAACAAAGGAAGTTTGGGCACATACTCCAGGCGTTCAAGTACGGAGCTCCGCCGCATGGTGGATTTGCCCCGGGCATTGACCGCACGGTGATGCTTCTGATGAACGAGCCGAACATCCGCGAGGTCATCCCGTTTCCGAAGACCGGCGAAGGGAAAGACCTCATGATGGGTTCGCCGTCGGAGGTGGACAAAAAACAATTGGATGAGCTAGGATTGGAGGTAAAGAAATCGCCGCCAAAAAAACCGTAGAGAAATAAATTATTAAATAATCATAAAAATAAAATGGAACGTTCATTGGTATTGCTTAAGCCGGATGCGTTGGACCGCGGGATTGTCGGAGATGTCATCCATCGTTTTGAACGCGCGGGGATAAAGATCGTTGGGCTCAAAATGGTGGTGGCAAGCGAGGAGACGGCAAAGAAACATTACACGGAGGATCTCGCGGTTCGCCGCGGCAAGGCCGTGCGCGATCTCATGATCGCAATGATCTCATCGGGCCCGATCATCGCGCTCGCGCTCGAGGGCGTTGAGGTGGTGGAAGTGGTGCGTAAGCTAGTGGGTACGACCGAACCAAAGTCCGCGGCGCCGGGAACGATCCGCGGCGATTTCGCGCACGTCTCGTTCAAGCATGCTGATGAGCAAAAGATGGGCGTTTTTAATCTTATCCATGCCTCGGGTTCCAGAGAAGAGGGCGAGGCTGAAGTTGCGGTGTGGTTTAAGCCGGAAGAACTCGTGAGCCACAATCCTTCGTACACGAGCATCACACTTAAGCAGTAACGCATTATAAATATGAAGCAGACCACCCTTTGCTTCTTGTCGCGGAACGGCCAAGTATTGCTTGGAATGAAAAAGCGTGGTTTTGGTGTTGGGAAATGGAACGGCTTTGGCGGAAAATTAAAAGACGGGGAAGATGCGAAGGTTGCCGCAGTGCGTGAAATAAAGGAAGAGGCCGGCGTGGATATTACCCTCGATGATTTAAAGGAGGCTGGAGTTCTCGAGTTTCATTTTCAAAATACTCCCGATTGGGATAATTTTTGCCATATTTTCATTGCCGCAAAATGGTCGGGCGAACCATCGGAATCGGAGGAAATGCGGCCGCAATGGCACGACATAAAGAAGCTGCAGTTCGAGTCAATGTGGGTCGATGATCCACATTGGGTGCCGCTCGTACTTGCGGGAAAAAAGATAAAGGGAAGGTTCCTCTTCACTGACGATGGGAAAGAAATCCTTAACTTCGGGGTTTCGGAGGTTCATCCATAAGGATCCGTTTTTCGAATCCGCCGCGTTTCTCGCGCTTTATGATCTGGATGGCTTCGATGTCCTCTATAAGTTTTCCGCGCAGTGCGATGATTGTATTGATGACCTCAAGAAGGTCGGCAAGCTCTTCTTCTATGTTATTATTTTCAACCGAGTGCTGAAGTTCGGCGGCCTCTTCGGTCGCTTTCTTTAACAGCGCGCCCAAAAATTCCGTATCATCCTCAATGGTGCGATAGGTCGGCTCAGTGCCGGTTTTATCCTTGATGATCTCGGGGATCTTATCCCGCACTAATTTTGGATATTCGCTTTCCATTTTATTTATTCTCGGCAAACGCCTTCACGATCGGATCGAACTCGCCCTCCAGTATCTTCTCGATGTTGTGCCACTTCTTGCCGATGCGGTGGTCGGTGATGCGGTCGTCGGGGAAGTTGTACGTGCGAATCTTCTCCGAGCGGTCGGCAGTGCCGATCTGATCGCGGCGGTCCTGAGCGATGTTACCGGCGGCGCGGATCTGTTCGAGTTCGTAGAGCTTCGCGCGTAAAACATCCATCGCTTTCTCGCGGTTGGCATATTGCGAGCGTTCTTCGCGCGAGGCGACGACGATGCCGGTGGGCTTGTGCAATATTCGCACCGCCGTTTCCACTTTGTTGACGTTCTGTCCGCCCGGTCCGCCGGCGCGCGAGAAAGTCACCTCGAGGTCATTCGGCGCGATGTTCACCTCGCGTGCTTCCACAATCGGCAAGATTGCCACGGAGGCCGTGGACGTATGTACGCGTCCCGCCTTTTCCGTCTTCGGGATGCGCTGTACGCGGTGTACGCCAGATTCGTGCTTCAACGCCTCATAACAGCCTTCACCTTTTACCTCGGCGGTCAGGCTCTTGTATCCTTGTGAGTTCTCGCTGGAATCAAGGATGGAAAAGCTCCAGCCTCGCCGTGCGGCATAGCGTTGATACATGCGCGCCAGATCGCCAGCAAAAATAGAGGCTTCGTCGCCGCCGGCGCCCGCCCGTATTTCTACAATGATTTTATTGGTGGTCATAGACAAAAGAGGCGCGTTCGTTTTTCAATCAACATGGTATCATATTATTGATGGCAGAACAAAAACTCATCCTGATCGTTGACGATGGATTTCGGAAGAGTTCAGTGCGCAGGAATATCTCCAAAAGACCGATGACATCAATCGTTTGGTCGTCGAGATTAAAAAATTGCTCGCATGAGAGATAAGCCATTAATCCTCGTGGTGGATAATGAGCAGGATATTCGGGAGATCATGGCGTTAAAGTTGGGTGCGTCGGGATTCGAGGCGATCGTTGCTGCCGATGCAAGAGAAGCGGTTGCTACGGCAAAAAAATCACATCCCGATCTTGTATTGATGGAAATCTATATGGCGGGCGCTTCGGGGACCGACGCGGCGCTCGAGATCAAACAGGATCCCAAAACGAAGGACATCAAGGTGGCGTTTCTGAGCAACCTCAAAGATCCATGGCCACGGACCACGTCCGCGCGCAACGATCTGGCGAAATCGCTCGGCATGGAGGACTTTATCGATAAGACCGATGACTTAGATCTAACGGTGGCAAAGGTTCGCGAAATATTAGAACACGCATAGCAAAAGACCCTTCTTCTTTTTGACGGAAATGCCACGTAGGAACGTGACCGTCAAAAAGAAGAAGGGTCTTTTGCTATGCGCTTATTGTTTCTTTGGGCGTACTTTCTTCGGCTTCGGTTCAACCTTGGCAGCGCGGCGTGACTTGAACTTCTCCACGCGTCCAGCGGTGTCGATGAGTTTCTCTTCGCCGGTATAGAACGGATGGCACTGCGCGCAAATTTCAACGCGGATCTCTTCCTGGGTGGCGCCGGTGGTGAATGTGTTGCCGCACGCGCAGATGACCGCAGCGTGAGGGAAATACTTCGGGTGGATTTTGTCTTTCATAATGTTGTCTATTATATGCGGAATTAATGTGTTCGTCAAATGGGATAAATAAATGGGCCGGTCGCAATGTGCGTCCAACCCGGGACTTCATGTTAGCTTATCTGTTTTTCGACCCAGCCAATGGACCAGTATGCGGCCAAGGCCGTTGCTACCCCGAACACTATCGAGCCCCAAACCGGCAAGCTCCAACAGTATGAGGAAAAACTCCCGAAAAGCAGACCGACAACCCCGCCCGCGGCCCATTTAATATAAACGACCGCCCTATTCCGCCAGTCAGTGGCGGGTTTGGTGGCACGCTCCCGAGGAGCGGCCGTCCAGTGCATTTTTTGAGGTGTGTTCATAAGCCTCCCCTCCAAGGAGTGCTAGGACTATATTAATATATATTTTCATCTTTTGTCAATAGCAAGATCAAGATGTAGGGCACCTGTCTCTAGGCAGATGACTATTTGGTAGGCACTCTACACCCTACTATTGACACCTTCCCGCCATTTGCTACAATAGACCTCGTTGTATCGAGCTGCCCCTTTACAATTGAAATGGTAAGAAAACCAAAAGAGAGTTTTTTAGTTGTCCCAATTTATTCTTTTTGGCAACGTTAAGAAGTAATCAAATGTTGCAACAATAAGTAAGGATCACCGTTTGAAGTTTTTGAGACTTCAAACGTTATCTTTTTATCAGAGGATTTGATCCTGGTCCAGGATGAATGCTGGCGGTGTGGATAAGGCATGCAAGTCGAGCGGAATTTATTTTGAAGAAGTTGCGATTACATCAAGACGACGGATTTATAAATTTAGCGGCGAACGAGTTAGTAACACCCTGGTACGTACCTCGAAGACGGGGATAGCTCATCGAAAGGTGAGGTAATACCCGATATTGTCGAAAGACGAAAGTCGCAAGACGCTTTGAGATCGGCCTAGGTCCGATCAGCTAGTTGGTAAGGTAACGGCTTACCAAGGCTATGACCGGTAGGGGAGGTGAGAGCCTGACCCCCAACGACGAGACTGAGACACGGCTCGTACTCCTACGGGAGGCAGCAGTCGAGAATATTCGACAATGGGCGAAAGCCTGATCGAGCGACACCGCGTGTAGGATGAAGGCCCTCGGGTCGTAAACTACGGTAGTATGATAAGAATGCAAATGACTGTCATACGGAAAGAGGTGGGTAACTACGTGCCAGCACCAGCGGTAATACGTAGACCTCAAGCATTATCCGGATTTATTGGGCGTAAAGAGCATGTAGGAGGTTTCGCGCGTCTTTTGTTAAAGCCCACCGCCTAACGGTGGAAGTGCAGGAGATACGGCGGAACTAGAGGAGGTTAGAGGTGCATGGAACTCACGGTGTAGGGGTGAAATCCGTTGATATCGTGGGGAACACCAAAGGCGAAGGCAGTGCACTGGGACCTTCCTGACTCTGAGATGCGAAAGCGTGGGGAGCAAAAAGGATTAGATACCCTTGTAGTCCACGCCCTAAACGATGCCTGTTTGCTGTTTCGAGTATCGACCCTCGGAGTGGCGTAGCTAACGCGTTAAACAGGCCGCCTGGGAAGTACGGCCGCAAGGCTAAAACTCAAAGGAATAGACGGGGACTCGCACAAGCGGTGGAACATGAGGTTTAATTCGTCAGTAAGCGAGGAACCTTACCAAGGTTAGAAATCTATGATGAAAGCCGGTGGAAACATTGGCCCTCTCACAAGGACATCATGGACAGGTGCTGCATGGTTGTCGTCAGCTCGTGCTTTGAAGTGTTCCCTTAAGTGGGGTAACGAGCGCAACCCCTATTACGCGTTACATGTGTCGCGTGAAACTGCCCCGCCCAGAGATCGAAATGAAATGAATTCATTGTGATCTGTGGGCGGGGAGGAAGGAGGGGATGACGTCAAATCCGCATGGCCCTTTGATACCTTGGGCTACACTCGTGTTACAATGGTCGGGACAATGGGTTGCCAACCCGTAAGGGGGAGCTAATCCCATCAAACCCGGCCCCAGTTCGGATTGAGGGCTGAAACCTGCCCTCATGAAGCCGGAATCGCTAGTAATCGCAGATCAGCCACGCTGCGGTGAATACGTTCTCGAGTCCTGTACTCACTGCCCGTCAAGCCAAGGGAGCCGGTAGTAGATGAAATATCACTTCGGTGGTATTAATTTAAGATCGGTAACATGGGCTAAGTCGTAACAAGGCACGCGTAGCGGAAGCTGTGCGTGGATCAATTAAACTAATATATAAAAATTCATTTTTATATAGTCGAACTTTCTTCTCTTTGGCCAGCGAATCGATCGCAGGCGAAAGCGAGGGAGGTAATTGGGACAACTAAAAAGCTCTTTGTATGCTAGAATAAATAATATGGCAAATGAGCCTAAAACAATCATGATCATCGAGGACGACCACTTTTTGTCGTCGCTCATGAAGGGGCGCCTTGAAAAAGAGGGGTTTGCGGTCACGCAGGCGTTCGACGGTGAGGAAGCGATGCATATGCTAAAAGAAACATTGCCTTCGCTCATTGTGCTCGACCTCGTTATGCCGAAGGTCACCGGGTTCGAGGTTTTACAAATGATTTCGATCACGCCGCAGTTAGACAAGGTGCCGGTCATCATCGTAAGCAACCTGGCGCAGGATTCCGACGTTGAAAAGGCACGGCAATTTGGCGTAAAGGAATATTTTATCAAAGTGAAAGTATCTATAGACGATCTTGTCGATAAAATAAAAACGTTAGCGATGGCGTAGTAACCATTCTTATAAAAAAATGATCAACGAAGAAATCCTCAAAAAAATAAAGTCGGGCGCGAAGGTCAAGGTGTACGAGGGCAAGACCCCGTTCGCTGGTTTAGTGATTGCGCGCAAGCACGGTTCCGAGTCGGGCGCGACGTTCACCGTCCGTACCACCATCGCCGGCGTCGGAGTGGAGAAGGTGTACCCGATCCATTCGCCGTCTATCGTCAAGGTAGAGGTGGTTTCGAGTCCAAAGAAAGTCCATCGCTCAAAGCTCTATTTCGTCCGAAAGATCTCCGGCGCAAAGATTAGGCAGAAGTTAGACGTTTCCATATAAAATAAAAAGCACAGTCTTTTTGCTCCGACGTGGGCACGTCCACTCGCTCAAAGGCTGTACTTTTTATTTTTATCGTTTAAAATGGGAATGCAGAATGCGCGGGTGGCGAAATGGCAGACGCACTACCTTGAGGTGGTAGCGCCGAAAGGCGTGGAGGTTCGAATCCTCTCCCGCGCACCAGAGAATTGTTTAAGTCATTTTCAGAAAAATTTAACCGCGCTTCGCGGAGCGAAGCGTAAGGTGGGGTGGGGGTAGAAACGAGAAGACGGTTTTTGAGAAGAAGGTTGGAGCCGAAGATTTTTAAGAGCGAAGATTTTTTGGGGGTGGGGTCGGCGGTTTTTGATATTTCGTCCAGTCTTTCCGCGTCTTTTATCCACTCCCGCAGAGGTTGGAGCCATGCGGCGGCGTCTCGTCCCAATCGGGCGATCTGCTCCTCGGCCGACTTCCTCTCGGACATGAGCGCATCGCTTCCGCTCAAGGTAAGCGTCGCGGTCGATGTCCTGCTCAATGTAGAGGTCGGTCAGGCGGCTGATCCTCTCGTTCAAGTCGGCAACTTTCGCCCGCAGGTCTTGGACGGACGCCGCCGTTACGCTTTGTATTTCTTGCTCGTCGTTGTCGGCCATAGACGACAATTCCGTTGCCCATGCTTGGGGCAAAACAAAGTCGGAGAGCAGGCTTGAAAGCTTTGCTCGTCATTTCCTCCTCGCGGATATACGGCTCGCCGCAAACGCCCCGTTTCTTGCTACAGCGATAATAGACGTAGCGGTGGATGTTCCCGTTCTTCTGATGCTTCGTTATCACCTCGGCCGTGATGGAACATCCGCATGATCCGCACTTCATCAAACGGCAGAGAGCCGTCGGTTCCTTCTTTGCTTTTTGAACCCTGCCTCGCAGTTTCAAAATCTCTTGGACTTTATCAAAAAGTCGCTTTTCGACTATCGGCGCATAGCGTCCTTCGTACATCTCTCCGGCGTAGCGGAACTGTCCGTAGTAAAAAGAATTGGTGAGAATCCATTTTACTTTATCTTTATGGAACGGCTTGTCGCCGCCCCATGCTTTCGTCGCTTTCGTCCGTATGCCGTTTTCATAAAGGAAACGGGCGATGTCCTCAAGACGCGAACCGTTCTCGGCGTAGAGTTCAAATGCCTTGCGAACGATAGGGGCTTTGCGCTTATCCACGATGATGGTCTTAGTTCTCGGATTGTTCAGATAGCCGACGGGAGCCGGAGCGGGATAGTCGCCGCGCTTTGCTTTCTCTCTTAGCCCTCGGCTCGTGTTCGCGCTCAAGTCGCGGATATACTGGTTTGCCATGCCGAACTCAACGGACATCAAGAGCACGCTGTCTTTGGAATAATAGCTCCGCTCCGGCGTCCTGATGTGCTGGATCACTCCTTGCTGTAAGAGCCAGCTTATCTGCCCGCTGTCCACCGGATTACGGGACAGGCGGTCGAGGTTCCAGCAGACAATGCCTTGTGCTTCTCCTTTTTGTATCCGGCCGATCATCCCGTTGAATACGGGACGGCCGGGGTTCTCGGCGGACTGTTTTTCAACGAACTCTTGGGCAATATCCAGCCCTTCCGTTTTCGCCAGCGTCCGCAAAACAGCGAGCTGGTCTTCGATGGAGCGCACCTGTTTGTCTTCAACATCGGTTGATTTGCGGGCATAGAGGAAATAGATCATACGGCAAGCATACCATAGTACGACAAAGTGCGACAATGGCCAGAAGTGCACAAGCGATGTTGCGACAAACGACGTCAGATTTGATACAATAAACTCATATGGAAAAGTTGTATACCGTCCGCGAAGCCGCCGACGCCTTGCGGGTGAGCTACCGCACCGTCCAGCGTTATCTGCGGGCAAAGAAGCTCAAAGGGTCGAAGATAGGACAATGGCGGTTCAGCGAAAGCCAGTTGAAGCAGTTTCTGAACGAGCCGGAGCGTAAGGCAAAGAAACGCGGCGCACAGAGGAGGTAGCAGACAGAAAATCACCTCGTGATATATAATGTAGTCATATAAAAATGCGACGCAATTTCTTCAAAAAACCCGCAATCGTTTCTATCTTAATTGTCCTTGCTGTGGCCATAACTGTAACCATAGTGTTGGCAGTCACCACGAGTCCGGTTACGGTCACCGATACTTTCCATGACACCACGAAAATAGCTTCCAACATAAATCGTCACGGTGGACACGGTAAACGGGCAAGTTTCGCTCTCTCGCCGCATCCTCGTGGACATGCGGATCGCTGTTGTTTGATAGCCGAGATAGTCAAAGCTATGCCACCGTCCTCATCGGCAGTCAGTGTTGGATGTCGCAAAATCTGAACGTCGGCACTAAAATCACCTCCTGTGTGAACGGCTACGTCGGTACCTGCACGACCGGCGGCAGCACGGTTCAAAGCCAAGGGACAAGCACTGTTTCCATCCAAAAATATTGTTACAGCGACAGCAACGCAAATTGCCCCCTCTCCACTGGAAGCACCACCAATGAATATGGCGGCCTCTACCAATGGACTCAAGCCATGGGCGGTTCGACGAGCACCACCGGCATAGCCGTCACGGGTATTTGTCCGGCAAACTGGCATCTCCCCACCGACGCCGAATATAAAACGCTTGAAATCTATTTAGGCATGTGTAGCGGCACCGCCAGCAGTCCGCCCCCTTATTGCGCAGACGACAGCGAGCAATATCGCGGCACCACGCAAGGGACACAACTTAAAAGCGGCGGAACGTCCGGCTTCAACGGCCTCCTCGCTGGCGACCGCAATACCGATGGTTCGTTCACCTATCAGGGCTCCTTCGCGGTCTTCTGGTCGTCCCTCGTGTCCGGCGGTTCGGCTTGGACTCGTCTCTTGGACTCTGGTAACGCCGGAGTCAGCCGGGAAGCTTACGCGCAGGCCGAGGGCTTTTCGGTGCGTTGCGTGCACAATTGATCCGACTATTCGGCTATTTGACTATTTCCCCGTCGAAAATTTTTTTAAAATATGGCCATCTACGACACATTACCAGTCTATAAAGTCAGCTACGATTTCCTGCTGGATTTATTCAAATTCACTAAGAATTTCGATCGGGAATACAAATATACCCTCGGCGAAGACCTCAAAAGAGAGACGACGGAAATGATCGCAAACATCTATCGCGCCAACAGCAGCCAGTCCAAGCGGGCGTTGTTGCAAGCGGCCAGAGAAAATCTTGAGGTGGTGCGCCTTTATCTGCGGCTGATCAAAGACCTCAAACAAATAAGCCTCGGAAAATTCGTAACCCTCAATGAAAAGATGAG
>CAVVHF010000011.1:0-48708 GCA_963747905.1 uncultured bacterium | reverse complement strand
AAATTTTGAAACCTACATGATAGTTTCATTTGAAATCTACATGATAGTTTCATTTAAATCTTGAAATCGACATGATAGTTTCATTTAAAATTTTGAAATTTACATGATAGTTTCATTTAAAATCTTGAAATCGACATGATAGTTTCATTTAAAATCTTGAAATCGACATGATAGTTTCATTTAAATCTTGAAATCGATATGATACTTTCATTTAAAATTTTGAAATCGACATGATAGTGTCACTTAAAATTTTGAAATTTACATGATAGTTTCATTTAAATCTTGAAATCGACATGATAGTTTCATTTAAATCTTGAAATCGACTTGATAGTTTCATTTAAAATTTTGAAATTTACATGATACTTTCATTTGAAATCGACATGATAGTTTCATTTAAAATCTTGAAATGTACATGAAACTATCATCTAGATTTCAAAATTTACAATGAAACTATCACGTCAATTTCAAGATTTTCAATGAAACTATCATGTCGATTTCAAGTGAAAGTATCATGTAGATTTCAAAATTTACAATAATACTATCAGGTCGATCTCAAAATTTTAAATGAAACAATCATGTCGATTTCAAGATTTAAATGAAACAATCGTGTCGTTTTCAAGATTTCAAATAAAACTATCATATCGATTTCAAAATTTACATGAAAGTATCATGTAGATTTCAAGATTTTAAATAAAACTATCATGTCGATTTCAATATTTTAAATGAAACCATCATGTCCATTTCAAAATTTTAAATGAAACCATCATGACGATTTCAAGATTTAAATGAAACTATCATGTAGATTTCAAAATTTTAAATGAAACTATCAGATAGATTTCAAAATTTTGAATGAAACTATCATGTAGATTTCAAAATTTTAAATGAAACTATCAGATAGATTTCAAAATTTTAAATAAAACTATCAGATAGATTTCAAAATTTTAAATGAAACTATCAGATAGATTTCAAAATTTTGAATGAAACTATCATGTAGATTTCAAAATTTTAAATGAAACTATCATGTAGATTTCAAAATTTTAAATGAAACTATCAGATAGATTTCAAAATTTTGAATGAAACTATCATGTAGATTTCAAAATTTTAAATGAAACTATCATGTAGATTTCAAAATTTTAAATGAAACTATCATGTAGATTTCAAAATTTTAAATGATAGTTTCATTGTAAATTTTGAAATGTAGATGAGAGTTTCATTTGAAATCTACATAATAGTTTCATTTAAATCTTGAAATCAACATGATAGTTTCATTTAAATCTTGAAATCGTCACGATAGTTTCATTTAAAATTTTGAAATCTACATGATAGTTTCACTTAAAATTTTGAAATCTACATGATAGTTTCATTTAAAATTTTGGAATTTACATGATACGTTCACTTGAAATCGACATGATAGTTTCATTTAAAATCTTGAAATGTAGATGAGAGTTTCATTTAAAATTTTGAAATTTATATGATAGTTTCATTTAAAATCTTGAAATCTACATGATGGTTTCATTTAAAATCTTGAAATCTACATGATGGTTTCATTTAAAATCTTGAAATCGACATGATAGTTTCATTTAAAATCTTGAAATCGACATGATAGTTTCATTTAAATCTTGAAATCGACATGATAGTTTCATTTAAATCTTGAAATGTAGATGAGAGTTTCATTGTAAATTTTGAAATCGACATGATAGTTTCATTTAAAATCTTGAAATGTAGATGAGAGTTTCATTTAAAATTTTGAAATTTATATGATAGTTTCATTTAAAATCTTGAAATCTACATGATGGTTTCATTTAAAATCTTGAAATCGACATGATTGTTTCATTTAAAATCTTGAAATCTACATGATAGTTTCATTTAAAATCTTGAAATCGACATGATAGTTTCATTTAAATCTTGAAATCGACATGATGGTTTAATTTAAAATCTTGAAATGTAGATGAGAGTTTCATTTAAATCTTGAAATGTAGATGAGAGTTTCATTGTAAATTTTGAAATCGACATGATAGTTTCATTTAAAATTTTGAAATCTATCAGATAGTTTCATTTAAAATTTTGAAATTTATCTGATAGTTTCATTTAAAATTTTGAAATCTATATGATAGTTTCATTTAAAATTTTGAAATCTATCATGATAGTTTTATTTAAAATTTTGAAATCTATCTGATAGTTTCATTTAAAATTTTGAAATCTATATGATAGTTTCATTTAAAATTTTGAAATCTATCTGATAGTTTTATTTAAAATTTTGAAATCTATCTGATAGTTTCATTTAAAATTTTGAAATTTACATGATAGTTTCATTGTAAATTTTGAAATCTAGATCATACTTTTACTTGAAATCTAGATGATAGTTTCATTTAAAATCTTGAAATCGACATGATAGTTTCATTTAAAATTTTGAAATCGACATGATATTTTCATTTAAAATCTTGAAATCGACATGATAGTTTTATTTAAAATCTTGAAATGTAGATGAGAGTTTCATTTAAAATTTTGAAATCGACATGATAGTTTGATTTAAAATTTTGAAATCTAGATGAGAGTTTCATTTAAAATCTTAAAATCGACATGATAGTTTTATTTAAAATCTTGAAATGTACATGATGGTTTTATTTAAAATTTTGAAATCGACATGATAGTTTTATTTAAAATTTTGAAATCGACATGATAGTTTTATTTAAAATTTTGAAATCGACATGATAGTTTCATTTAAAATTTTTAAATCGACATGATAGTTTCATTTAAAATTTTGAAATCTAGATCATACTTTCACTTGAAATCTAGATGATAGTTTAATTTAAAATTTTGAAATCTACATGATAGTTTCATTGTAAATTTTGAAATGTAGATGATAGTTTCATTTAAATCTTGAAATCGACATGATGGTTTAATTTAAAATCTTGAAATCGACATGATAGTTTCATTTAAAATTTTGAAATCTACATGATAGTTTCATTTAAAATTTTGAAATTTATATGATAGTTTCGTTTAAAATCTTGAAATCGACATGATAATTTTATTTAAAATCTTGAAAACGACATGATAATTTGATTTAAATCTTGAAAACGACATGATAGTTTCATTGAAAATCTTGAAAACGACATGATAATTTCATTGAAAATCTTGAAAACGACATGATAATTTCATTTAAAATTTTTAAATCTAGATGATAGTTTCATGTACATTTCAAGATTTTCAATGAAACTATCATGTCGATTTCAAAATTTACAATGAAACTATCACGTCAATTTCAAGATTTTCAATGAAACTATCATGTCGATTTCAAATTTGAAAGTATCATTTAGATTTCAAAATTTTAAATGAAACTATCATGTAGATTTCAAAATTTTAAATGAAACTATCATGTAGATTTCAAAATTTTAAATGAAACTATCATGTACGATTTCAAGATTTAAATGAAACTATCATGTCGATTTCAAAATTTTAAATGAAACTATCATGTAGATTTCAAAATTTTAAATGAAACTATCATATCGATTTCAAAATTTTAAATGAAACTATCATTTCGATTTCAAAATTTTAAATGAAACTATCATGTCGATTTCAAGATTTTAAATTAAACTATCATGTAGATTTCAAAATTTTAAATGAAACTATCATGTCGATTTCAAGATTTTAAATGAAACTATCATGTCGATTTCAAAATTTTAAATCCACATGATAGTTTCATTTAAAATTTTGAAATAGACATGATAGTTTTATTTGAAATCTTGAAATCGACATGATAGTTTCATTTAAATCTTGAAATCGACATGATAGTTTCATTTAATTCCTATAGGAGGGAATCCATTTTGCCATCCATGATCGTTCGCGTCTTTCGACCCACCTGATTGGTAGGGCGCTAGGAGATCAAAAAGGACCATCGGGATTGTGGGTCGAGGGGCGTTGTCTTGGACCCCTACAGGCCCTCATCTCTTGGCACAGAACCAAGGTGGTCCGCGTCGCCCTTTCCCGGGCTGGCACGTACAGGAGCTCGCTTATCCCCAGGGAACGGGATGGGGAGCGTGACGTTCAACGTGCCGAACACATAACACATATTTTAGTCTTCTTTTTGCGTTATAATAAAAGAGCAATGAAACGACCTTTGAAGCCGAGGGTACTTGGCGACGTTTCGGTCAAAAAACCGGGCGGTCGGAGCTGGAGCTCATTCGGGCCTCTCGCGGCGCGCGTTGATCTGGCGGGCGAGCGGATCATCCGCATCCCACTTACGAGAATTCTGCGCGTTGCGGTTATCGCTTCGGCGGTGATTTTTTTCGTGTTCGGATCCGCCGCCGCGCCGACGTTTTTCAATAAGGCGTCCGGTGACGCGAGCCGCACGATAGCGGCGTCCAGTACCGATCCTACCGCCGCGCGCACCCAGCTTGAGTCCCAACTCGCCCAGCTTGAAACGCAAATAGACCAATATCAGGGACAGATCACGAGCTATCAAACGCAGGGGAAGACGCTTAATGACCAGATCAGTATATTAAATGACAAGATCGCGTCACTTAATTTGCAGATCCAAGCCGTCAACCTTACCTCCCAACAACTGAACAGCAATATCAGTGAGGCGCAATCTCAGATCGCCGATCTGCAGGCGGCGGTTACTACCAAGAAGGCGGCGATGGAGGTATTGATGCAGGAACTTTATCAAAACGACCAAGTGAGCCTTGTGCAAGCGTTCCTCCAAGATCCGCAGATTTCCGACGTTTGGAATGATACAGAAAATATCACCCTTGCGGAGAGCAGTTTGCGCATGACCACGCAACAGATCGCAGGCCTTCAATCCCAGTTGCAAAACGAGGAACAGCAGTTTGAGGCGTCGAAGTCCGATGCAGCAAGCGTAGCGGCGTATCAGGCGGCGCAGGCGCAGGAGGTGGCGAGCACAAAGACACAGGAGGCGCAGCTGCTTGCGGCGACGCAGGGGCAGGAATCAAAATATCAGGTGTTGCTCGCGCAAACGCAGGTGTCGGCAGCGCAAATTAGCAACCAGATCTTCCAGTTGCTCGGCGGCGGGCAACTATCATTTGAGGATGCGTATCAATATGCACGGGTGGCGTCGAATGCAACCGGCATTAATCCGGCGTTCATCCTTGCGATCTTGGACCGCGAATCCGCACTTGGTCAGAACCTTGGCCAGTGCAACTATCAAACGGCGATGAGCCCGTCCGACCAGCCGCTCTTCCTCGCGATCACGCAGTCGCTCAACCTTGATCCGAGCGAGATGTTGATATCGTGCCCCAACGCGGATGGCGTATATGGCGGCGCGATGGGGCCGGCGCAGTTCGTGCCGTCCACGTGGGATAGCTATTCCTCTGCCGTCGCGCAGATCACAAAAGATGATCCGCCGTCGCCATGGAATGATACTGATGCATTTGTGGCCACCGCATTGTATTTAAAGGATAATATGACAGGATGCCAGACGCTCTACAGCGCTACTCTCAGCCAGGAACGGTGTACGGCGGCAAAGTATTACGCGGGCGGCGACTGGCAAAACTATCTATGGACCTACGGCGAAGCAGTGGTTGATCGCGCACAGAGCTTTGAGTCCGACATTCAGACGATCACCAACAGTACCAGTAGCGAACCAATTTCCAATTCATGATAAAAAATCCCAAAAAAATTATTTTAAAGAATGGCCTGCGTATATTGCTGGTTCCCCAGCCGGAAAATCTTGCCGCCACAGTGCTCATCCTGGTGCGCGCGGGATCGGAATATGAGATGAAACATCAGAATGGAGTTTCGCATTTTTTGGAGCACATGATGTTCAAAGGAACGACCGACCGGCCCGAGCCGGGGATGATCGCGCACGAGCTCACTACCCTCGGCGCGCAGTTTAACGCGTTCACCGGGACTGAATATACCGGTTACTACGCTAAGGCGCAGGCGGAAAAATTGCCGAAGATATTAGAAATTGTTTCGGATCTTTATCTTCATCCACTTTTTAACGAGGCGGAGATTGAGAAGGAGCGAGGGGTGATCATTCAGGAGGTCAACATGTATAAGGACGACCTTCCGGCGCGAGCGCAGCGTGACTTTGCGCGGTTGGTCTACGGCGATCAGCCGGCGGGTTGGGATGTGGGCGGCGAGAAGCCGATCATACAAATGCTCGCGCGCCACGATTTTGTTTCGTATCGCAACCAGCGCTATGTGATGTCAGGGACGGTCGTCATCGTGGCGGGAAAGTTTGGCGAGGCGACCACGGTCGCGCAGATCAAAAAATATTTCGGCGCGCTCCCGCGACATACGGCGCCCGCAAAGAAAAAAACCGTGGAACGGCAATTGGCGCCGAAAATAAAATTGCATTTTAAGGAATCGGACCAGGCGCACGTTGTGCTTGGCTTTCGCGCGTTCGATATGTTCGACGAGCGGCGCTATGCTTTGCGCGTGCTGGCGGACCTTCTCGGCGGGGGAATGAGTTCGCGTCTTTTCGCGCGTATTCGCGAGAAGATGGGTGCCGCGTATTATATCTGGGCGGCCGCGGACCTGTCGCTCGACCACGGGCTGCTCACCGTCTCTGCGGGTGCGGACCGCAAGCGGATGGAGGAGGTCATCCGGGCGATCCTTGAGGAGTGTCGGATTCTTCGGGACGATGCAGTGCCGGAAAAAGAGCTACAAAAGAGTAAGGACCACATGATCGGTGGTTTGGTTCTTGGGCTTGAGACTTCGGATGACCTCGCTAGCTTTTATGGCGGCCAGGAGGTGCTGACCGGCGGGATTTCGTCGCCGACGGTGTTAACGGATAGAATAAGGAAGGTAACCGCACGGGATGTACAAAAGGTGGCAAGGGCGATCCTTAAAGATAAGGGGCTCAATCTTGCGGTCGTTGGCCCGTATAAAAGTCAAGCGGCATTTAAGAAAATTTTAACAATCGAAAAATAATCAATGATTATATTGTGAACGCCAACGAAAAAACCACATTTGAGATCTCATGGGCAACCCTCTGGCGTATACTGGTTTTTGTGGCGCTCTTCGCCGTGCTGTACGACGGCCGGCAGATTGTACTCGGGCTATTTTTGGCGATCATTATTTCTTCGGGGTTGGAAGGGATTGTGGATTTTTTTGAGACTCGCATTAGCCTGCCGCGAAGCGTGAGCGTCATCCTGATATTTCTCATCGCGCTGATCGTCTTTGTCGCGGTCGTCTATACCGTCATCCCGTTCCTACTCGTGGAGATCAGTACGATCCTTTCCGGTGTCAATGCGGCGAGCCTCGGCGGATGGGGAATATTGCTTGATCTTAGGGTTCCGCAATCGGTAGGGTCGCTCGTCGGGAAAATGTCGACGCAATTCATCGCCGGCAATGTTTCGCCGCTCCAACTTTTTTCCCAGATACTCGGAAGCTTCGGTCTTGCGGTGGCGGTACTTGCGAGCTCGTTCTATCTGAGCCTTACCCATGACGGCGTGGAAAGGTTCCTAAAGATCGTCGTGCCGCCGGATTACGACGAGACGGCGATGCGGATCTATAAGCGATCCAAAGAACTGATCGGGTCGTGGTTTCGGATGCAGGTGGTGCTTAGCGCGATCATGGGATTTTTAGTATGGGGAGGGTTGTCGCTGCTCGGCGTACGATACGCATTCTTGATCGCGGTTCTGGCGGCAATCTTTGAGCTGGTGCCGTTTCTCGGGCCGATCCTTTCCGGCGCGGTCGCCGTCGTTGCGGCACTTTTGACCTCCGTCACGCTCGCGTTCTGGACCCTGATATTCTTCCTCATCGCACAGCAATTCGAATCGCATGTCCTCGATGGGTTGCAGAAAGAAGAGGAAAAATAGTAGGCTTATTCCCATGGACTCACGCGACGAATTTTATATCACGACCCCCATCTATTATGTGAACGACAAGCCGCACATCGGCCACGCGTATTCGACGATCGTCGCCGATACGCTCGCGCGCTGGCGCGAGGCGCGTGGGGAGCACGTTGTGTTTTCCACTGGCGTGGATGAGAATGCGCAAAAGACGGTGGATGCGGCAAAGAAAACTGGCGAGGACATTCACGCGTATATCGACCGGCTCGCGGATGTGTGGAGTTCGACGTGGGCAAAACTCGGCATTTCAAACACCGATTTCATCCGCACCACCGAAGAGCGGCATATCGAAGTGGTGCGCGATATTTGGGGCAGGATGGAAGCGGCGGGTGATATTTATAAAGGACAGTATCAAGGATTGTATTGTAAGGGGCACGAGGCGTTTATGAAGGAGGACGAGTTGACGCCCGACGGTCTGTGCCCCGATCACAAAGTTGCACCGGAGCTTGTCACCGAGGAGAATTATTTTTTCCGTTTATCAAATTATCAGCAGCGGTTGTTGGAATTCTATGAGGCACATGGTGAGTTTGTTGCGCCTGCGCACCGGTTCAATGAGGTGCGCGCGTTCGTGGAACAAGGGCTCGAGGATGTGAGCTTCTCGCGCGAAAAAAAGGAATGGGGTATCCCGGTACCGAACGATCCCGGTCAGGTCATCTATGTATGGGCCGATGCGCTCGTCAATTACATTTCTATTGTGGGCGTAGAGGGATGGGAAGAACATCCGGCGGATGTACACGTGATGGCGAAGGACATTGTGCGTTTTCATGCGGTGATCTGGCCGGCAATGCTTATGTCCGCTGGATTGCCATTACCGGGACAGGTGATTTCAACGGGGTTTCTCACTGTCGATGGTGCGAAAATGTCCAAGTCATTGGGTAACGGAGTTGATCCAATTGATCTCGCTGCGCGATATGGGAATGATGCGGTGCGTTATTTTCTTCTTCGCGAAGTCTCGTTCGGCGATGATGGCGATTTTTCCGAGACGAAGATGAAAGAACGATATAACTCCGATCTGGCCAACGGGCTCGGTAATTTTGCCGCGCGAGTGCTTACGCTTGCGGAGAAAGAGACGCTAGAAGGCGGTGTACTCGACGGCGATTTTGACATAACAATCGAAGCAATGAAGCGGACGGTTTACGTAAAATTGAAGGAGTATAAATTCTCCGATGCGCTCGCTGCGGTCTGGGCCGCACTCTCGTTCGGCGATCGTTATGTGAACGATCGGAAAGTGTGGGAGATAAAGGACGATGCGACGCGCGCGGCAGCGTTGTTCAACCTCGTTTCGCTGCTTGATGCCGTTGCGGTCGAGCTCGTGCCGTTTCTGCCGGATACAGCAAAGAAAATCCGCGCGGCAATCGTGCATGAGGATAGTGCGTTGAAAACAAAAAAACCAGACATTCTTTTTCCGCGGATAAAATGATTTTTCGTGATGGGCGCTGTTATCGTCGCGTCTCGTCGAATAGGCTCTCGTAGACGCGATTGATATCCTGTTCGAAGTGTTCAATGCTGTTGTAATTGTTTTCGAGCGCGATTTCGGCACGGCTACCGATATCCGGGATATCCACTTCGGTCCGAGCCTTTTCTTGCCGCTCAAAATTCTCCAATGTCGTCGCGGCTTCGCCGACGCGGTTTCGCGCAAGCAACCGCGCGTAGCGCACTTTCGGGTCTGCGGAGATATATACCATAATGGTCTTGACCCCTCCGTCGCCAAGACTGCGGATCATGTGTTCGTCGGCGAGCCAGCGGACGCCGTCAAGGATCGTCACGTCCGCGGTGTCTTCCATCAGTCTCCGTCGCATCGCCCGTGAGAGCGCACCGTCCCCAAAGCCCATCTCCGCGTTCATGATGATCGCCATCTTTTGCTCGTTGTCGCGTCCGTGAGGGATGTCCCAGAGGTCGAGCGTTGCCTTGAGGATCTCCGAGAACGTATGGCGGCTGACCGAATAGCCGTCCTCCACCAACAGTTTTTCGAGCAGGTTTGCGCACGTTTCCTTGCCCGCGAGCGGTGCGCCGATGAGGCCGATAACGAGTTTCATGAGAGTGCTTCGAGCGCCGTATGCGCGTAATATTTGACCCGGTCATTTATCCCGAGCGCGGGATCATCAAGCTCTTGCGCAGTGAGCCAGCGGATATCGTCACTAATCTCGGTTTGACCTTGTTGTATCGCATCGCTCTTGCTGGTAGCAAAATAAGACAGAGCAATATGTTCATGATGTTCATTGACTTTATGACGATTTAAAAATCGAGGCGGGATGAGTTCTTTATAATTTTCAAATGAATCATGGATATTCTGTATAGAATTTGCTGCGATGATTTCGACATCCAGTCCAACTTCCTCCTTTGCTTCCCGCACCGCAGCTTCATTCGGATCTTCATTTAACTCTATATGCCCTCCGACGGGAAGCCATATTTTGTATTTATCGTGCTTACGGAGCAGAACGCGTCCGTTGTTCACTATATAGATATCGGCGACAAAATCGATTTTCTCGTGGATATGCGGCATGATCTTATTGTAACAAAAAATGCCGCGCTCAGAAACTGAGAGCGCGGCGTGAAGTAGGTTAATTGATGTTTGCACGAACAATATTGAATACGTCGATGAGCGATTCGACCATATATTTTGGTTTTGCTTCTCGTATCCAATCGGGAGAATTGTATCCCCTCATATATCCAAAAGTGACAATCTTCGCCTGTTTCCCGTGTGCGATATCGTCGGTAGTGTCGCTAACGTAAAAGGCATCATGGGCTGCCACTTTCTCGCGGTCGAGTATCTGGCGGATGGTTTGTTCCTTATCTCTCACTTCGAAACAAATCCGGTCGAAGAGATGAGCAATGCCCAATCTTTCGATATGCCTGATGGTTTCCTTCGACGCGGCACTCACGATGATGATGGGGATACCACATTTCCGGAGGAAACGAAGCATTTTTTCCGCTCCATCGGCTAGTCGTGTGTGGTCGCAAAGGAATTCGTAGTGGGCTCTCCATGCCCGGCATATTCTGTCACCGGCCACCGTTCTTGATCCCCCGCGTGTGTAGTAGCATTCAAGCATTTGCGATGAGGAAAATTCCTGTCGGTATTCCTCAAGGGTGGGGACGGTCGCGCGTGGGGCGATCAGTTCGAAGAGATGGACGGTGGCAGCGTAAGCCACGTCCAGGTCATCAAGAAGGGTTCCGTTCCAGCCTAACAGCGCCAGTTGGAAGGGTATTGAGTTTCCTCCAGTCAGTGATTGCATGGAAAAACGAACTGCCCATATGATAGAATAATTTTATCCATGAAGCAATCTCACTTTCTTGATGCCCATACCCACGTGCAGTTTTCCGGTTACGATGCCGATCGTGACGCGGTCATTCAGCGTGCGTTTGATGCGGGTGTCCAGAAGATGATCGTCATCGGCACGCAGAAGGACACTTCGCGCGCGGCAGTGAAGCTTGCGGAAAAATATCCCGACGGGACGATGTACGCCGCAATCGGATTGCATCCTATCCACACGAGTCGATCATTCCATGATGAACAGGAGCTTGGCGGGGGAGAGGCCGCTATTACATTCACCTCGCGCGCGGAGGTTTTTGACGTGGGTTATTATAGGGCCCTTGCGTTGAATCCAAAGACGGTCGCCATCGGCGAATGCGGCCTGGATTATTTCCACTTCAACGACGACGAGCCGCGTGAGACGCAGATTGTGCGGCAGAAGGCCGCATTCGCGGCGCAGATCAAGCTTTCTAAAGAGGTTAAAAAACCATTAATGATTCATTGCAGGGACGCATTTCCTGAGCTGATAGCATTCCTCCGTCCGCACGCGCATGAATTTCCGCCGGGCGTCATTCATTTTTTCACCGGTACGCCAGATGACGCCCGCGCGTTGCTCGATCTTGGGTTTTCATTTACCTTCGGCGGCGTCATTACGTTTCCGCCGCGCAAAGGCAAGACGCAGGGCGATTATAATGAGGCGATTGCGTCTATCCCGATTGATCGCATCATGAGTGAGACCGATGCGCCGTACGTCGCGCCCGCGCCGTTCCGTGGAAAGCGCAACGAGCCGGCGTATGTGCTGCATACTGTGACCAAGCTCGCCGAGCTAAAACGTGTTTCAGAGGACGAGATGAAAGCGCAGATCTGGGAGAACGGGAAGCGGATTTTTGGGATCGGACGTTGAGAAAACGCCGATAAAGCCGTAGAATGATTGGGATATGTCCGTCTACGACCCAAAGGTCATCGAGGAAAAGTGGAATAAAAAATGGCTCGAAGAGAAGGTTTTTAAGGCTACCGACGATTCGGCGAAGCCGAAATATTATCAGCTGGAGACGTTCCCATATCCGTCTGCGGCGGGGTTGCACGTTGGCCATCCGAAGGGCTTTACCGCGGAGGACATCCATGCGCGCTACATGCGCATGCGCGGGTACGAAGTTCTTTACACGATGGGGTGGGACGCGTTCGGGCTCCCGACGGAAAACTATGCCATCAAGGTAGGGAAGCCGCCGAAGGAAGTCGCGCTCGCGAATACCACCAACTTCCGTCGCCAGGTGCAGATGTTCGGTTTCTCGTACGACTGGGATCGCGAGCTTGATACTTCATCGCCGGAATATTATAAGTGGACACAGTGGCTGTTCATCCAGCTCTATAAGCGCGGCCTCGCGTATCGCAAGGACGCGAAAGTGAACTGGTGCCCGAAGGATCAGACCGTGCTCGCGAACGAACAGGTGATTGACGGCAAGTGCGAGCGGTGCGGCACCGAGATCGAAGAGCGCGCGATGGAGCAATGGTTTTTAAAGATCACCAACTATGCGGACCGGCTGCTCGAGGATCTTAAGGGGCTTGATTGGCCGGCGGCGACGATCAAACGCCAAGAGGATTGGATTGGAAGGAGCGAAGGAGCACTGCTGAAATTCCAAATTTCTAAATCCCAAATCCCAAACAATGACCAATTGTCCATAGAGGTTTTTACGACGCGCCCCGATACGCTCTTCGGTGCAACCTATCTTGTGCTCGCGCCGGAAAATAAATTGATCGAAGCGTTGAAACCACAGATCGAAAACTGGGGGGAGATAGAGAAATATCGCGAGGAGACGTCACACAAGACCGATCGTATGCGGCAGGAGGAAGTAAAAAATAAGACCGGCGTGGAATTGAAGGGCGTTCGCGCGGAGAATCCTGCAAACAAAGAAGAGATACCGGTGTGGATCGCAGATTATGTTCTTGGTTCCTATGGCACGGGCGCGATCATGGCAGTCCCCGCACACGATGAGCGGGACTTTGAGTTTGCAAAGAAGTTCGGGTTGCCGATCAAAAAAGTGGTGGTACCGAAGCCAATCATCCCTGGCGTGCCTGCGGTGGGCGCCGCGATGGGCGGCGCGGCACCGGAGCTACGTGCGGAGGAGGATCTGTGGGAGGGGATAGGTGATCTGATAAATTCCGGTGCCTTTACTGGTATGGGTTCGGAAAAAGCGAAGGCGGAAATTGTAAAATTCGTCGGCGGAACAATGAAGACGCAATACAAACTGCGCGATTGGTCCGTCTCTCGCCAGCGATATTGGGGTGTGCCGATTCCGATGGTGCATTGCGCGAAATGCGGCATCGTGCCGGTTCCAGAGAACGAGTTGCCAGTGGTATTACCGGACCTCGAAAACTATCGGCCGCAGGGGATGCCTCCGCTCGCGAGTTCGCTGAGTTTCATTAACGTAAAGTGCCCGCAGTGCGGCGCCGCAGATGCCAAGCGCGACGCGGAGACGTTGGACACATTCGTGGATTCATCGTGGTATTTTCTTCGCTATCCGGATCCGCACAACGCGAGCGCGATCTTCAGTAAGGAAAAAGTGGCGCACTGGATGCCGGTGGACCTCTATGTGATCGGCGCGGAGCACACGGTGATGCACTTGCTCTACTCGCGGTTTATCACAAAGTTTCTGCACGACGAAGGATATGTTTCGTTTGACGAGCCGTTCAAAAAAATGCGACACATCGGGCTCATCATGGGCGCCGACGGTCAGAAAATGTCAAAGAGTAAGGGCAATGTGGTGAATCCCGACGAGATCATCGCGGAGTTCAGCGCTGACGCGATGCGGATGTATCTGATGTTCCTCGGCCCGTTTTACGAAGCGACGCCATGGGATGCAAAGGGGATACTCGGTGTCGAACGTTTCCTTAAGCGGTTCTGGAGATATTGTAACGACGCATCGGAAAAAACTATCGTGGCATCGGCAACGCCCATAGCATCAAATGAGAAGCCGTCCGCGCGCGTCGCACTCCACCGCACGATCAAAAAAGTGGGGGAGGACATCGAGACGTTCAAGTTTAACACCGCCATCTCGGCGCTTATGATACTCTTAAATGAGTTAGAAGTGACCGCACCGCTTGCGCACGAGGAGCTCTTGTCGTTCGTAAAGATTGTCCACCCGTTCGTCCCTCATATGGCGCAGGAGTTATGGTCGCTCATGGGCAATGCGAGTTATGTTGATTTCGAGCCGTGGCCCGTGTACGATCCGGCGCTCATCGCACAGGAGAAGATCACGATCGTATTCCAGGTGAATGGGAAGACGAAGGATATGGTCTCCGTGGATGCGGCGATCGACGAGACCGCCGCAAAAGCGATGGCGCTCGTGAGCGAAAAAGTGAAGGGCGCGATCGCTACCGCCGCAGGCGGCGCGCAAGGTAGCGCGCGCGCGCCGAAGCGTATCATCTACGTGGATAAAAAGTTGGTCAACATCGTCATCTAATTATTATGGGAGCAAAGATCTGGTTCATCATTATCATCATCGTCGCGCTGGGTATCGGGTTATACCTGTACAGCTCCGGCGCGTTTGCGAATGGCTTGAAGGGGATCAATGCATTGCTCCCTGCGCCTTCCAGCACGGGATCGTCCGGGGCTCATGCTTTTTCGCTAAGTTCATTTTGGGATAGTCTCGGTATCTCTAGTGGTTCCCATGCGCCCATCGGACCCTCGCTTCCGCCCGCGCCGCCCCAACAGACGATCATTACCGCGCCGTCATCCGGTTCTGGCGCCGAAGGTGCGACCACCACCATCAATCCTGCCGAGATTCCCGCGGGATATACTGCTGCACAGCTTTCGCCGTATTTCCATGACGTGTTGTTCGGGAGTATCTCCGCAGCGAACTTCTATTCCTACGGCACGATCACTCTGAATGACGACGATTATAATTCAACGGGGACGATCGACATCACTGGTTGGCAGATCCAGTCGAACAACGGCGACGAATATGTTCCGCAAGCGGTCAATCTGTACGATCCCACCGGGCTCGCGCCGGCAAGCGATATCAATGTCAAGACTGGTGACATGGTGTCCATTTATTCATCATCCGCACCGTTCAGCCTGCGGTTGAACGAGTGCATCGGCTACGCCGCGCACGTTGCCAATTTTGTTCCGGCGTTACCGCTCACGTGTCCGTATATCAACCAGTCTCAACTCCAGGATTTTTCGGGCGCGTGCCAAAACTATCTTGATACTATCGGGCAATGCCAGACGGCCGCCCTATCGGGCCCGCAGGTTCCGACCAACGATTACGCGTGCATGAACTATATCGAAAATAACTTTACCTATCGGTCATGTTTCGACCAGCACTCCGAGGATGCGAACTTTTTAAGCAATCAGGTGTGGGTATGGACCGGCAGTAGTCCTGTGAACCAGTATCATGATAAAGTGCGCCTGCTCGACAAGAATGGGCTACTTGTGGATCTTTATACCTATTGAATTGACGAAGCGCTCGTCGGTGTGATATTTTGCTTTTAGAGAAGGGAGATTTTCCAATGGCAGGAAAGAGTGGTGTTAACATTGATTGCGGACGGTTACGAGGAGATTATCTCCGAGCGGTAAGAGATATTTTCGGAAGAAATGTCTCGTTGATGGAGGTAGATCTTGATGATCTTTCTCTGATCGGCCGTTTTCAGCGCCACACTGACCAGTGTTCTATGTGTGCAGCGTGGGAAAAAGAAAAAAAAGCGACAATCTTTAAGTCGCTCAACGAGGATTAAAAGGAAATGTTCGGCCGCTTCCGTGATTTTTTCACGGGGGCGTTTTTTTATTTTCTTTCCATTAATACCATCTTTGCCGGGAATTGCCTTCCGTCGCGGAGGACAAGCAGTTCGATCTCATCGCCAACGTTGGATTCTTCCAGGAAATCGACGATGGGATGGTCGCGGTCAAGGTGCTTTCCGTTGAACTCCAGGATAATGTCCTTTTCTTTGATGCCTGCTTTTTCCGCAGGACTCTCGGGAACCACGGCATAGTCGTGCTCGCTTTCGCGCGTCACATAGGCGCCGTAGTTCACGGAGAGACCCATTTTTTTCTTAAGCACATCGTCGATCATTGTGTAGCGGACGCCGAGCAACGGACGGTTAATGCGGCCGAATTTTTTTATGTCATCAATATCGCGTCGCGCGGCATTCACCGGGATCGCGAAGCCGATGTTTTGCGCGCCGGAGACGATGGCCGCGTTCACGCCGACGACGCAGCCGTCGCGATCCACGATTGGGCCGCCGGAGTTGCCGGGATTGATCGCCGCGTCGGTTTGGATGAGACCGCGCATTTCCTGCGGCGGCGCGTCGGGTTCCGCCTGGGCGGTGATCGAGCGCGAAAGTCCGGAGACGATGCCGACGGAAACGGTGTTGCGGAAGATGCCGAGCGCATTGCCGATTGCGATGAGCGACTGGCCGAGTTCAAGTTGTGTCGCATCCCCGAGGCGCACGCAGGGGAGCTTGTCTACGGGGATCTTTAAAATAGCGACGTCGTTGATTGGGTCGCGGCTTAAAATTTTTGCCGGGAATGCGCGGCCGTCGGCAAGGATCACGGTGTATTCCGCTTTACGTTCGCTCACCACGTGTTTGTTCGTGAGGATGAGTCCGTTCGGCGCGACGATGAATCCCGAGCCGCCGCCGGTCTGCACCATACCTCGGTCGTCCACCGTCCCGTCGGGGATCGTAGGATTGAAGTCTTTCGGAAATTGCTTTTCAAGATCCGTCAGCCGCTCCGCGATGGAGATCGAAACCACTGATGGCATGACCTTCTTAATGACTTTAATGACGCGCTTATCGTCCATGGGTTTATTCTACCATGAAAGAGCGCACTTATCTCAAAAACCGCACGTAGATTCCCGATGATACTACACGGGCGGAATTTTTTTCGTTGACGCGTAATTCGCCGAACTCGCTTTCGATTTTTTTCGCGCCTACGCTTATTGCGATTTCCGGGAACGAGCTTTCCACTGCCTGCAACAGTGACTGCGGCGCGTAGCCTGCGGCGTAGCCGTTTAACAAGAAGAACGAGCCGGGCTTTTTCGAAAATATTTTCCGCACGGTATCGAGCAGGAGAACAACGTCCTCCTCGATTTTCCACACTTCACCGTCCGGCCCGCGGCCGAACGCAGGTGGGTCGAGAATGACACCGTCATAGACCGAGCCCCGCCGGATCTCGCGTTCTACGAACTTGAGCGCGTCGTCGGTTATGTAGCGTATGCCGCTGTCCGGTACTTGCGAGAGCGCCGCGTTCTCGCGCGCCCATATGTTGCTTTGTTTGGATGCGTCGAGGTGCGTGACGAGCGCGCCACGCTTTGCCGCCACGATACTCGCGATGCCGGTGTAGCCGAAGAGGTTGAGGACCTTGGGCTTATCCGCGCTGTTTTGCCCCGCATGCTTCGCGAGCGCGCTCACGCGATCCGCGATCCATTTCCAGTTCGGCGCCTGTTCCGGAAAGACGCCGGTGTGCTTGAACGAAGTCAGGCGCAAAGTAAAGCGTGCGTCGCTGTTCCATGTGATCTCCCACGTTTCCGCGCCGCCATTATTCTTAGAGTGCCATGATCCCTTTCCGCCATCGAACCGGAACTCCGCTTTCGCGTTTTTCCATAATTCCAGATGGAGCGGTTTCCAGATTGCTTGCGTTTCCGGACGGATCAAAACGAACGGTCCAAACCGCTCGAGCTTTTTGTTATCGCCGGAGTCGAGAAGTTCGTAGTCGGGCCAGCCGTTTGTCTCAAGATCAATATGTTGCATGGATATAAGAGGATTATATCAGAAATCAAAAAGACCGTTCTTTCGAACGATCTTTTTGAAAATGGTGCTTGCGGCACCACGCCAGATCGCCATCTTGATATCCATAGTATTTGGATCGCTATGGATCTCAAAGTGCGCCTGGATGTCGTACGCTCCATTGATACAAAACCACCGCCGCGGACACCGATGCGTTCAATGATTCCGCGCGCGCGTTCATCGGGATGCGCAAGCCGACATCACAGCGCTCCATCGTTTTCTGTCGAATGCCGTCGCCTTCATTGCCGACAATAAACAAAGCTGGCGCATCGAACTTTTCGTCGGCGATGTTCTGCGAGCCATCCATCACGAGGCCGTACGTGCGGAATCCCGTCTTTGCGAGCGCGTCGACGGCTTGGTTGACGTTGCCGATCGAGACGAGCGGGACGCGGAATGCCATGCCGGCGGAAGTTTTCACCACCGTGCCAGTGATTGGCGCCTGGTTGTGGACGGGGAGCAGAACGGCCGCCGCGCCGAACGCGGCGGCGGAACGGATGATCGCGCCCACGTTGTGCGGGTCGGTCAGCTCATCGAGCAACACCAACATGGTATTTTCGGTCGGTCGTAGCTCGGCGAGAAATTCTTTGAAGTCGAGCAGGAGCGATCCCGGATCGGTTACGGCGATGACGCCCTGATGCGCCGTTTCGCGGCCGACCATGTGATCCATCTCACGCGTTTTCAAAACGCTGGGCGCGAGGTTGAGTTTTTTTAATAGCGCGCGCAGTTCGGCGTCATTCACTTCCGGCGACAAAAAAACCTTCCTCACCGTCTGCGGAGCGTACGCGAGCGCTTCCATGAGTGCGTGTTTGCCGTAGATATAGATCTTCTCGCGCGAGCCGTGCGCTGCATACTGCTGCGATCGCGAAGAGTGTTGGCCGCGCGAAGGGCGCTGGGAATGGACTGAGTACGATGAGTGCTGTGAGCGCATAATTATAGGTAAGCTCATCCTAGCGCACTTTGCGAAGATTTTCTAATGGCGGTGAGGGTGAGATTCGAACTCACGATACGGTTTCCCGTATGACAGTTTTCAAGACTGTTGCCTTAAACCACTCGGCCACCTCACCTCTGTGGACCCACGGGGAATCGAACCCCGACCTCCTCCATGCCATGGAGGCGTGATACCATTTTACTATGGGCCCTCGTATGACGATCCGACGATGTCTGCCACTCATTCTATATATATTGCTCCCTCTGCGTCAATCGTCTATAGTGTTCTCAAAGCCCTCGTAGTTCAACGGATAGAACAGATCCGTCCTAAGGATAAGATAGAAGTTCAATTCTTCTCGGGGGCACAGCGCAGTGAGACCGATCACACTGCATAAACGTTATCTTTTTTGATGTAAGTCAAACTATGAATTTGTTTTCAAAACCCACACTTTCCCATATTCCCGTATATCTTTAGATAATCGGCGAGCTACCTCCGGATTAAGGCTATGATTCTCAAGAGAATGTAAGTCAGCGGGCTGTGGAAATTTTTCGATCTGGAATCCTTGGGAGACAAAAAACTTATCTGCGTCCTCCTCACTTTTAAAACCATAATCATCATATTTTTGTCCGGCGATTTCTTCTGCTTGTTTTGAAAATCCTTTATCACCCATGCTTTTAGCGAACGTCGCTAAACGGTTTCTTCGCTCGGCTGATAACGCAGGATCAGGCGTTATCCAGGCCCCTCCTCTGAACTGTCGCTGTAAAACTTTAATGATCGCCGCCAATTTTTCCTTCTCTGCGTCGGAAAGATATGCCATTAATCCCTCGTTATAGACGAGCAAGGGACGACCAGAATCTGCATCCGCTAAGACACGCTTAATACTCTCCTCATCAAGAGCATTTCCTTGTGCAAAACGCAGATTGGGCAATTTCTTTTTGAGCAATTGCGATTCTATAACTTCTTTTTTTACCTCAATTATTTCCGGGGAATAATCAGTTTCAAAATATTCTATTTCCGGATATTTCTCTGCCAGCGTCGTCCCGTGCAGAGAAAAGCCAGTCGCCAATTCCAAGACTTGGGCAGTAGGATATCGCTGAATGAGCCTTTCTAAGGCCATCTCGCCACCTTTGTATCGAGCTTCCATGATCGGGCTCATCTCTTCGTGAGCCGTCTCCTCGCCGCGCAACCCTCCTGTCTTTTCCTTCGCGCCCATCAATCGCGACATCTCATCGGCATAAGGGATGCCATAGAAGCTTCTCCAATAAATATGCCAGAATGCCGTTTGGCTAACCTTAGAAAATTCGCGCAATTTGCTTTTGTTGACACGAGGCTCTGAATTTAATCTGTCCATGACGTAAAGCATACCATCATGACCGAGATGCTTCCAGGTTGGTGGATGGGAATTTTTCAGATAGTGTTTAGCGGGGAGAGTCGACTGGAAGATTTTTTATAGGGGCTCGATGTCTGTTAAACTATAGGGATGGAACCGCTAAGAGAATTCAAACAAATCAGCCCGACCGCTTTTAACCAAGCCTATATGAGGACGTTTTATGGGATTTCCCATGCGAAAGAAATAGCGGTGCTGGTTGGCGCTGAAAAGGAGAGGGTAAAACTCTATGGCGGGGAGCTTCATAAAAATTTCGATGACGTTCCCCGGTTTGAGGCGCGATATAAAGGCGGCGAAGCGGCACTGGAACAATTTATAGAGAAGCATCCGGATGCTCAAGTGTTGGAACTCGGTGCGGGTCTTTCGCTGCATGGGCTTGCATTGGTCGAGAAATATCCTAACGTCGTTTATATCAGGTTGCTTTCATGACGGGCGCCCGCGAACGGACAAAGCGCGTAGAGGCCGTGGTCGGCCAGCGCTATGACGACTATGCGTTTCGGGATGAAAATGCAACAGATTCATTCTTTATGAAAAATGGATTTAAGATAGAGAAAATATCACAGCCTATCGATTTGTATTCTTTCAAAGAATGCAAAATAGAATCCGGGATGGTTGAGAAGATTATCGAGGATATTCGGTTACACGGGAGAGTATGGACAATGACTGTTTGTTAGAAATTACGCTATAATTTCTTTATGGATAAACTCGTCGAGCTAAAAAAAATAGAGACCGAGATGGCGGCGAACGCGGCGTTGCCTCTTCGTACAGAAGCGAACCTTGTTTTTGGCGAGGGAAACATTAATTGCCAGGTGATGTTCATCGGCGAGGCGCCGGGCGTGAACGAGGATCGCTTGCGGCGCCCGTTCGTCGGGCGTGGTGGGCAGTTGTTGGATAATATGATCGAGGGCCTTGGCTGGAAGCGCGCGGACGCGTACATCACGAATATCGTCAAGCGACGACCGCCGGAGAACCGCGATCCGTTGCCGGCGGAGATCGAGGCATATAAGCCATACCTCACACGGCAGATCGAGGTGATCGATCCGAAGTTGATCGTCACGCTGGGTCGGTTTTCGATGAACTATTTTCTGCCGTTCGCGAAAATCACGCGCGACCATGGCCATCCGTTGCTCGTTGACGGACGCACGATTTTCCCGGTCTATCATCCTGCGGCAGCGCTTCGCTCCACGCAGATGATGGAGGTTTTACGTGCCGACTTCAAAAAAATCCCAAGCGTGCTGTCCGGCGAGTTCGGCGTCGTGGAATTACCGCCTGCATTTACGGAACCGGCGAAGGCGCAGGTGCGCGCGTCTAAAAAGCCGCAGCCGGAAAAATCCCCGCAGAAGGGTCTTTTCTAGCGCTAGCGTCGCGCCGAAACAGGACCATTTAGTGGTATTATTAACGTATGGATTTTTCGATCGTCTATCTTGCGCGGCGCCTGCTCTACTGTTTTTTAGATTTTTTTCATCATTGGTATGTTGACGGGTCGCGCACTTTTGGGCGGCATTTTATGACAACACTTACCGCGGCGGACCGATCGCTCGCGGTTGCCATTACGCTGCGGCATTTTTTTGAGCCGCTCTATAAGGACTACAGTGTGATCGGTAGGATGTTGGGGATTGTGTTCCGGTCAGCGCGCGTCGTGATCGGCGGTGTGTGTTATTTTTTCCTCGCGCTTGTTTTCGCGCTCGCGTATGTGATCTGGCTTGCCATCCCTGCCATTATTATTTTCTATGTCGCAAAAAATATCTGAGTACGAATTTCATTTTGACGATCCGCGTCTGCGCATGACGGTCGCTGGGCGGATGCTGGTACGCGTCATCAGTTACGTTTCCTACTTTGTGCTCTTCGTAGCGACGTTCATGTTTTTGCTTTCGTACGATATCCACCTGCTATTCTCTCTTGGCTTGTTTCTCTTATTAGTGGATATTGACATCCTTGTACATCACGGCGAAGGGGATACGCCGATTTCCGAATTGCCGAAGGATGGGAAGATAAATCTTGCGGAGACGATGAACCGGGCGGCATTCAGCGTGTTCGAGCGTGCGGTGGATCGTGCCGCCATCACTAAAAAGAGCTTTCTCCTCGAGCTCACCAGCCGTCTTTTTGAGATGCCGCAGATCCAGGACGGCCTCCGTCGCCTAGACGTGGACCCGAAGGCGTTCAAGGCAAAACTGGAGGTATTGATGGAGGAACCTGCGGCGCCGGAGAATTATCTTTCGATGGGGGAGCCGCTTGCCGCCCACGCGTTCGCTTCCGCCGTGAGTGCGGGCCATGATTTTATCAAACCCGCCGATATTTTTTCCGCGTTGCCCGCGATGGAGAACGAACGACTCGACCGGCTTTTCTCTCTGTTCAATATAGATGAGGGTGACCTTGAGCGGGCGCTCATTTTTAGCGCGCTTGCAGGCGGCGGCGGATTTTTCGCACGCCTTCCATCGGTACTCGGCGGTTTTGCGCCGGAAGGACGGCACATGCGAGAACATCGCATTATGAATCGCGCGTGGACTTCGCGACCGACGCCGACGCTCGACAAGTACGGCATCGACTTCACCGATCTTGCTCGTGATCGCGCGGCAGGATTTTTAGTCGGTCACGAAACGGAGTACGAACAACTTGTGGAGACGCTCGCCCGACCAGTCGACCCAAACGTGCTCCTTATCGGCGAGGCGGGTATTGGCAAGGAATCGATCATTAAACATTTGGCATATTGCCTCACGAAGGATGACGTGCCAAGCGGACTTTTTGATAAGCGCTTGGTGGGGCTCCAGTTGCAGAGCCTCATCGCCGGCGCGCCGCCGGAAGAGCTGGATGCGCGCCTGAAGGCCATCGTCGATGAGATATTTATGGCTGGGAATATTATTTTATACATTCCCGACATCCACAATCTGGTGCGTACGTCGGGAACGACGTACCTTTCCGCTGCGGATGCGCTCATGCCGATCATCGCCGCGAACACGTTTCCGGTGGTCGGTACGTCATATCCGAAGGAATTCAAACAATTTATCGAGCCGCGCAGTGATTTTGCCGGCATGTTCGAATCCATCATGGTGAACGAGATATCGGAGGCCGATGCGGAAAAGGTGCTTACCTATGAAAGCTTTTTACTAGAGCGGCAATCGCGGATCGCGGTAAGCTTCGGCGCGATCAAGCGCGCGGTGCTCCTCGCCAAAAAATATTTACGGGACAAATATCTTCCATCGAGCGCGGAGGAACTATTAAAGAGCGCCATCGTGGACGCAGAGCGGCGCGGGGAAAAGACGGTCACGCCTGATCGCGTGACGGCGGTCGCGGAAGAAAAAGTGAACATTCCTATGCACGAAGCGGAGGGCGACGAGGCGGAGAAGCTGTTGCACATGGAAGAGCTTATCCACCAACGCATCATTGGCCAGGATGAGGCGGTCAAAGCGGTGGCGCAGGCGCTCCGTGAATATCGTAGCGGGCTTACGCGCAAAGGCGGCCCGATCGCGAGCTTCCTTTTTGTGGGGCCGACCGGCGTCGGAAAAACGGAGCTCGCAAAAATATTGGCGGAGATCCAGTTCGGTTCGGAAAAAATGATGGTGCGTTTTGACATGACGGAATATCAGGATAAACAAAGCTTCTTCCGCTTTATCGGATCGCCCGATGGGATGGTGCGTGGTGCGCTCACCGACGCGGTGCGCGAAAAGCCGTATGGCCTTGTACTGTTGGACGAGTTTGAGAAGGCGTTTCCGGATATTTTAAATCTGTTTTTGCAGGTGTTTGATGACGGACGACTTACCGACAATATGGGTCGTGTGGTGGATTTTACGAACACGATTATCATCGCCACATCGAACGCGCACTCTGACATCATCAACGATGCACTTAGTAAGGGCGAGTCTATGACGGACATCGCGGATTATTTGAAGGCGCGGCTCACGGACGTGTTGAAGCCGGAGTTGCTCAACCGGTTCTCAAAAATAATAGTGTTCAAAAATTTGGAGATGAGCGAATTGCCGCAGATCGTGCAGATTAATCTAAGCGAGCTCGTTGCTGCGGTTAAGGCGCAGGGGATCACGCTCTCATTCAGCGCCGAGGCGATCACAAAGATCGCCAAGCTTGGCTACGATCCGGCATACGGCGCGCGGCCGCTTCGCCGCGCGATCGACGAATACATCCGCGCGCCGCTCTCCGAGGCGCTGCTCGCAAAGAAGATCGCAAAGGGCGCGCGAGTCACGTGCACCATTAAAGATGACAAGTTCGACTTCGCAAATGAATGAGGCAGAATAAGATTATGCGCATAAAGGTAAATATCAATATAAAAGTCGGGCGGCTCGTGAAGTACTTTGTGATCTCCGACTTTTTCCTCCTTGCCGGATGGGGGCTTATCGATCCGGTGTTTTCGGTATTCATCATCCAACGTGTGGTCGGCGGAACGCTGCTTACCGTCGGAATCGCCGCCGCGATCTATTGGATTACGCGTTCGGTTCTGCAGATCCCCATTGCAAAATATCTTGATTCAACGCCGGGTGAGCATGATGACTTCATAGCGCTTGTCGGTGGGCTGTTGCTCGTGGGCATCTCCGCGATCGCGATGTGCTGGGTCACGCGGGTATGGGAACTCTATGCGATCCACGCCGTTCAGGCCATCGCCTTCGCGTTCTACTACGCTTCATGGCCTACAATCTACTCGCGCCATCTCGACAAGAATGCCATCTCGCTCGACTGGTCGCTTGATTCCTCGGTGGGTGGGATCGGTGCAGGCGTTGCGGGATTCCTCGGCGGCGTCATCGCGGGGACGTTGGGATACAATGTGGTCTTTGTGGCAGCGGGAATCATGGCGTTCATCGCCGCGTTTGTGCTGTTGGCGGTGCCGGATCTAATTTTGCCGAAGCCGACGACGACTGTGCGTGCCGCCATCTCCGTAGCTGAGACTACGGCGGAGCGCAAACCGGGGGATATGGTGGCGTAGGGTGACAGAATTTAACTATGTTCGAAATCTCCAACCAATCCATCGCTGAAGTCTTGCGCCAGATCGGCGAGTATCTTGCGATGCAGCAGGTGCAGTTCAAACCGCGTGCATTTGAGAAGGCGGCGGAGACGATTAACGCGTTGGAGGAGGAGGTTTCAAAAATGTACGCGAGTGGCGGGATAAAAAAGCTGAAAGAAATCCCCGGCGTCGGTCAGTCTATCGCGGAAATAATAGAGGAGTTGATCAAGACCGGGCGGAGCGCGGAATATGAAAAATTGAAGAAGGCGACGCCAGTGCGTCTGGACGAGCTTGCGCGTGTGGAAGGACTTGGGCCGAAGTCCATCCAAAAATTGTATCGGTCGCTCGGCGTGCGTGACTTGAAAGACCTGGAAGCGATGGCGAAAAAAGGGAAGATTGGTACGCTCGAGGGCTTTGGCAAAAAGAGCGAGGAGAAGATTTTGAAGGGGATTGGATTTGCAAAAAGTTCCGGCAGTCGCTTCATAACCGGCCTCATGTTGCCGCAGATCCATGAGATCGAGACACGGCTCGCGGGCGTGGCGGGTGTGACGAAAGTGACCGTCGCGGGATCGGCGCGGCGGCGGTGCGACACGATCGGTGACATTGATCTCCTCGCGGTCTCGTCAAAACCGGCGGTGATGGATTATTTTGTTTCCAAAACGCCAGGTGTGATGGCGATCATCGCGCATGGCGTCACGAAGTCGTCCATAAAAATAAAGCCGGGGATCAATATTGACCTGCGCGTGGTGCCTGCGGAATCATACGGCGCTGCGCTCAATTATTTTACCGGTTCAAAGGACCACAACATCGTCATTCGCGAGCGCGCCATTAAAAAAGGATTAAAACTGAATGAGTACGGATTGTTCAAGGTAGATAAAAAGGGAGAGAAGACTGAAACGAGTGTCGCTGGCAAGACAGAGGAGGATATTTATAAAATGCTTGGCATGGCGTACGTAGAGCCGGAGTTGCGAGAGAACACGGGCGAGGTGGAGGCCGCAGTGCGCCAGTTTGAAAAGAAAAAACCAGGCCTACCTAAATTGATCGGTTACGGCGATTTACAAGGCGATCTGCAGGTGCAGACCAATTGGACCGACGGCGACGCTTCTATAGAGGTAATAGCCCGCGCCGCCGCCGCGCGGGGGCTAAAATACATCGTCATCACCGATCACACGAAGCGCCTTGCGATGGCACATGGCCTGGACGAAAAGCGTATCCGTGAGCAGTGGAAAGAGATTGATGTGGTCAATAAAAGGCTGAAGGGCAAAATAAAAATATTGAAAGGCACTGAGTGTGATATTTTGAAAGACGGTACGCTCGACCTCGACGACGAGACACTCGCGCAGCTCGACGTTGTCGGCGTGTCGGTACACTCGTATTTTAACCTTTCACGCGCGGACCAGACGGCGCGGGTCAAGCGGGCGATCAGTAATCCGAACGTGGATATTTTCTTTCATCCCACCGGACGCATCATCAATCGCCGCCCACCGTACGACATCGATATAGATGAAATTATCGCGACCGCAAAACGCACCGGCACGATTTTAGAAATAGACGCGCTTCCTGAGCGCAGCGATCTCAAGGATGAATATATTCGCAAATGCGTGGAGGCTAGTGTCAAAATGTGCATTGACTCCGACGCGCACGCCGCGGCGCACTTCGATTTTCTTGAATGCGGCATCGCCCAGGCACGCCGCGGTTGGGCGGAGCGCAAAGATATCGTGAATGCGTGGCCGATGGAAAAGATGCTGGCATTTCTTAAAAAGAAATAAAAAGGCGCTCATAGGATCTTCTATAGTATAATAAATTTTTATGGTAAACTATCTGCATGCCGTCAACCCGCGAGCCCGACGAATCACAGCGCATCCCCACGAAAAAGCAGGTGGTGGCCGGCTTTGTGGTCTATCGCAAAACGACAGACGGAATAAAATTCCTTTTGCTCTACCGTCGCGGCAATTACTGGAATTTTCCCAAGGGGCACTTTAAGCCGGGGGAGCGGAGCATTGATACCGCCCTGCGTGAACTTGAAGAAGAGACGGGGATCAAAAAAACAGAGCTGCGTATGCTGCCGAACTTCCGCGCGTACGAACGATTTTATTTTAAGATCGGCAACCAAGGGATTTATGACACCGTTATTTTATTTCTGGCAGAGGTACACAAGGCGGACATCCGCATCGAGCCGCGCGAGCACAGCGGCTATGGTTGGTTCCTTTATCACGACGCGCTCAATGTGATCGGCAAAAAATATGGCGATACGCGCAAGGTGCTTAAACAGGCGAGCGATTATCTGAAGCCGCACAAGCGGCTGCCAACAAAGACTGCCATCGCACCCAGTCTACACACTGTGCAGAAAGATTCATCTAAATAAGCCCGGCAGAATAAAAATATCCCCTTCCGGCGAATTCGTCTTCGTACGAGCCGGAAGGGGATATTTTTATTCTGCCTTCGTTGCCGCGACTACCTTTTTAAAGACTTCGGGTTCGTGCTCGGCGAGGTCTGCGAGGATTTTGCGGTCGATCTTGATGTTCGCCGCTTTCAAAGCTGCAATGAATGTGCTGTAGTTCATCCCTTCGGGGCGGATGGCGGCGTTGATCTTGACGGTCCAGAGTTGGCGGAACGTGCGCTTCTTTTCTTTGCGTCCACGGAAGGCGTGGCTCCATGCGTGGAGCAGTGCTTCCTTGGCGGCGCGCTCCTTGGACTTGCGGCCCCACTTGAACCCTTTGGTATATTTAAGGGTTTTTTCGCGGTGCTGATGGGCATTTACTCCTCGTTTTACGCGTGGCATGGTGGTGGTTAGTTGGCGATTAGTTGTTCAAAATCGTTTTGAGCGGCATATTGAGCGAACGGCTCTTGCGCGAATCTCGGTTCATTTTGCTGCTTTTGCGGGTCTTAAAATGGCCCACTCCTCCACGGCGGCGAACAATCTTCCCGTTCTTTGTGATTTTTATTCTCTTGGTGACGCTCTTTGAGGGCATTTCAGTAAAATGAGCCGGGCGGCTCAATGACAGTAAGCTTACTATAGATTTCCCGGGTTGGCAATACCTTGCGTGGCGCGGGATAATTATTAAAAAAGAAGGCAGGAACCGGAGTCCCTGCCTGTTATTTCATTATCCAACCTTCCTACTTTCAAGGTCTTAGCACGAGTGTATACGGAATTCGTATAGCGTCTTTCAGTTCGTTTACGTACGGGTCTGCCGGAGGTCCCAACTCCGACGCGCTATATTGGCACAATTCGCCCACTGTTTCAACGCCGATCGGTATGAGTTCTGCCGCAGCGTCGGAAATTTCCAACTCCTCGATTTTCCTTTGGAGGTGGGGGCTGACCACCTGTCTTTCCCAGACGATGATTTCTCCCTTTCGGCGGATCTCGTCGATCACGTCGCGCTTTCCACGAAGATCACTCATGGCATCGTCGATAAATCGAAGAAGTTCAGCAATGTCATCTTTTTTTCCTTCGATTCCGACGAGTGTTGTCCGAATTTCGTCAATCCTTTGGAGCACTTTGTCAAAATCGATCGACGCTCCGACGAGAGCTTGCAGGAGAGCCCTCGTTTCTTCGAGATTCCTCTTCATCATTCCTCCGCTCACAGTAGTTACTGTGTTGTGGTGAGCCGAGCGTTATTATATAACAAAAAACCGCAGCAATCAAATATTTTATTTCTTTGCGATCTGCACTGCCGGACCGTTGCCTAAAAACTTCGGTTCGTTGAGCTTCTTATATTCCACGGGGATCAACGTTAAAAATTCCTTAAGTTTTTCCATCGCCCACTCCTTGTTGCGTTTCTCGCGACCGCGCAGACGCATGGTCACTTCCACGGGGTGTCCCTGCGCAAAGAATTTTTCCACCTGCTTAATCTTGACCATCAAGTCGTTGTGCGCCGCCTTGGGGCTGATTTGTACCACTTTCATCGCGGCACCTTTCTGAGTAAGCCGCTCTTTTTTGATCCGCTTTTCTTCTTCGTAGCGGAACTTGTCGTAGCTCATCAGTCGCGCTACGGGCGGTTTTGCTGCGGCGGAAATCTCTATGAGGTCGATACCATCATCCGGGTGGGCGAGCGCGAGCGCGTCGGCGCGTGACATGACGCCGAGATTCTCGCCCGTTTCGCCGATGACGCGGAGCTCTGGTGCGGTTATAAGGTTATTGATACGTGGCTTAATAATGCATCCATTATATCAGCTGTGGTAGAATAATCAAAAGGAGCGGCGATCTCCGCCGCGCACTAACCATTATTATGGACGAAAACCCGATAACCCATCCCGGCGTTCCCGAAGAGGTCTACCACACGATGGGGAAGAAGACCTTTTGGATATTCTTACTACAGCGCGTGCATGCGGCATTTATTCTCCTCCTGCTCGCCATTGCGCTTTTTGTACTCGGCGGCCAACCGTTCCTTGCGACGACTTCAGTTGGCAACCTCACCAGCTATACAAGAATGGCGGCGTGGATCGCGCTTGTATTGTTCGTTGTAGTGTTTGCGATCACGCTTCTTGTCGCGTGGTTGATATATAAAAATTATAAATACTGCCTTGGCGACGATTCATTAAAAATAAAACGCGGCATTTTAAATAAAGAGGAAGTGGCAATTCCGTATCGGCAGGTTCAGGACGTCGATCTCAAACGGGATCTTTCATTCCAGATGCTCGGCCTCAGTCGTATTATTATTATCACTGCCGGGCATGAGGATGACGAGAAGCCGGGCGACGACGATACCGAGGGTATCCTCCCCGCGCTCGATAAAGATCTTGCCGAGTGGCTACAGGCGGAGCTTTTGAAGAGAGCTAATGTTCAAAAAGTAACCCAAGAAGCTCCCTCGGCATAACTGGGGAATAAAAAGAACCCATTGTTGTCGAGCGAGTGGACGTGTTTACGCCGGAGCGAGACAATGATGGGTTCTTTTTATTTACTTAGAACAGCACCCACACCGCGCCATCTTGACGCAACCAAGGACGATCACAAGGATTGGCCATGTGATACTGACGAAACCGGCAGTCAAAACGCCGAGGGCTCCCAAGAGGAAATCCAAGCCGACGAGAATCAGAAACCACGCGAACGTTTTATGATGAGGGCACTTGCAGACCATGCCCTTCCCCACCATTTTTTCTTCTTCCATAATGAAGATTAAATTTTGATTAATTTTTTTCCGCCGACCTTTTCCACTGCATTTTATACCCTTTTATTATACCATTGCGTGTGCTATAATAGCGGCAGTATTTATTGGGAGCGCATTGGCTTCGATAAAGATAATCCATGGGTTTGCGAGCCGTTGGCAACGCCGTAACCGTTGCACAACCTATAACTGCCAACTCTAACGTTGCAGCTCCGAGGGCTTTCGCTTTCGCGTAACCTCTCGGGATCGGCCAGCTCGGGTTCCTTGGGCTGATACCGGTCTTATATAAGGGGACTAGCGTCAGGTTGATGATCATACACCCGGCGCGAAAATATGATCACTTCGCTTAGCATCGCTAAACTACGCTCGTAGACGGCCCATCGGCATTATCTTTACACGGCGGTTCGATTCCGCCCGCTTCCACAAAATCAGAATTGCGCGTTTCATGCGGGCAATTTTCATATGAGATGGGCGAAAGGAAAATTTTACAGGCGAATAAAGTGATATAATCCTTAAAAGGTCCATGCGTTTCATTAACCTCATTATAAAAATATGGTAAGAGGAAACTTTATCGGTGCGGCGATTGTTGCGATCATCTACACGATCTATATTTTGGTGAAACCCCTTGCGTCGCACTCACAAGAAGCAATAGTATTGGTGGTCCTTAATGCTTTGACCATCGTGTTGCTATCTTTTGCATTCAAATAGAAAAAACGGAATAAGCATTTGCCGCCGGATATTTTATCATGGATATTAAAAAATCTTTAAACAGTATTGTTTTTTTCGATGTGCGGCAGGATCTGGCGGGCTTGAGCGACGTGGAGCGGGAAGCGCTCCGCCATTGCGTGCGCGCGGCGGCGATCATGACGGATCTCTATCTCGCGCAAATGGATCCGGAAAACGCTACGCGGCGTGTGGCGCTGGAACGGCGCACCGACGAAGAAGGCAAGGATCTTTTAAATTATTTTAATGTGAACGGCGGCCCATGGGATGGGTTTGATGAAGACAAGCCGTTCATCCCCGGCGTCGGCGCGAAGCCGAAGAGTGGCGCATTCTATCCTGCCGACCTCGCGGACGTGGAATGGAATGAATGGCTGGCGCAGCATCCCTCCGACTGGGAAAGTTTTGAAAGCCCCACCACTGTTATAAAGAGAACTGATAAGGGCGGACTTGTCGCCGCGCCGTACGCTGCGGAATATGAAAAATTCCTTAAAGAATCGGCGGATGAGTTGCGCGCCGCCGTCGCATTATTGCCCGACGGCACACTTAAGAAATTTCTCGAACTGCGCGCCGCCGCATTCCTTTCTAACGATTATTGGGATAGTGACATTGCGTGGATTGATGCTGACGGTAATCCTTTTGAGGTGACAATCGGACCATACGAAGTGTATGCCGATGGGGGCCGCGGCATCAAAGCAACCTTTGAGGCGTTTATCGCTTTGCTGGACAAGGAAGCGACCGCGGAGATCCAAAAATTTTCGGTAGTGCTACCGGAGTTCGATGCGCTTCTTGCGGTGCGGTTCGGATACAAAACAAAAGGCGCGGCGACGCCGATGGAGGTCGTGCGTGATGTTTATCGCGGAGGCGAGTCGGCGTTTGGCAGACAGTTTGTCGCGTACAATCTTCCCAACGACCGTAAGATCCACGAGATAAAGGGATCGAAGAAAGTTTTTTCGCGCACCATGATGGAGGCAATATTTTCTATATTAGGCGCGCCGATCGCGGAGCGACTCATGCGGCCCGATGCGCTGAAATATCACCAGTTTCGCAATCGCCTGCTTTTTGTGTTGGGCCACGAACTCGCGCATGGTATCGGTCCCGCGGGTTTTGAAATCGCGCTGAAAGATCTCCATTCGATGTTCGAGGAGGCGAAGGCGGATATGCTCGGCGTGGCACTCCTTGACCACTTTCATAAAAAGGGGCTCATCACCGACGACGAACTTTTTGGCGCGGTGGTAAGCGAGGTAATTACCTTCCCAACGGGATGGCGCACGAGCTATACCGAAGCGCATTCCGCGGGATCGCTCATCGAATATAATTGGCTGAAAGCGCACGGCGCGGTTAGTTACGACGAGCACGATGGCCGCTTTGATATTGATCCGGAAAAAACGCTCGCGGCGATGATCGGCTTGAGCGAGGAGTTTTTGAAAATCCAGCTAGAGGCTGATTATGAAAAAGCTTCCGCTTTTGTAAAACAATGGGGCTTTGTTTCGCCGGAGATTCCACGGATCGTTGAGCGGTTGAAGGATCTACCTATTGAGGCACATCCGGTGTGGAAGGTTTAAAAAAAATAGACCAAGGGGAAACTCTCCTTGGTCCAGTGACGATGTTGGTGTTATGCCTCGACCTCAGTTGCCTGCTGGGGGACGCGACTTTCTCTCTTCCTCTCTATCGCCATGAACTGGGCGATCGTATGCTTGAGATGCGTATGGAGCGTGGGAGGACAGATGGCCTCTCCGGATTCGGGGTCCACAAGTTCTCGGAGACCGACAAGTAGATCAACCGCCAGAACGCCCATAGCCCGCGCCTCAGCAATTGCGGCTTTGAATTTACACTCGAGCCGGTTGCGGCATGCGTTTGCGATCTTGGGCACGCCACAATTCGTCCGTTTGCATTCCCTGAATAGATCAATGAGATCGTCATGCGTGATGATCTCGCGGTCACTTTTCGTCCTTGGCATCAACAACTCCTTCCTTGCAATGTGCTACAAGAAATGAATATAAAGCTTTTCTATTTTTTCGTCAAATAGTACTTACAGCGTCGCGAACATCGCCACGGCCGCCGCGCCCATCAGCACGAATGTCGCCCAGACAAAGATGTTAGAGAGCCAGCCGCTCTTGTACTCGCCCATGATCTTTTTACTGGCGGCCATGCGCGCGATGATAAAGATGAGTGGCACTGCGGCCACGCCGTTGAAGACGGCCGTAAAGACGAGGGCTTTGATAGGGTTGATGCCGATAAAATTGATCATGAGTCCCACGAGGGTGGCGATTGTGATAATGCCGTAGAATCCGTGTGCCCGCTTTAACTTTAGATTAAGCCCTTCGCGCCAATTGAGCGTCTCGGCAAGCGCGTACGACGCGGACGCGGAAAGTACCGGAACGGCGAGCAGGCCGAGTCCGATGACGCCGATTGCAAAGAGCCACTTTGCGATGAGGCCCGCGTTGGGGAATGTGCGCACAAGTGGCTCGAGTGCCTTTGCCGCGTCCGCCGTGGTGGCAATGTTCGTAAGTCCGTGGGCATTCAAAACGGTGGCCGCGACGATGATGATACACCACGTTGCCACCTCGGAAGAAAGCATGCCGAGAAAATTATCCCATCGCATATGGCGCATAAATGACCTCGTCGGCTTTGCCGTGCCATCTTTTATCAATTTTTTTTCTTTTTCTTCCTCCACCTCTTCCGACGCTTCCCAAAAGAACATATAGGGTGAGATGGTGGTGCCTAAGACGCCGGTAATGATAAAGAGAAAGGCGAAACTGAGTTGTATATGTGGCAGGAACGTCGCGCGCAGGATCGTCATCCACGGTTCATGGATGAGAAAGGCGGTGAGCGGATAGGAAATGAGCACGAGCGCGAGCCACTTCAGAATCTTCGCGTAATTTTTATACGAAACGAATATCTCGAGCGTTAGGATGAGCGCGGTAAAGAAAAGAGTGAGGAGAGTAAAATTGACAGGGATGATGAGTTGCGCCGCGGCGCCCATCGCACCGAGGTCCGCGCCGATGTTGATTGTGTTGGCGACGAGGATGAGCGCTAGCAGGCCGTACAAAATTTTCTTATTGTAATTCTCTTTGACGACCGCCGCGATGCCCTTACCCGTCACCGCGCCGATGCGCGCGCATGCTTCCTGGATCGCCACCATGAAGGGGAGCAGGAAGAGCGCGGTCCAAAGTTGGCCGTAGCCGAACTGCGCACCGGTTTGAGTGTAGGTGGCGATGCCCGACGGATCGTCATCTGCCGCGCCCGTAATGAGACCCGGGCCGACGATCTTGAGGAGATTTTTGGTCTTTCGACCGAACTTTGCCATATATAAGAGCATTATAGCAGGCGGCGAAAAGGAGTGATATGATAAAGCTAGTAGGCATCTCATTTGTTAGGGAGGATTGCGATGGCCGATAACGGTAAAAAGGAGGGCGTTATCAAAACCCCTCTCGTCCTTTTTCATCAAGATGACTGTGGTGGCCCGATGGTATTCCAGTTCCTATCTATGACGAGCGAGCAATCGCTGCACGTTGACGGTTATTGTGCAAAATGCCGAATGCCTTTGAGCTATCACTGGTCGCTTCAGAAGCTCATTGAACATTGTCCGCCGCCTCCAACCCAAGAGCCAAGCGCCAAGCCTGCTTCTTTGGAAACTCTTCTTAGCGACGAAGACAGGCGGATTTTCGGGATAAGATAATAAACCCGAATATTCTTATTCTCATTCAGCCAGGCATCACCGCCTGGCTATTTTTTGTTTGCTTGACACTCTGTACGGTTTTCAAATACAATAAAGTGACGATGTAAGTCCGCTTTCAAAGCGGTCTTTTTTAAAGAAAGATAACTAAATAACAATTAAATAAATGTTAAATATAAAAGAATTATCAAAAGCACTGAAGCAGGTTGCGGATGAAAAAGGATTGGATCCAGATAAAGTTCTAGATGTCATTGAATCATCCATCGCCGCGGCATACAAAAGGGAATATGCCGGACGTGGCGACGTGGTGAAGTGCAAGATGGATCAGAAGACCGGTGAGCTGAATTTCTGGCAGATCAAAACGGTGGTAGACGATACGACGGTGCGTTTTATTGAGGATAAAGGAGAAAACCCGGTAGCCGAGGGTGCGCCCACGGAAGGGAAGATAGAAGATGACGAACAAAAACTTTCACGTTTCAATCCGGAGAGGCACATCACATTGGATGAGGCAAAAAAAATAAAGAAGGATGCGGCGCTTGGCGAGGAGCTCGAATTTCCATTGGAGACCCATGAAGATTTCGGGCGTATTGCAGCGCAGACGGCGAAGCAGGTTATTTTACAAAAGTTGCGCGAGTCGGAACGCGATTCGATTTTGAATGAATGGCGTGGGCGCGAAGGGCAGATTGTGAGCGGTGTTATCCAACGGTTTGAGCGCGGAAATATTTTTGTGGATCTTGGGAGAACGATCGGGGTGATGTTTGGCAATGAATCCATTCCGGGCGAACACTATAGAGCGGGGGAAAGGTTGCGATTTTTAGTGACAGCGGTGCAGGAAGATACACGGCTTCCAGGCATCATTCTTTCGCGTTCGCATCCGAAATTTGTCATAGAACTTTTCCGCATGGAGGTTCCGGAGTTGATTGAGGATGCGATCGAGATTAAAGCAATCGCGCGCGAGCCGGGTAACCGTACGAAGATCGCGGCGGCATCGAAGGCAGATGGCGTCGATCCGGTAGGCGCGCTCGTGGGTCAGCGCGGCACACGCGTGATGGCGGTGAACAACGAGCTGGGCAACGAGAAAATCGACATAGCGGAATGGTCCGATGATCCGGAGAAGTTTATTGCGAATGCGCTGTCTCCGGCGAAGGTTGAGCGCGTGGAGATTCTCCCGCGACGTGAGGCGCGTGCATACGTTCCTGAGGGCCAACTGAGTTTGGCGATCGGCAAAGGCGGCCAGAACGTGCGGCTTGCGGCAAAACTGACCGGATGGAAGATCGATGTGCGTTCGCAGACGCGGCCGGAGGAGGAAGTGGAGGGCGGCGTCGCGGGGCTCGTTGACGCAGGTTCCGGTTCCGACCAGATCGCTCCGCCCGAAGCGGACGAAAAGGAAGATATCGCAATATAAAAGTTTTATAATAAAAAGATGTCATATATATTAATTTTCGTTCCGGTCGCGATAGCAATAATTTACAGCGCATGGCTCGCTCTTTGGTTGAAGAAACAGCCGGCAGGGGATGCGGGTATGGTGGAAATTTCGAAGGCGATCCAGGAGGGATCGATGGCATACTTGAATCGGCAGTATAAGACCGTTGCCGTGGTGGCGGTGATACTCGCGGCGGTGATCTGGTTCGCGCTCGGCGCGCCGGTGGCGCTCGCGTTTCTGGTGGGCGGCATCGCATCGGCGCTGACCGGCTATATTGGCATGAACGTTGCGGTGCGCGCGAACGCAAAGACGGCGGAAGCGGCGAAAAGGGGATTGTTCCCGGCACTCTCACTCGCGTTCAAAGCGGGTTCGGTCACGGGACTTTTGGTGACGGCGCTCGGATTGCTGTCGGTCGCAGGGACATATTTTATTTCCGGCGGAAATATAGAGGCGCTCATCGGACTTGGGTTCGGCGCGAGCTTGATCTCGATCTTCGCGCGCTTAGGTGGCGGCATCTATACGAAGGCTGCCGACGTCGGCACTGACTTAGTTGGAAAAGTTGAGGCGGGGATTCCGGAAGATGATCCGCGCAACCCGGGCGTCATTGCGGACAACGTGGGCGACAACGTTGGCGATTGCGCCGGCATGGCTGCGGACCTTTTTGAGACGTATGCGGTCACGCTCACTGCTGGCATTTTGCTCGGTTCGCTCACAACGGTGGTCTCCGGCACGATCGGGTTCCCATTGCTCCTTGGCGGCGTCTCGATCATCGCCTCTATATTGGGGATGTTCTTTGTGCGGCTAAGTAAAAACAATTCTATTATGGGTGCTCTCTATAAAGGGCTCATCTCCTCACTTGTTTTTGCGGCGATCGGATTCTATTTTATTTCAACGTATGCGTTCGGTGCAGCGTATCTGAATATTTTCTTGTCATCGCTGACCGGCCTCGCGGTTACGGCGCTCATGGTGATCATCACCGATTACTACACCGCCAAGCAGTTCCGGCCGGTGAAATCCATTGCGGAGGCGTCGAAATCCGGTCACGGTACTAACATTATCATCGGACTTTCGGTGGGAATGGAATCAACACTTCTTCCGGCATTTGTGATCGTGTTGGGAATATTAGCGAGCTATGCGCTCTCGGGAATCTACGGTGTGGCGATCGCATCGGTCGCGATGCTTTCTGTTGCGGGCATCATCGTCTCGATCGATTCATTCGGTCCGATCACCGACAATGCCGGCGGCATCGCCGAGATGACAAAGCAGCCGGAGCATGTGCGTAAGATCACCGACTCGCTTGACGCGGTAGGGAACACGACGAAGGCGATCACGAAAGGATATGCAATCGCGTCCGCCGGGCTCGCGGCGTTAGTGCTTTTCTCGAGCTATGCGAACGAGGCAAAAAATATTGTTTTCAGTTTGAGTAATCCAGCGGTGCTCGTCGGACTTTTGCTCGGCGCGGCGATGGTCTACTTCTTTGCATCGCTCACGCTCCGTTCGGTAGGGCGCGCAGCGGGCGCGGTGGTGGATGAAATCCGCCGCCAGTTCCGCGAGATCAAGGGCTTAATGGAAGGCACCGCAAAGCCGGAGTATGGCAAAGCGGTTGATATCGTTACGAAAGCGGCGATAAAAGAGATGATCGTCCCGGCGCTGGTACCGATCGTTGCCGTGCTCGTCGTCGGGTTTGGTCTTGGCGCTGCTGCTCTTGGAGGACTCTTGATCGGTACGATCGTCGGCGGACTCTTCATGGCGCTTTCCATGACCGCGGGCGGCGCGGCGTGGGACAACGCGAAGAAATACATAGAGGACGGCAACTTCGGCGGCAAGGGTTCGGAAGCGCATAAGGCGGCGGTCACGGGCGACACGGTTGGTGATCCGTACAAGGATACGACCGGCCCGGCGATCAACCCATTGATCAAAGTGGTGAACATCATCGCGTTGCTTATCGTAAAGTTTATCCACTAAAATATGAAAAGATCATTACACGGTGAGGATGAGTATTCGCAATATCTGATCCCGACCGTCATCGAAAAGACAAGCAATGGCGAACGGGCGTACGATATCTATTCGCGTCTTCTTAAGGAGCGCATCATCTTTTTGGGCGGTCCGGTGGGTGACGCGGTCGCGAACACAGTGATCGCGCAACTATTGTTTTTAGAGCATGAGGATGCCAAGAAAGATATTCAGCTCTATATCAATAGTCCCGGCGGCTCGGTCACGGCAGGCATGGCGATCTACGACGCTATGCAGTACGTAAAGCCGGATGTGGCGACGATGTGCGTGGGTATCGCGGCGTCTATGGGCGCCTTTCTCCTCGCCGCCGGCAAGAAGGGCAAGCGCTTCACGCTGCCGAATTCGGAAATTCTTTTGCACCAGGTGGCGGTGGATTCCATCGGCGGCCAGGCAACGGAGATCGAGATCTCCGCGCGACAGATATTAAAAACAAAAGCGCGATTGAATCAGATCTTGGCCAAACATACGGGACAGAGTCTGGCGAAAGTGGAAAAGGATACCGAACGAGACTTCTGGCTTTCCGCGGAAGAGGCGAAAGCATACGGCGTGGTGGACGAGATCATCAAGAAGTCGTAAAAAGATTTTCATACGGCGAAGAAATAGCTATGAAAATAAAAAAGGCCCGGCGTACGAAAACGCCGGGTTTTTGATTTGAAACGGGCAGGAAATTACTGAGGTTTACGGGCGGTGAATGTCTCTCCATTAATATTCCACTCTGCGGAGCAAACATCTCCGCCGCAGATCATAAATTCTCCGGCGTACAATTGGTGTCGCGTGACAAGGCCGAGAGTTCCGCATCTTGGGCAGGACATCACTGCCACAAATGGATTTTGTTCGTCGCCGAGCCTGGTTTGGTTTTCAAGAAGAAAGACGGTTCCCGGGTCCATTCGTTCGGGCATCCATATGGGTATCTGCTCTATGCTTCTTTCAACAAGAGGTTGTTCCAGCTGCGATTGCGTCGCCATGGTGTTTCCTCCTGCGCCATCCGGCGGCTTTCTGCTGTTATTATCATATCATCTTTTTTGTGATAGAATGAGGGTACATGGCGGTTTCTAAAACAATAGATAAAGAAAAGATTGAAGCGTTGCTCTCTCGTAACGTGGAAGAGGTAATCAATGAGGGGCATTTGCGTGCTGCCCTGCTTTCGGGTAAGAAACTGCGGGTAAAGTTCGGCACTGATCCGACGGGAGACAAAATCCACATCGGCCGCGCGGTGGTATTTTGGAAACTTAAAGAATTTCAGGATTTGGGGCATAAGATCGTGCTTATCATCGGTGATTTTACTGCGCAGGTGGGCGATCCGTCGGATAAGCTGGAAAAACGCCCATTCCTTACCGCTGCACAGGTTAAAAAGAATCTCAAGAATTATCTTCCGCAGATCGGCAGGATTATTGACCTCAAAAAAACGGAGGTTCACTATAACAGCGAATGGCTTGCCGCGCTCAACTTTCAGGAAATTTCCGAGCTCGCGGAGGCGTTCACTGTTCAGCAGATGGTGGAGCGGCGCAACTTCAAGGACCGATGGGACGCGCATAAGGAGATCAGCGTGCGGGAATTTTTGTATCCATTGATGCAGGGATACGATTCAGTAGCGATAAAAGCGGATGTTGAGCTTGGCGGCAATGACCAACTCTTCAACCTTCTCGCCGGACGAAAGATCCAGGAGCGCTATAAACAAAAGCCGCAGGATGTTTTAATAAATAAAATGTTGCTTGGCACCGACGGGCGCAAGATGTCCACCAGCTGGGGCAATGTGATTAATATTATAGATGGGGCAGACGACCAATTCGGCAAAGTGATGTCTGTGCGTGATGACCAGATCCCGAATTATTTCCATCTTGCCACCGGCGTTTCCGACCGTGAGATTAAAAAATATGTTGACGGCATTAAAGGTGGCGATAACCCAAAAAAAGTGAAGGAAATTTTGGCGTTCGAGGTGGTTAAGCGCTATCACGGAGAGAAAGCGGCGCGTGCGGCGGCAGAAAACTTTACTAAAACGTTCTCGCGGCGCGAAGTGCCGGACGTAGTGCCTACGCTCAAGATAGGTAATGGTACCATCTTGCCGGTGGATCTAATCATCGCTTCTGGCGTTTTTAAGAGCAGGAGCGAAGCGCGCCGCCTCATTGAGCAAGGGGGATTTGATGTGGATAACCGTCCTTGCCGCGACCCACAGCCGCCGCTGGTGCTGAGGGGCGGGGAGATTATAAAGGTAGGTAAAAAGCGCTTTTTTAAAGTTATTCTCTAGTTATCCACAGGGGTGGTTGGCGGTGGGGAGGGATTTTGGTATAGTTATATCAGATAGCGGTTTGTAAATTAAATAATTATTATATAAATCGCTCAAAAGCGATCGCTATCTGGCTTACTAGCCAAAAGTTTCGCACCTATATCTTTATATACGTGCCACGACTGTTCCCGGGCTACACTTCAATGTGTAGCCCTTGTCTTTTATATGTACCTGCGATGTCGGCGATAGGCATTGCTTTTTCTCGGCGATTTTTGTATAACATACGCAGTTGTTTGAGGAGGTGAGGACGATGCCGATAGCGGTTCCAGTCACATTTAAAGGATACCTAAGCCTACAGTTTAATCTTGAGGCAAAGGGATTCCGAGAAGCGACAGAGGGCCAAAGGTTAAGATTTTTGGTTCGAATGAGAAAATGCGACCCTACCGCGTTGAGGTATTCACCGCGCGGGGGAGAAACCTGTTTTTTCTATGTGTATGGGAAATACATTGTTGTGGTCTGGACGTCATGCCTTTCGCGCGAGATCCGCAGGTGTCGATGGCAAATGGATCATTGCTCCCCCGATGAATTGCCGTTCCATCTTAGAACAGTAGTGAGCCGTCCGCCCAACGAGGATGCCGCTCGGATACTGATCCTCGAGGTTATAAAGGATCAACCGGACGAGCCGAGATACTTTGCGCGCTATGTGAATAGAACCAAAGGGTTCGTTCGTAACGTTTGCAATCGCGCATGGATTGCCGCCTACAAGATATCCCATCGGCCCGTATGTGAAAAATGCGGCGCAAAGATGGATATTCGCGAGAAAAAAGACGGCGGAAACTATTGGGGCTGTTTCAGTAAGACCCATCCGATTCCTGAAGGCGAAAAGGCCCCGGAACCATTCTTTCAGAATTGGCATTGTGTTCTCCCGCCGAGGGCGAAGAAAATTGCTGAAGCGGAAGATCGAGAATTTGCCAAAGACCTTAAGGAGAGGCGCGATAAAGCAAAGAAGGCGGGGAAGAAGCCGCCAGAACGAGCCTTCCATATCCGGGCAAGAGCAAACGCAAAGAGGGTAATGAAGGCGTAGGAATCAAATGGTGCCGCGGAGCAGAAATGCCCCGCTTTTTTTATCGCTTTCTGCGAGCGAGCGCCATCGTCAATGACGTTAGAATCTATTTCGGAGAAAGCGCCCACAAATTCGCGATCCCAGATTTAATGGACAAGAAATGTTGAGGATAAAAAAACCGCCTCCATTTCAAATGAGGCGGCCCTCGCTCCAAGGTTCCATCAGTTCCCTTTTATCTGGAGAGAGCCTCACGGCGGCGACCCTTGCGTTCCATTTCATCCCGTGTCCAGTTCCTCAACTCGTCAGGAGGAATTGGCAGGCTTCCGGAGGCTTCAAGAAGTGGCAGTCCCTGCCCGTTGAAATAGTGGAGTCCGGAACGGCGGTATTGTAATTGTGAGGGAAGAGGGATTGCGCGCAATGCAACATCCAGCGACAAACCGACAAAATCCATAATTGTAATACCTCCCGCATCTGCGCACATCGATAGGTTCAACAAGTAAGTGCAACACTTCGGTAGAATACGGGCAGAAAGGTTCGGTGACAGCATGTTGCTATTAAAAAAGGACGACCCGAGAAGGAAGTGGCGGTCTGTCAAACGGCATACTGCATTATTGGCTAAAACATTCACATTCGCCGCGGCGATCACATGCGTTTGGTACCAGCTATGGGTCCGAGGGTATCATTTCCCCGATGACGATAAGGACATTCTGATTGGGGCGACCATCACTATCCTTGGCGTCGCCTACAGCATCCTCGTTTCATGGATATTGAGCACGATCTTGGAACGGTACCAGAAGGTTGTCGTTTCCGTTCTCAAGCAAGACAAGGAAACATTCCTCTTGTATCGAGACGAACGAATGCTGATCGCGATCCACGTCCTAATCGGTATCGTGTCGGTCCCCCTTATTAGTATGATGAGCTTAGTCGCTTACAAGCATGCCGTGACGGGGGCGGTATCGGTCTTTTCTATCTCGCTCGTGATAATTGCGTTCTGGCTTGTCATCACGCTAATCGAGAATCCTACGCAAAGCGAATGGTTCCGCGAAAGAATCCCCGGCGACTGGTTGGAAGTGGATATCGACAAGCATTTTCACCTTGGCGAAGGGCGCAAAAAGTAACAGAGCGCGTAGAGGATCAGCAATGATCGCTACGCGTTTTTTCTTTGTTTGCTCCGAATTGTGGATAGAATTAGAACGGTGATCGAGATGTAGGAAGGGGATATTTATCTACCAGATTTATCCATTCGCAGATGCCATTAGGCATTTCACAACTCATAGGGTTTCCCTTCTGCGGGTTTTATAGCATGTGCCGATAGAAATGTTTATCGGCACATGCATTATGGGACGAAGTTTGAACAAAATTAAGACTAATTTCCCAAAAAACATGAATTCTCCTATCATAAACCTATGAAAATCGGCGTCTTTGATTCTGGATTGGGAGGCTTGGTTATTTTAAAATCTCTCGTGAAAGGATTGCCAGAATACGATTATGTCTATCTTGGTGACACCAAGCGGGTTCCCTATGGAAATCGATCGGCGAGCGTTGTTTATGAATTTCTTAAACAAGCCGTCGCTTATCTCTTTAAGCAGGACTGCGAACTTATCATCGTTGCGTGTAATACGGCTTCCGCTGAAGCATTACAAAAAATTCAGCAAAAGTATCTTCCTTCTCATTATCCAAAACGGAGAGTGCTGGGAGTTATTATTCCTACTGCGGAGGAAGTAGTAAAAGACGGGGGTATAAAGAGGGTTGGAGTTCTTGCTACGCGAGGAACCGTAAATTCGGGTGCGTATGTCCGAGAGATCGAGAAACTAAATCCGCGAATAAATGTTTATCAGCAAGCCGCGCCGCTACTTGTTCCGCTTATCGAGGACGATGGGATCAAGTGGTCTCAGCCAATCCTTAGGGAGTATTTGAAACCGCTGTTGCGAGAAAAGGTGGACGTCATTGTCCTCGGTTGTACGCATTATCCTATTTTAAAACGTGAGATACGGAAAATATCAGGAATGAAAGTAATTTCCCAAGATGAACTTATTCCTCAGAAATTAAAATTATATCTAAAGCGGCACCCAGAGATAGATAAACGATTGAGCAAAAAAAGAGAAGTTAAACTACTCGCTACCGACATTACAAAATCTTTACAAAGCCAATCGCAAAAATGGTTTGGAAAAAAAACTTTGCTTATAAAAGTTGTGCTTAATTAGGCTTGGCGGAGAGGGAGGAATTCGAACAACTTTGTGAGTTGATGTTCTATCACCATCCACTTATGGTGGCAACGGAATGAGATACCGGGCGAACAAAAACGGCTTCGACTAAATCTATTTTATTAAAAAATCTCTCCACCATATGGCCCTTGAAAATCTGCGGGCTAGGGAATGACGTTAGAACCTTTTTTGAAGAAAACAGCAGTAAATTCAGTATTCCGGATTTAATAGTCGAGAAATATTGAGAATAAAAATAAAAAAAGTGGCACAATCCAAATGCGGACGGTGCCATAGTGCGATCAGGGTTGTTTTTCAGGATCGAGATTGATACGATATTTCTTCAGCCACGCTCCATCGTCGACGGTGAAAGCCTCTGGGACAACGTCGCCATCTTTAACTAGCGGAACTGGCTCACAAAGCGGCGAGCCAATTTTGGAGACGCCTATCATAACGGCGAGCATCAGAGCCGGGTTATAGCCGGCCGCCCTGAATTTCTCAACGATATGACTGAGCTCGGAGTTTGTCGCGACTGCCTCATGGAGGGAGTTCCCGAATTCTTCCACGAGCGGTCTGATGATGGCGAAATCTTCTTCGGTCATATCAGTTGTTTTATCCACGTCGGGTTGATCGGTTGTCGGGTTGATCGGAATTTCAGAAACGGGGAGTATTGTTTCAAACTCATTCCAGCAGGTTGTGCATGTCAGTCGGATGAGCTTGCCGAGTCGTTCTTCGTTTTTGACTGCGATTCTCAGTTTCTTACCGCAGTCCGGGCATGGTATAGAGCGGTACTTAGTCTGCATGATTTCCCCTCAAGGACCTGATGCTGAGGGTACCATACCATTTGACAATTAATCCGTCAATCGGATAGAATGTGGGCAATCGCGACTCTAAGCAGTCGCGGGAGAAAGGAAAAGAGCACTATGTTGTTGACATGCACGTTGCTTGTAGGAGCATATCTCCTCATCTGGGCACTGACCTTAGTGGCCAGGATGTGCTTTAGCTGGATGGCCTGGAAATATTACCTTCAGGGAGCGCTCAGCACTTTACTCGCCTATGGTCTTCTTGCTATGGCGATAACGACGACTGAGTCAGATGTCGACCTGTTTGACGCGATGGGCCGCATGTTCGCGCCGATATTCGCTCTTGCCTTGCTCGTCCTCAGCTATAACCGGATGAGGAAGGCCCACCGAATCATCGTGTGAGTTTGATGTCACGCCTCGCAACAGAAAGCCTTGCGCTTACACTGTGGCGGGGCTTTTTCTTTTTTTACCCTACGCTGCTACTCACTATTGTTTTGAAGATATATTGAGCGAAGCGCATGGGTAAGTTCTAACATTATCCATTTATGGTGCCAGGGGAACGGGATGCCGATCGAACAAAAACGGCTTCGATTAAATCTGCCTTTTCAATAAAATCTCTCCACCGCATAGCCCTTGAAAATGAGCGGGTAAGGGGAGTCGAACCCCTGACTTCACCTTGGAAGGGTGACGTAATACCGTTATACCATACCCGCGTTGCGCTGCCACATGGAGCGCATTGATCTGCGTCATTCAATTTACCACTCCTTCTTGCTTTTTTCAATGATTTTTGCTAAAAATAGGTAATCCAATATGTCCACATTCTCCCGTCGACATTTTCTGTACCTGCGCGGCGAGCTGTACCGCTTCGGTGCGCAACCCCGTGCTCTGGTTAATAAGCGCTGTCGTTGAAGCAAGCGCGTCAGTATAGTCGCCCTCCTGATCGTACTTATTGATCGCGTTCAGTTCATCCGTTGACTGGTTAGAATCATTGACAATTGTCTGCGCGATAATGGCCCCTTGAGTCCGCGCTACAGTAAAGTTTGCCGGCACCCCGTTTTGCGATTGCCAGAACAAGACAAGACCGTATCCCACAGCGACGATGATAATAAAAGCCGCAATGATCTTGGTGCGACGGGAGAATGTGGACATATTGGATTACCTATTTTTAGCAAAAATCATTGAAAAAAGCAAGAAGGAATGGTAAATTGAATCACGACATCGCCATGCGCGCCGCATGCGGCGGCGCAACGCGGGTATGGTATAACGGTATTACGTCACCCTTCCAAGGTGAAGTCAGGGGTTCGACTCCCCTTACCCGCTCATTTTCAAGGGCTATGCGGTGGAGAGATTTTATTGAAAAGGCAGATTTAATCGAAGCCGTTTTTGTTCGATCGGCATCCCGTTCCCCTGGCACCATAAATGGATAATGTTAGAACTTACCCATGCGCTTCGCTCAATATATCTTCAAAACAATAGTGAGTAGCAGCGTAGGGTAAAAAAAGAAAAAGCCCCGCCACAGTGTAAGCGCAAGGCTTTCTGTTGCGAGGCGTGACATCAAACTCACACGATGATTCGGTGGGCCTTCCTCATCCGGTTATAGCTGAGGACGAGCAAGGCAAGAGCGAATATCGGCGCGAACATGCGGCCCATCGCGTCAAACAGGTCGACATCTGACTCAGTCGTCGTTATCGCCATAGCAAGAAGACCATAGGCGAGTAAAGTGCTGAGCGCTCCCTGAAGGTAATATTTCCAGGCCATCCAGCTAAAGCACATCCTGGCCACTAAGGTCAGTGCCCAGATGAGGAGATATGCTCCTACAAGCAACGTGCATGTCAACAACATAGTGCTCTTTTCCTTTCTCCCGCGACTGCTTAGAGTCGCGATTGCCCACATTCTATCCGATTGACGGATTAATTGTCAAATGGTATGGTACCCTCAGCATCAGGTCCTTGAGGGGAAATCATGCAGACTAAGTACCGCTCTATACCATGCCCGGACTGCGGTAAGAAACTGAGAATCGCAGTCAAAAACGAAGAACGACTCGGCAAGCTCATCCGACTGACATGCACAACCTGCTGGAATGAGTTTGAAACAATACTCCCCGTTTCTGAAATTCCGATCAACCCGACAACCGATCAACCCGACGTGGATAAAACAACTGATATGACCGAAGAAGATTTCGCCATCATCAGACCGCTCGTGGAAGAATTCGGGAACTCCCTCCATGAGGCAGTCGCGACAAACTCCGAGCTCAGTCATATCGTTGAGAAATTCAGGGCGGCCGGCTATAACCCGGCTCTGATGCTCGCCGTTATGATAGGCGTCTCCAAAATTGGCTCGCCGCTTTGTGAGCCAGTTCCGCTAGTTAAAGATGGCGACGTTGTCCCAGAGGCTTTCACCGTCGACGATGGAGCGTGGCTGAAGAAATATCGTATCAATCTCGATCCTGAAAAACAACCCTGATCGCACTATGGCACCGTCCGCATTTGGATTGTGCCACTTTTTTTATTTTTATTCTCAATATTTCTCGACTATTAAATCCGGAATACTGAATTTACTGCTGTTTTCTTCAAAAAAGGTTCTAACGTCATTCCCTAGCCCGCAGATTTTCAAGGGCCATATGGTGGAGAGATTTTTTAATAAAATAGATTTAGTCGAAGCCGTTTTTGTTCGCCCGGTATCTCATTCCGTTGCCACCATAAGTGGATGGTGATAGAACATCAACTCACAAAGTTGTTCGAATTCCTCCTCTCCGCCAAGCCTAATTAAGCACAACTTTTATAAGCAAAGTTTTTTTTCCAAACCATTTTTGCGATTGGCTTTGTAAAGATTTTGTAATGTCGGTAGCGAGTAGTTTAACTTCTCTTTTTTTGCTCAATCGTTTATCTATCTCTGGGTGCCGCTTTAGATATAATTTTAATTTCTGAGGAATAAGTTCATCTTGGGAAATTACTTTCATTCCTGATATTTTCCGTATCTCACGTTTTAAAATAGGATAATGCGTACAACCGAGGACAATGACGTCCACCTTTTCTCGCAACAGCGGTTTCAAATACTCCCTAAGGATTGGCTGAGACCACTTGATCCCATCGTCCTCTGATAAGCGGAACAAGTAACGGCGCGGCTTGCTGATAAACATTTATTCGCGGATTTAGTTTCTCGATCTCTCGGGAGCCTGGTTCCGCGCCCTGGCGGAGCGCAACGCCGACATGCTCGTCGTGACCGACCGGTCCGGCCGCCTGCTCTACGCCAACCCCGCAGCCGAGCGGGCACTGGGCTTCTGCGCCGCGGAGCGGCCCGGCCTCAGCGTGGTCAACCTGGTCCACCCCCTCGACCGCCAGAGGGCCAAGGCCGCCTTCTTCGGACCCGCGCGGCCGGCGAGGCCCAGCAGCCCTCGCCCTACCGGTTCCGCACCGGGCAGAAGGAGTGGCGGGTCCTGGAGGTCGTAGCCACCGACTGCCTGGACCACCCGGGCATCGGCGGCATCGTCCTGGCCGCCCGCGACACCACCGAGCGCGCCAACCTGTCCCGGGCGCTGGCCACGCTCGGGCAGTGCAACCAGGTCCTGGTGCGGGCCGGGGACGAGACCGCGCTGCTGGCCGAGACCTGCGCGACCATCGTGGGAGCGGGCGGCTACCCGCTGGCCTGGGTCGGCTACGCGGAGCACGACGAGCACCGCACGGTGCGCGAGGCCGCCTCGGCGGGGCGCACGGGGTACCTCGCGGGCCTCAACCTCAACTGGGGCCTTGACGAGCCGGCCGGGCAGCTCCCGACCGGTACCTGCATCCGGACGGGCACCGTGCAGGTCCTGAAGGACACGCACCTGTCGAAGAAGTTCAGGCCGTGGTTGGAGCGGGCCGAGCGCCACGGGTTCCGCAGCGTGTGCGCCCTGCCGCTCAAGGCCGGCGGCGCCACGCTGGGGGCGCTGGTCATCTACGCCGCCGAGCGCGGCGCGTTCGGCCCGGCTGCGCTCGAGCTGCTCTGCCAGCGGCGACGACCTCGGCTACGGTGTCGGCCGGCTCCGTGACGCCGCCGCGCTGCAGCCGAGCGAGGAGCGCTTCCGCCTCCTGGCCGACCAGGCCCCGATCGGCATCATGGAGGGCGTGCCCGACCCGGATAACCTACGTCACACCCTGGGTGGCGGAGATTCGTGGCGAGGACGCCGGGTCGCTCGCAGGCCGCGGCTGGATGGGCGCCGTGCACCCCGACGACCTGCCCGCGATGGTGGCCCTGGCCGACGGGGCCGGGCGCGGCCCCGGCCCCGGTAGGCGCGGGCGTTGAGGATCCTGCGCCCCGACGGCGAGGTCCGGCACGCCCGCTTCCTCAGCGTGGCCCGGGCCGGGCCCGGCCACACCCGGCGGTGG
>CAVVHF010000010.1:0-14988 GCA_963747905.1 uncultured bacterium | reverse complement strand
CTGGTCGAGCGAGAATCCAAGTACTTTGTCCCCCGGCTGCAAGAGTGCCATATACACCGCAAGGTTTGCCGGCGATCCTGAAAGCGGCTGAACGTTCACATGCTCCGCGCCGAAGAGCTCCTTCGCGCGATCGATCGCCAAACTCTCCGCTTGGTCAATAATTTCATTGCCGCCGTAGTAGCGCTTGCCCGGATATCCTTCGCTGTATTTGTTGGTGAGGATGGAACCCATCGCCGTCAGCACCGCGGACGAAACGTAGTTTTCGCTCGCGATCAGCTCGATGCCTTCCTTTTGCCGCGCCTCTTCTCTTTTAATGATCTCGTAAATCTGCGAGTCTTCTTTTTGTATTGCGGAATAGTCCATTGGGATATTGATTCAAATAAAATTAGCTGATTAATATAGTGAACCGGAAAATTATCGTAGATATCAGACCATGCAATAATCATACTCCCAACTCCCAAAATGTTGAAAAAACAGCCAAACCAATGTACATTAAGTGTGCGGTTTGATGGTGCCTTTAGCTTAATGGTAAAGCTCCGCTCTGTGGCAGCGGCAATACGGGTTCAATTCCCGTAAGGCACCCGACGTTAGAAGATTAGTGAGTTTCTACCCCATGTGTGGGCTTATTATAGACAGCTACCGCAAGGCCAGTGCGAGATTCCCATGCACTTCCTGAAATTCATCCCATTAATCTTGCCCAAAAGGAAATGTAAAGTACACTTGACATTCGTTCCCCACGCGCTATGATTCATCGCATGAAGGATGCGGTGCAAAATAAAATTTACGAAATACGGATGGCATCGGATATCACTCAGGAAAAACTTTCGGAAAAGATCGGTGTGAGTCGCCAGACCATCATTGCCATCGAAAAAGGAAATTATGTCCCGTCAGTTTTACTTGCGCTCAAACTGGCAAGATTCTTCAAAAAGTCGATTGAAGAACTTTTTTATCTATCATAATCATATGGCAAAATCGGAACTATCGGTGGGGTTGGGATTACTCGCGTTGCTTTATATCATTTTTAATCCGTGGAACATGTTCATGCCCGGGTATCTCGTGATGGGGCTCCTTATCGGTGCAGTGGTGCTCTATATCACATTCGTCACGTTTCTATGGCGGGAGAATCACGGGGATGAACGAGAGCAATTCCATCGTTTATTTGCCGATCGTCTCGCATATCTTGTCGGCTCGGCGCTGTTGCTCCTGGGTATTGTGATAGGTGAACTTCGGCACGCGCTCGATCCGTGGCTTATTCTTACGCTCGCCGTCATGGTGTTGACAAAGATTGCAGGATTGATTTACGGAAAGAATAAATTATAAAAATAATATGGCTACTATTCCCATTCTCGTCGCATTCTTTGCCGGCATCGTCTCATTCCTTTCGCCGTGTATTCTCCCTATTATTCCTGGATTTCTCGCGTACCTCGCGGGGGAGTCCTCATCGAATGCCGCCGCGAAACCATCGCGGATGAGCATCTTCTTGAACAGTTTCTTTTTTGTGCTTGGTTTTTCGATTGTATTCGCACTGCTCGGCGTGCTGTTAAACGGCGCGCTAGCGCATGTGGCATACGCGGTGCAATCGTGGCTCGCGTGGATCGGCGGAACGATCGTGATATTTTTCGGTCTCTATCTGATGGGTTTTTTCCGGGTCCGTTTTTTTGAAAGCGACCATAAGTTCAATTTCGCGGTGAAGCTCAAATCCCGGTATCTGACGTCGTTGCTGTTCGGTTTCGCGTTTGCGGCGGGATGGACGCCATGCGTGGGACCGGTGCTTGGCGGTATTCTCGGCATCGCCGCATCCGCACCGGGAGAGGCGTTTTGGCTTTTGCTTTCATATGCCGTCGGACTCGGTGTCCCATTTCTCGTTGTGGGACTTTTTGTTGCGCAGAGCGCAAACATCATTAATAAATTTGCGGCGAAGTTGAAATATGTTAATCCGATATTCGGTGCCATCTTGGTCGTGCTTGGCGTGTTGGTCTTCGCGCAGGATCTTCCGTTGATCGCCAACTTCGGCTTTGTAAATAATCTCCTTTTGAAATTTAAAATATAAAACCTAACAATATGAGCACCAATAAAAAAATAATATTTGTTCTTCTTATTATCGCTATAATCAGCGGTATTTGGTATCTGGAAAGTATGAAGGCGCATACGGTTGCACCTGGGCAGGGCGGGCAGGTAATTGATGTGAATTCGTTACTGGCGAATGCCACGAGTGCGAGTAGCGCATTTGCCGCGACGGGTACGAACGCAGGTGCGATCGACACGACAAATGTCGCACCAGCGATCACGTGGAGCTCCGGTGAAAAAGTATCCATCGAGCAACTTGCCGCCGCGGACAAAGCGGCCGGCGATTCGCCAGCCATCGAATTCGCCGACCCGACCGGATTTATCAATGTCGCGCCGGGATTCACCCTTTCCAGTATTATTGGCAGAAAAGTGATCATGTTGGATTTTTGGACGTACAGTTGCATCAATTGCGTGCGCACGATCCCATATCTCAACGCGTGGTATCAAAAATATGCGAGCTCGGGACTTGAGATCGTCGGCATCCACACGCCGGAGTTCGATTTTGAAAAGAACATCACAAATGTACAGAACGCCGTCGCGGAATATGGCATCCATTATCCGGTGATCCTGGACAGCAACTATGGCACGTGGAACGCGTACAATAATCTTTATTGGCCGCACGAATATCTGATCGACATGGCAGGATATATTGTGCACGACCAGGTGGGCGAGGGAAATTATGACGAGACGGAGGCGGAAATCCAAAAATTGCTGACACGGCGCGCGCAGATACTCGGCGAAAACACGGTGGCGATTCCAACCTCGACTGTCAACATTACTCCCTCGAACTTGAACGAGATCCAGAGCCCCGAAACATATTTTGGCGCCGAACGGAATGCCCTTCTCGCCAACGGAACATCGCTTACAAACGGTGATCAATCACTCACCACACCGGCGGCGAGCACAGTTCAACTCAATCAACTCAATCTTGGCGGCACGTGGGACTTCGAGGACCAATATGCCACGAATGTGAACGCCGGTGCCACGATCACGTACGAGTATGATGCGGGGAATGTCTATATGGTTGCCGCCGGCGCGGTAACGGGCACGACGGTGGACGTCATGCAGGATGGCCAGCCGATCAGCGTCGCGGACGCGGGGAGCGACGTTCACAACGGACAAATCGTCATCTCGGGCAACCGGCTTTATAATCTCGTTAAGAATGCCGATGGCGGTGGCGAGCATATCCTCGAGCTGATCATCGAGTCGCCAGGATTGCAGGCATATACGTTTACCTTTGGATAAACATTAAAAAATCATCATGTTATGGAAAATAAAAATGAGGCAGCGGTGTTCGGCGGAGGATGCTTCTGGTGCACGGAGGCGGTGTTCGAGGAACTACGCGGCGTGATCTCGGTGACGCCGGGTTACACCGGCGGCACGATGCCGCATCCGACATACGACGCGGTCTGTACTGGCACGACCGGCCATGCGGAAGCCACGCGTGTAGTATATGACCCGTCACAAATATCATTTTATGATCTTTTAATGGTATTTTTCGCCACGCACGATCCTACTACGTTGAATCGACAGGGAAACGACGTCGGCACGCAGTACCGTTCGGCGATTTTCTTTGCAACGGCGGAGCAAAAGGCAGCGGCGGAAAAATTTATTGCTGCGTTGACGGCATCCGACCCCGGTGGTCATCCAATCGTCACCGAGATTGTCCCGCTCGGCGAGTTCTATGATGCGGAAGATTATCACCGGCAATATTTTAAGAATCATCCCGAGGTGGGATATTGCCAGGTCATCATCGAGCCGAAAGTCGAAAAATTGCAAAAACAGTTTGCGAGTCTATTAAAAGAAAAATCAAAAGAACCACTTAAAAATCATGAAAAATGACGAACAACTTAAAAAAGAATCGCCGGAGCTCTATCATATCGCGTGTGGGGGCGGCACCGAACCAGCGTTCACCGGTAAGTATGTGAACAATCACGAGAAGGGAATGTTTAAGTGCGCCGTGTGCGGCGCGGAGCTCTTCTCATCCAACACCAAGTTTGATTCCGACACCGGCTGGCCGAGCTTCACCGAACCTGCAAATTTGGCGAACGTCGAACTGCGCTCCGATGACAGCTTTAGTATGCATCGCACAGAGGTCATCTGTAAGACCTGCGGCGCTCATCTTGGGCACGTTTTCGACGATGGTCCGGCCGACAAGGGCGGCAAACGATATTGCATCAACTCGGTGTGTTTAGAATTGGAGAAAAAAGATAGAAAAATAGAAAGCTGAGATGTGAGAAAAGGTTTAAAAATCTTTACAACCTTTTCTCACGGTATAGCTAGATGGGTTTTAAGGCAATTGGCGTTCCAAACTTCGTCCCATGGTGATAACCCCGTCGCCCTGTCCGTTATTCGTAGAGACCTAGATTCGAGTATCAAATCTGGAATAGCAAATTTGCTAGGCCTATTCAAAAAGTTCCACTTGTGGAACGGGCAGTAGTAAGCGTCCGTATCGTCTCCACCCTCTGTTTCAGCTGTAGCATATACTCCCTATTCCTTAGGATCTTTAGAATATTGTCGTATCTCTGATCCGGCGATGTTTAGATAGGTTTTATGGGGCTTGTGGAGGATACCCTTGGCGGGAAATAGAACCTGCAGTGGGATGGGTTACTCTTCTTAAAGCCCCTGCAGTTTTATTTATTCCTGCTTCAGGCAAATGATAAAAAATGGAGCCCTTAGAAATTTCTTTCCTTAGGCCCCAGCGAAACACCGGGTGACTGTCTAGCTAGGTGGCACGCTCCTTCATCGCCTCCTCAAGCCGAGGCCACTCATTCTTTGGCTTCCAGACCACGTTTCCGTTCTGGATGTCCTCCAGAACAGCAGGGTCATCCTGTCGATATTCCATGATCCTCGCTCGTACGAGCGATAACACCGGAAGAACGAGCCCGGGTCGAACGACGTATTCGTTATCTACGTCAACGGACCGATTAAGAAAGCAGACAACTCCCGCCACGGAAGCGCCAAACTGTTCAATGAGGGAAACAAGGGTTGCGGTGGTGCTGAAGTTATTACATACATCCTCAACGATCCACCACTGTTCGCCCGGGTACGGTTCGTGCCGATCGAAGACCAGTTCCGAAACCTCACGCGACGTCTCGGTCTTTGCCTTTTTCACGCGCTTTTCAGGAAAGATATATTGTTTCCCTTCGGCGCAGTAATCTGCGAGTTTTACCGCGAGAGCCTTTCCTCCTTCTGGGGCGCCGCAGAATCCGGCGCTCGAAAAGAGGGAGTCACCGGCAACGCGGGTGAGTTGAAAAAGAATTTGGTCGGCGATATGGCGCAAGACCGGACTGTGTCGCTCTGCTTTCGCAAAGTTTGCGTAGATATCGCCGACCCATTGATGTTCTCCGTCATACTTCCCGGCATAACCGACCAGCGGCCCAAGGCGATCCCCGTGAGTATCCCTGGGACACTTATAGTAACCACCGCAGCGTGCCAGAAGTTCGAGCCATGGCTCTCCCTTGATGGGTTGAATTGTTTTCATACGCGCGCTCCTCTCTGTTAGCCTTTCGGGTAGAGTTCTTCAGAACGGGTATTTCCCTGCGCGTCTGAGTGCTCCATTCAGATCGTTGCGGGATTCCTGTGCTGCAAGTGCTGCCGCGCTTTTAAAATCCTTCGAGACGCACTTGAGCGATCCCTTCCATGCAGCGATGATCCCCCGTGAAGAATTTACCACGGCGCCATACCCGTCATTATTGAACGGCACAACTGCGCCGTCCGCCGCACCGCCCTGGGCTCCATAGCCAGGAACGAGCATGATGGCCTTCGGCAAAATCGACCGCATCTTCGGAGCGTCTTCGGGATATGTTGCCCCCATAACGACGCCGAGGTTGCGATAGCCATTCTCGCCTTCGGTCCCTTCTCCCCACCTCGCCACGCGGTGGGCAAGCTCTTCCCATACTGTGAGCTCCTTGCTGGTGACTAAGTTCTCGATCTCCGAGTTTGGGATGAAGGATGTCTTGTCGACGACGAAAGCTCCTGTGCCGTACGCCTTGATCTCTTTCACAAAGTGCGAGATACAGGCTTCAGCGATATAGCCGTCGATAGTCACTGCGTCCGTACGGATCAGAGATCGGATCGTGCTCCCGTCAAAAAACGGTATTTCACCGATGTGAGCTTGGGCGTATGCCTCCGCGGTGTCGCCTCCATCTTTCCTTTTGGCGTCCTTGATGACAACGAGTCCCATGGAATGTGCGTAGGCGATCGTTTGCTCAAGCACCTCCCACATGTGATGGCTCGCTTCATAGAAAGCGGCCTGTGGTTTGACCGCTGCCGCGTAGGGAGCGACAGCATCGATGATGTCGAAATTGAACTCGCGATAGATCGCGGCCAACGCTTCCCATGTTCTCCCATATCGCGCCACCATTCTTTCGATCAGGTAGAGCGGTATGAGCTTGAGTTGCGGGTCAAGTCCGACGCAAAGCACACTCTTCTTCTCCTGCATCGCCGTCTGCAGGTTATCAGCAAAAGTACGCATCTTTCCTCTCTTTCTGCGCATTAATAGCGCGTATGTGTGGATCTATAAGACTTATACCTTTATCGGGGCGACTGAGTCAAGGATAATTCTCATATCTGGCGACAATTCTATTCGTTAAACAGGTTCTGACATCGTGGACTAAGGTATCCGGCAAAGAGCTGAAAGGGATATAATAAAAGGCATGAAACATAGACAGGTTCCCTATTATCGCAAAGAAACAGAGGCTGCCCTCAAAAATTTCCCGTTTTCCGTTCCGCCCGTCAATAAAAAGCTGATCTACGCCATTGTGGAAATCAAACGCTCGGCCGCACGGGCTGCCCTGAAAGCGAACATCCTTGACCCCACTCGTTCCAAAGCGATCGTACGGGCGTGCAATGAAGCTCTTGTCGGAAAGTTCGACGACCAGTTTATAACACCATCGCTTCAGGGAGGCGCGGGCACTTCGCTCCATATGAATGTCAACGAAGTACTGGCAGTTCGGGCGCAACAACTTGCTCGGGGAAAGATTCATCCCAACGATCATGTGAATATTGCCCAGTCGACTAACGATGTCGTGCCTTCGGCGCTCAAACTCGCCGCATTGCGGGAGGCGCGGCGCGCAGTGCAAAGCGGCGAGTTGATGGCAAAAACCCTACGCATAAAAGCGCGGGAGTTCAAAGCAATCAGAAAGCTTGGGCGGACCCATCTGCAGGATGCAGTCCCCGTCACACTCGGCGCGGAGTTCGCCGCCTATGCCGATCTTGTCTCACGTGACGTCCAACGGATAAAAGAAGCACTTCCCCATCTCCTGGAATTAAATCTTGGAGGCAGCGCGGTGGGAAACGGTATCAACGTCCCACCACGATTTAAGGCGGCGCTCTATCGCGACTTACGGCGCGCACTGCGTCTACCGCTACATCCTTCTGCCAATATGATGGCCCAGACCATGAGCGCCGCCGACCTGTGCGGACTTTCGTCGGCGTTCGTGATACTCACTCTCGACCTCTCGAAAATCGCGAATGATCTTCGCCTTCTCACGAGCGGGCCGCATGGCGGCATCGGCGAGATAGAGGTTGCTGCATTGCAGGCTGGCTCTTCGATCATGCCAGGCAAGATCAACCCCATACTCTTAGAATCACTAAATCAACTATATTTTTCCGTCATTGGCAACGATCTTGTCATCCGCGAAGCGGCACAAGCCGCGCAGCTCGAACTCAGCATCATGACGCCACTTATTGCCGACCGCATCCTGGCATCGGCCACACTGACCGCCGAAGTGATTGCTCAAGCCGCAGTCCGATGTATTGCCACCATCAACGCAAATACGCAGCGCTGCACCGAGCTTCTCAACCAGTCTACCGCTCCGGCCACTCTTCTGGTTCCACGTTTTGGCTACGATACTGTTACGGCGCTCGTCAAAGAGTCGCTTGCAAAAGATATCCCCTTGGAAACACTCCTCGTAGAGAAAGGATTACTGACGCGCGCGGGAGCCAGAAAAATGTTTATGCGCTGAGATAGTTGATAAACAGGTTCTGACATCGTGGATTAAGATCCCCGGCGTTAAAATATTGGCGGGCTACTACCCCATAGTGAGACTTATTATAACTGCGGGCAGTAGGGCATGTAACGATGTTCGAATAAAGCTTAGTTTACGGGTATCTCTATTCCCGGCTCGATACAGCCCGACAGACCTATGGGATCTTCATGCCCCATTCATCTTCGAGCGCCCCAAGAAGAGTTAAGCCATCAACCAACCCACTTCCCAAAGAGATAATCCTCTGCTCGGTAGCGAGTTCTATTTTCTCTATATCAATTCGGGGACATAAATCTCCTTTCCCCGTCTCTCAATTCTAGTTCTAACGTTCTCCACGATTCCATCCGGCGATTTAAATAGTGTCGATAATTAAACCGCGAGGAACATTATCACTTGTGAGGAACAGACGTACAGACTGTAGGGCTGGCAATCGGCTGAAGTTTCTGGAACTGTCCAAGATACCAAATTCCGACGATCCATAAGATGCTCGCCACAATCACGCCAGCGATAAAACCGGTCAAAGATGAGGCGAGTATACGGCCGATACTAAGACGAAACGTCCTTTTTTCCTGCGAAACAAAATCTTGGGCTATAGGATTCATGTTTTATTTGGACTCTTTTATGGTTCAATTCCTCGCCCAAAAGAAATTTTGGAGGTTAATAATAGACTACCATTATTTTTACTTTTTTGCACCCTTCGCACCCCTAGTCGTTATTATACAAGTTCTGACATTCTCTGGCTAGGCGTCATTTTTAGGCCCCACAGTGAGAGCCCGTATCGTCTCCATCCTCTGTTTCAGTTGCAGCATATATTCTCTATTCGTCAGAATCCTTAGAATATTATCGCATCTCTGGCCTAACGATTTTTAGATAGGTTTTATAGGGTCTACAGAGGACACCCCTGATGGGAAATGGAACCAGAGTTGCGGCGAAGCTAGCGCCACGTGATAGAATAGTGATACGCATCGCATCGCTTTATCTCTATGTCCCCTACAACCTGGAAATTTTATATACGCTCTGCGGACGCATGGGAGGTCATGTGCGCGGACTGCAATGCCGCACGGGAATCCATAGATATTGAACAATTCATCTTTGGAAACGATGAAATAGGAAAGAGATTTTTTGAAATCCTGGAGAGAAAGGCCGCCGAAGGAGTGAAGGTCAGGGTTATGTGCGACGCGGTTGGCAGTTCCGATCTTTTAAATTTTAAAGCGGGCGACACACTTGCGGCGAAAGGGATTGCTATCGTTTTTTTTAACCGCATACAACCATGGCGCGTCGGCAATATTTCCTCCTGGTTTCTGCGTGACCACCGGAAGATACTGCTCATCGACAGAAGTGTGGCACACATCGGCGGCGTGGGGATAGAGGATCGCATGAAGAGTTGGCGGGATACAAATGTGCGCCTAGTAGGTCCAGTCGTTTCCGAGATACAGACCAGCTTCGATCGGATGTGGACTACGCCTTCCCGCTATAAATTCTCGCAGTATAAGCCGCTATTCAAAGAAGGCAACGGTTTCTCATTCCTACTCAATTCGCCGCAATTTCGAGGTCGCTATATCTATCACGACCTTAGAAGGACCATACGCAAGGCAAAAAAATATATCTACCTGACCACGCCGTACTTCGTGCCAAGCATCCTCATATTCACTTCCCTCATACGAGCCGCTAGGCGGGGCGTTGATGTAAGAATTCTCGTGCCGGGACTGTCAGACGTTCAAACCGCACGCATCGCCGCAGGATCTTACTTTCTTCTCGCAATGAACGCCGGAATCAGAATATATATCTACGAAGAAAGGACGATCCTACACGCAAAAACTGGGGTGGCGGATGACGCGTGGGGGAGCGTGGGAAGTGCGAATATTGATAACCTCAGCCTGCTCCTTAACTTCGAGGGAAATCTAAGAAGCTCCGACCCGCTCTTTATCGCCGACCTCAAACAACAATTCATGGATGATATATCCAAGTCGCGATTACTTACAAAAAAAGATTGGATCGCCCGGCCAATCTTGCTCAAAATCTTGGAGATCATAACGTGGCCTCTCCACGGCATCCTCTAGACTAAGACACCCGGCGATTTTTAGATAGATTTTATGGAGCTCGGAGAGGATATCCCTAACGAGAAATAGAACACCCGTTCGTGGGTGTTCTAAATCAACACTGATAATACCCCCTATTTTTCTCCCTCCGGCATCTTCCCAATCATCTCCTTCATTTTGCCGACGAATTCCAATTCTGCCTTGAGAATTTTTTCTTTCTTCTCTAGCATCGCTAACTTAAATTCTTTTTTCATCGGACCGTGCATATGGTGCATGTAGCCTTCTTTCTCCTCATGATTATTTTCGTCCATCATATCTTTATAGCTCTTGGTTAATATTTTCTCCACGACCTTTCTTAACCCACACCACCCCGAATACTACACCGAGAGAGGTAAAAATATTACACTTGGATCGAATGTAGTTACCTCACGCCGCCATCTCCGGGATATAAATATCCCCTCCTTGCCTCTCGATCCTGATTCTAACGTCCTCCACGATTCCACTCCCTATCCCCCAACCTTCCCCCTCCCGGCTGGGTGATTAGCATCGCCGTTTTTCATGTGTTTGAACATTTCAACCTGACCAAGGCGATGTTCAGCCTCAGCTTTTGTGATATAACTTCCAAATGAACGCCCAGTCTTCTCCGAGAGCACTACATATTTCCCTTTGATTTTTTTAATCATTGGTATCGCTGTTACTAACCTACTCCGTCGTCTTGCCGTCAAACGGCTTATCACCGGCGATCGCGTCTGCTTTCGCTTTATAGATAATATTTTCCTCATGATCCGGCGGGGAATAGACCGTGTAAAGCTTCATCGTCTCCGTAGATGAGATATTGATGATATTATGGCGCGTCCCCGCAGGAACGATGATTGCAAATCCGTCGCTAATGGCGTGCCGCACTCCATCGAGCACCGCTTCGCCCGTCCCCTTTTCGATGCGCAGGAACTGATCAAGCCCGTGCACTTCCTCGCCAATCTCCTCTCCCGGAAGCAAGCTCATTAGAACAAGCTGGCTATAATGCGCCGTGTAAAGCACCTTGCGAAAATTATCGTTTTCTTCAGCCAACTGTTCAATGTTCTCTACATATCCTTTCATTTTATTATTTTCCAAATTTATTTTAGTGGATTTTCACCACGAATGATTCTGATAAGAAAGAGAATGATCGCGACGACAAGCAGCACATAGATGAACCCTCCTAACGTGTATGAGGTAACAATGCCCAATAACCACAGCACAAGAAGAATAACCGCGATAGCAACTAACATATATAATTATTTTATTTATTTTTCGTCGAGCTTCGCTGCCGCCTCAGGAGTGGAAACTGTCTTACTCATCGTGAATAAGCTCACAATGCCCCACGCGATGAGAAGGTAGACGATCATCGCGAGGAGGGTGGTCCACTCAAAGACCTTACCCGCGACAACGGTTGGTTGGAACACCGCGATGAAGGGTTGTGCGAACGGCCAGCTTATTGCATAAATGAAATTGGTAAATCCGGCGCCTGCATTCGCTCCCGCAAGCCGCAGAAAGAACCGAAATGCGAGGATTATTTCAAGCAATGTACAAATATACCAAACAATCTGCGTCCCCCGAAACAGCGGCTTCGTGGTTGGAGAGTTATATGAATCCATGATAATAAAATAAGATTGCGACCTTTTAGCTCTATAGAAGATTGAATCGTCCGGATTATGTTATGGTGCTTACCCCGGGTAGATATTTACTGCCTTTATTGTACCATAGTAACAAGTCTCGACGAAGTAGTAAGAAGTGGCGCGTTATCGCATAAGCAATGGTTCCGACATCCTCCGCCAAGGCACCCACTTTTTATTCGCCGCAGAGAGACATTATCCCGCCTTTACAAACTTCCCCACAACGACGCCGATGACGATCGCTGCACCGCCGAGTAGCACCATCTTCAGGGCGTGGCGCCACATCTTTACCTTCACGACCCTCGCGCTCACCATCCCCACGATCAAAAGCACGAGCAGCGACAACCCGATGGAGCACCACAATGCGACATTTAATCCGAAGATGACATACGGAACGATCGGGATGAACGACGCAAGGATAAATGTGATGAACATCACGACGCCCGCAGTGAACGGCCCCGTTTCAGAGGTTTCTCCCTTAGCCTCATATTCCTCTGCAGACTGCTCCGAAAGAAAGCTCCCTACCGCCATAGAGAACGCCTCCACGAACGCGTAGACGATACCCGTCAGGATGATCGCCTGCCGCGGCGTGCCGGCCACGTCAATGCCGGCGAGAAGACCCACGGTGGAAACGAGGCTATCCGAAATACCAAAAACGATATTACGAAGATAGAGCTCTGTTTTTTTATGCATAAAAGAAGTATATCAAAATTTATTTCTCTTTTTTCGCGCACGTTTTGCATACGCCATAGAATTCCAGCGTGTGCTGTTTGATCTCCGCAAAATGTTTTGCGTTTTGCAGGATCGTCCGCTCCATCGTTTCCACATTTTGGTGTTCCACCTTCTCGATCCTACCACACCGGAGGCAAATAATATGATGATGGTCGGCGACATCCACTAGCTCATAGTGCGCATGATTGTGTCGCAAATCAATCGGGCGGATGAGGCCTTTCTCTTTGAGCGATTTCAATGTGCGATAGACCGTCGTCTGGTCGATGGTTGAGTTCCCATGCCCGCGTGCGGCGCGCGGCAACAGATCCACGATCTGCTGTGCACTCAACGGTTCGTGACTCTTTTTGAACACCGCGAGGATGGCCAAGCGCGGCGATGTTACTTTATAACCGCTTTTTTGTAAAAGCCCGCGAAGCGGGTCGGGGTTTAATATATTTTTAATTTTCATCTTTTTGACCATCGGCGAAAATCTTTATATAATTGTAGTACATTAATTAACTTCTCGTCGCACGCGCGTACGTACGCTACTATCAATGTCCAACCTTACCAAAAACATCATCTGGGCAATCATCACGCTGATCATCATTTCGCTCATCTTCTCGTATTTCGTCGGGCCGACCAAACAGCCGACGACGCTCAACCTGGACCAGCTGGTGGCAGATATCAACAATAATCAGATCAAGCAGATAAAAGTGAATGGCGACGAGCTTGGCATCACGATGTCTGATGGCAGCGCTGCGGTGGCGCAGAAAGAGGATGGCGTGAGTATCACCGATACCTTGAAAAACTTGGGCGTCAACCAGTCGGCGATGCAGAATGTGGATCTCGAGATCGTCAACCAGTCCGGCTGGGAATATTGGGCGGGCATCTTAATCGATCCGCTCCTCACGCTCCTTATTATAGGATTCTTCTTCTGGTTCATGTTTCGCCAAGCAAAGACCGGCGTTAACCAGGCATTCCAATTTGGCCGCTCCAACCTCAAGCTCTCGACCGTTAAAGATAAGGTGATGTTCAAGGATGTCGCAGGGTTGAAAGAGGCGAAAGAAGAATTGATAGAAGTCGTGGACTTCTTAAAAAATCCGCAAAAGTTTTTGGACCTCGGAGCGCGTATCCCGCGCGGCATCCTCTTGATGGGTCCTCCAGGCACGGGGAAAACGCTCGTCGCGCGCGCGGTCGCGGGCGAGAGCAACGTCCCCTTCTTCTATATCTCGGCATCCGAGTTCGTGGAAATGTTTGTCGGCGTCGGCGCCTCGCGTACGCGCGACGCCTTCATGCAGGCCAAGCGCGCCTCGCCGGCGATCCTGTTTATCGACGAGATCGACGCTGTCGGCCGCCAGCGCGGCGCCGGCATGGGTGGTGGTAGCGACGAACGCGAGCAGACGCTCAACCAGATCCTCGTAGAGATGGACGGTTTCGATCGCGACACGCGCGTCATCGTCCTTGCGGCAACGAACCGACCGGATATTTTAGACCCAGCATTGCTCCGCCCCGGCCGTTTCGACCGCCGCGTCATCCTAGACCTCCCCGATATGAACGACCGCGAAGCGATTCTCCGTATTCACAGTGAGGGCAAAACGTTAGAAAAGAATGTCGATCTCCGTCGCGTCGCCGGGCGCACGCCGGGCTTCTCCGGCGCCGACCTCGCGAACTTAATGAACGAGGCCGCCATCGCTTCGGCGCGGCACAATAAAAAATCCATCGGCCAAGCGGAACTTTTCGAGGCCGCCGAAAAGGTGATTATGGGCCCGGAACGCAAGAGCCGCGTCATCTCGCAAAAGGAAAAAGAGATCACCGCGTACCACGAAGGTGGGCACGCGCTCGTCGCTGCGGCCGTCAAGGATGCCGATCCGGTGCAAAAAGTTTCCATTATCTCGCGCGGCTTCGCCGGCGGCTATACCATGAAGCTGCCGATGGAAGACCAACATATTAAAACGCGTTCGCAGTTCATGGCCGATCTCGCGATGATGATGGGCGGCCATGTGTCAGAGAAGCTCACCTTCGGCGACGTCTCCACTGGCGCGTCGAGCGACCTCAAAGAAGCGTCCGAACTCGCGCGGCGTATGGTAACAAAGTACGGCATGAGCGAGCTCGGCCCGATCGTCTTCGGCAAGAGCGAGCAGATGATGTTCCTCGGCCAGGAAGTTTCCAACGACAAAAATTATTCCGAGCGCGTCGCGTCGGAGATTGATGAACAGATCCGCAAGCTCCTCATCCACGCGCAGGATGTCGCGGAAAAAATATTAAAGATAAATAAAGCAGCGCTCAAAGCAATTGCGGATACGCTGATTGAGAAAGAAGTTTTGGAACAGGATGATTTCAACGCGGTGTTAAAGCCGTTCAAGATCAAACCGATTGCGGCGTAGAAGCAGGAAGTCTTTTTGAGATTTTTTCTTCCCAATCTTCGATAACCTGGCGAGCCTCTTCTTCCAGCTCACGAAAGTTGACTATCTCAATAGGCTTTCTGCTTTTGCCATTGATCATTTTTAAATCGTGATCTCCTTCAAAATA
>CAVVHF010000009.1:0-12551 GCA_963747905.1 uncultured bacterium | reverse complement strand
ATTTTATAAGATAGGTCACGGTCACCTGGGATCCCTTTCCCTGGGAGACGATGCCGACCGCCACGTCGGAGGATGCGTTCGACGCGTACAGTCCACGGGAACTCGCATATCTCGTCATGGCGTTCGTGATGGTCCACCCGTTCGCCGGGAGGTACTGCGTGTACGAGGCATAGACCGAGAGCATCGAGCTCGAGGAGTCGAACTCCGCCGTATACTGGTCCGTGCTCGAGGAATAATCGACGGAATAGCTCCCGCCCACCGACGATGAAGAGCCATCGAGGATGAGGCGCCCGGGGAACAGGGAGACGAGCTGTCCCTGAGGCGCGAAGACCGGCGTCGGACCGGATACGGTTTTTGGTTTCCGCATCAATCCCCATGATCCCCACACAGCCCACACGACAACCACGACCACGATCACCGCTACGCCGACCCACACCCAAATGCGTTTTGGATCTTCCATGCTTTTAATAGTACCAGATACGCGACAAATGGGGGGTGTGGATAATCATGGGTCTTACAACAAGGTTCTTAGTATTAGCACTGCGGGCTACTGCCGGTGGTACAATCGATCGTCCGCGCGCTCACCGTGGTTTCGAGATTGAACACATCGTTCGACACCGCCGGATCGGTGGAACTCGGTGAGATGCCGATGGAGATGGTAATGCGCGGCGGCCAGTGGTCGCCTTCCGTTTGGCCAAAGAGTCTAAACTGGAGATACTTTACCGACACGGTATTGCCGGTGATGGATTGCGCGCTCCCCCCCCGACGCTTTCCGTCAACGCGCCGTCATCCCAGGAATATTTTATTTCATGGCCCCCGGCATCACGGAAATCAAGCGTAGGACATGTCCACACCGGCGAGCCCGGGATCGAAGAAGCATCAAGGAGGCATGTCGTCCCAGATGGATCGGCAGGCATGGTCACACCACCATCGCAACGTGATGAATATGTGTTAGCTCCGGGATCGTGGCAGAAAAGGTATCCCGCGCGGATTTCGCGCGACATTTGCTCAACTGCAAGGCTCACATTGCTCTGTGCCGAGATGAGCGACGAAACCTGCCGCTGCGTACGGATGGCGTTGGTAAACCCGCCGACGGCGATCGCAATGATGATGGTGAATAGCCCGACCGTCACAAGCATTTCTATAAGAGTGAATCCTTTTTCTGTATTCATTATTATGAATGCCAGTTATAAAAATAATCTTCGAGGGTGATGGTATTTGAAAGGCCGCCGTCGGCCCACACAACGATCGATTTTACGTCAAGCTCGTTGCCGTCATTAGTAACCTCTATATTGCGGACAAAATCCGTTGCTGTCGCCCCCGATGTGTCGTAGCTGAAGAGATGCGTGGTCAGATTAAAATAGAGCGGAGTGCTTTCCGGTTGATTTGGCGAAAAAGTCAGAGAAGCGGTGCTTGTGGTGTTAACATCAATGTCATAATAATATCCCGAACGAGGGAAAGAGGATCCCCACCCATAGCTGGAGTCACCGGATAATTGCTCATAAACATCGTGGTCGATTAAATTCTTCGCAAGCTCGATCCCTTCCGACGCCAGATACGTCGCCTGTGTATCATTCGACGTGGTTCGATTCAACTGAAATGATTTATTGAGCAACGCCACGATGCCGATGAAGCCTGTTGTTAGGATACTGAGAGCAACAAGCGCTTCAACAAGCGTCTGACCGCGGCGGGAATGGATGATTGTGCTCATGATGATATCTTAGCGTACATGCCGCGTTCTATAAACTAACTTGACCCGCCGGGTTAACGGTGATTGTGCGGAAAAGGCTTCCGTCGGACGTGCTCAAATATATGTACGCTTCGGACGGCGGGTTGCTGCCCGAGACGCAATCGGTGAGGAACGCCGTTTGCCCTTCGAGACTAATCAACGTGCATGGGTCGGGTGGATAAAAGAGCACGTCCTGGATGGTATCGCTCGCGGCACCGTTATCATCCAATACGACCCCCGGCGCAGTATGTATCTGCCAACTCCCTGCGGCATATTCTTGGATCGCGCTTGGATCGATCGCCGCAGAAGTACTCGCGAGCGAAGGGCAGACCGACCTGCCCAGATATTGCGTCGAACTGACCGCATCGTTATAGGCGAAGAGCGAGTAGGCCGAACTTGCGAGATCGAACTGCACTCCATATGCGCACGTAGCGCTGTTTGCGCTATACGTCGCGATGGAAAGTTCCTTGGCCTCCAAAATAAGTTGGGCGATTTTCGATTCCTCGATAGAAAGCGATATCTGATTCTGCCCTACGTGAGTATAGAGGATGGCGAGAGAGGAAAGTACCGCCGTGATCGCCAGCACGATAAGGATCTCTATTAAAGTAAAACCCTTTTTATTATGGTCGGCGCCATTCCTCATAGGAGTATTCTATCACTATCTTCACCGCACGCCGAGCAATGAAAGATACCATCCGATGATCGGCGCGCCCCAGAAAAATGCCGTCACGGCGCCGAGCGCGAGGAACGGTCCGAACGGAAGCGTGCCCTTCATGCTGTTCGTGCCACGCACGACGGCGATCACGCCCACCACAGCGCCTATCACGAACGCGGCCATGAGCACAAGGACGATCTCCGGCCAGCCGAAGAGCAAGCCGAGCGGGACGGCAAGTTTGAGGTCGCCCATTCCCATCCCCTTTCCTCGCGTGACGGCGATGAGCAACGCGAAGAACGCGCCGGCACCGAGCGCGGCGATTATTTTTACCAGCACCGCGCCGGCGTCAAGCGGCACAGGAACTAGCAGTAGCAACACCCCCACGATGGCGAGAAGGATATTGATTTCATCCGGGATGATGCCAAGTCGGATGTCGATCAGCGTCATCACAAGGAGCGCTTCGAAGACGGCGATCCATAGCGCGGTGAGAAGTACGAGTGGTGGGCCAGCGATTGCGCCGATACCTAATGAAAACGGCACGGACACGAAAATAATTCCCGAGATCAATTCCACAATCGGATACTGGACGCTGAGCCGTGCGTTGCATCGACGGCATCGACCGCCCTGCAGCGCAAAACTTGCGAGTGGTACGAGTTCAAACCACCGCAATGTTTTCTTGCACTGCTCGCAGTGCGACCGGCCGCCGATCAGTTTTGCGCTCAATAAAAAACGTTTGCCGTCATAGCGCAGCGCGACCACATCCAAAAAACTGCCGATCGCGAGGCCGAAGGCGAATAAAACAACCAGCATGAAGATGCCCATATATCCATGATAGCAGAAAGCTGATTTGGCCGCGCATCAAAAATCCCGCCGAAGCGGGATTTTTGAAATCATTCATGGATACTAGAGAGAGACACAAAGGGTTGACGTCGCAGTGCACCCCAATTCTGCCGGGGTCTCATCTGTAGTGTAATCGGCCGGAGCGGTATAGCTTGCAAAAACCGAATTACCGGTATTTTCAAGTGTTGCCTGTAGCACATACGATGTAGCACTCGCCCCGTTTTCGGCATAGGAGTATTGATGGGGAGCGACGTTCGACGGATCAACTGGGACTGAAGAAACGCCAATTCCTTGGGCGATGAGCGCGGCGGACATCGCCTTATAAGCCGATACGCCATCGCTACCGAGCGTAACCGCAACGCAACTGCCGGCAGTGGCACTGGGATAGATCCCGCACTTGTTATAGTAAAGTTCCAGACCATTCTGAACCTCGCTCAGGTCGGAGATCCTCCGCGCGTCCCTACCTGCCTCCTGGGTCGGGCCAAGGCCGACCAACACGACCGACGCCAAAATAGCGATGATCGCAACGACGATCAAGATTTCAATGAGGGTGAAGCCCTTTTTTTGTTTTGTGATCATTTTTGATGAAAAATATATTAACGACCTTTTGATAGGCAATAATAACCCTTTTATTATAGCATCTAGTGGATGCTGTCTGTCAGATTATAAATGGGGATAAGTATGGAGGCAAAAAGCAAACCCACCATAACGCCGATGCCGATCATGAGCACCGGTTGGATGAGATCCACCAGATTGTTCGTGATCTCGTCCGCCTCGCGGGTGTAAATGCCGGAAAGGCGCGTGAACATCTCTTCTATCTTGCCCGTCGTCTCCCCCACCGCCACCATCTGCGAGACGAGTGGAGCGAAAAATTTCGGATGCTTGGCAATGCTCGCGGAAAGAAGCTCGCCTTGTCGTACATCCTGCGCGATCTCGCGCACTACCTCACTATATAATGTGTTGCCTACCATATGGCTGATGATCTCGAGTGATTGCGCGATCGGGATGCCGCCATGCTCCAAAAGCGCCGCCGAATTACCAAACCGCGCCATGATAACCGGCAGATACACTTTTTTGACGATCGGCAGGCGAATCTTTGCTTCATCGAGTAACGCGATTCCTTCACCGGTCTGAAGATAATTAATGGCAAGCACGGTGAGGGCAACGACCGCCACCACCACAGCGATCCACCACTTATTCAAGAACGTTCCCACATTCAAAAGCACCTGCGTATACCATGGGAGTGCGACGCCGTTCTCGGCAAACACACTGCCGAGCGACGGATATACAAATGTGATAAGAATGAACGCAACGACAATAAAAAGCCCAACGACGATTCCTGGATACACGAGCGCCGATGCCGCCTTACTGGCGAGATCTCCCTCTTTTTCAACATAGTTGGCAAGGAACGCCGCCACCTCATCCAAGTTACCCGTGACCTCGGCGGCGCGCACCATCTCAATATAATAATCCGGGAAGGTTTTTCCCTGGCGCGCCATCGCCTGGGAGAAAGAAACCCCCGCATCAATATCTTCCGTCACCTGCGAGATGGCATCTTTGAGCCGTGGGTTGGTGGTCTGCTCATACAGTATTTTGAGCGCATTATTAAGCGGCAACCTCGCCTCGAGCAGTGTCGCAAGCTGGCGGGTAAAGACAATAAGATCCTTCCGAGTCGCGCGACCAAAAAAACCCGCAATATTATCGAGAGCGGTCGGCGGATGCTCTTCAACGACGCTCAACACAAAAAGATCGTGGCCTGCGAGAATAGTGCTCGCCGCATTGCGGTCCGACGCCTCCACAAATCCCACCTGCGTCACGCCTTCTTTTGTTTTCGCCTGATATTTGAACTTCATCCACTTATGTTATGTCCTTTCCAATAAAATGCGAAGTTCTGATGGGTTTAAAGAATAAAGTTCCGCGTTTTCCAATGTTATCTCTTTGTTTTTTACTAAATTGACAAGAGAGCGGTTCAGCGTGACCATGCCTTCCTGCAAACTTGTTTCGATGACGAGGTCGATCTGGTATGTCTTGCGCTCGCGGATGAGGTTACGGATGGCGGGATTGACGATCATGATCTCCGCCGCAGGGATGCGGCCGCCGGAGACGCGCGGAAGCAGACGCTCCGAAACGATGGCAACGAGCGTCGCGGCGAGCTGGGATGTCACCTGCTGCTGCTGTTCGGCAGGAAACGAATCGATGATGCGGTCGATTGTCTGTGCAGCGGAGTTGGTGTGCAAAGTGGAAAGCACCAGGTGTCCCGTTTCTGACGCGGTCATGGCGGTACCGATAGAAACGCCGTCGCGCATTTCGCCGATCATCACGACGTCCGGATCCTGCCGAAGAACGGTGCGGAGCGCGGAGTGAAAGCTCGTAGTGTCACTGCCCACTTCGCGCTGTGAGACGATGCACTTATCTTGGGTAAACAGATATTCCACCGGATCCTCGATGGTAATGATATGGTCGGTGCGCGTGTGATTAATTTCATCGACGATCGCTGCGAGCGTGGAAGATTTGCCATGCCCGGCAGGACCCACCAAGAGTATGAACCCCTGCGAGAGCTGGGCGAAGTCATGAAGTAGCGGCGGAAGGTTTAGCTCTTCGATGGTTTTAATGCGCGTAGGGATAAGACGCAGTGCGGCGGCAAGATACCCACGCTGAAAATACACGTTCACGCGGAAGCGCGCTTTCTCCTCAAAGCTGTATGCAAAGTCAATCTGGCGCTGGGTGATGAGCTTCGTCTTCTGCTCTGGCGTGAGCATCTGGGAAATGATCCCCTCTGCTGATTCCGGCGTCATGACTGGTTCTTTTTCCAACGGGATAAGCACACCGTCCATACGCAACGTAGGCTTCCGCCCCACCGCAAGGTGAAGATCCGACGCATTCTGCTTCGCCGTCGTCGTCAAAAGGTCGCTGAGCTGCTGTTTATAGTCATCCATAAGATAATAATAACATAACGAGAACGGCAAAGAGAATGGGAGTGGGCCTGTTGTTTTTTAGGGCTCTCGAAGTAGCCGGAGGGCGGCGAGAGGGAACGACCACACAGCAACGCGGAACGCGTACCTAAAAGAACAGTGCCTTTATGGTTTTTATGCCTCTTCCGTTTCCCTGATAATTTCCTCTATCGAGACCGTGCCCTTGAGCGCCTTCACGATGCCGTCCTGGCGGAGCGTGATCATCCCCTGCTTCTTCGCCTGCGCGGTGATCTTTTGTGTGGTGACGCCGCCGCTTACAATATCCTCAATTTCTTTGGTGATGGCGAACGCTTCATAGATGCCGGTTCTTCCCAAAACGCCGCGCCCTTTACAGGTGGCACATCCTTTCGCATGATAGATCTGATATGGCGCCTTGAATTGCGACGTGACGCTGGGCGACAAATCGGCGAGTGCGCGAGCGATGATCTCCTGCACTTCCGGGGGCGCCGGCGATGGTGATTTGCAATCCGGACACAAGACGCCCACAAGGCGCTGCGCGATAACCAAACTGAGGGACACCGGAATAAGGAACGGTTCCACCTTCATATCAATGAGGCGCGGAATGACGCCAGCGCTGTTATTAGTGTGGAGCGTAGAAAGCACGACGTGTCCGGTGAGTGCCGCCTGCACCGCGAGCCCGGCAGTCTCGTCGTCGCGGATCTCGCCGACCATAATGATGTCCGGGTCTTGGCGCAATATTTGACGCAAGCCCGATGCGAAATCGTATCCGATCTCCGGATGCACCTGCGACTGGTTGATGCCCGATACGAAATACTCCACGGGATCTTCCAATGAGACGATGTTTACGTCCTCCGTGTTGAGGTCCTGCAAAAATGCATAGAGCGTGGTGGTCTTTCCGGAACCAGTAGGGCCGGTGATGAGCACCATGCCGAACGGCTTTTCTAATCCTTTTTTAATAGTCTCGCGCGTGGGGTCGAGTAAGTCTAAGGATTCAAAATTCTTGAGGCCGGTTGTCGGATCAAGTACGCGGATGGCGATCTTTTCGCCAAGCGGTGTTGGGAATGTGGCGACACGGAAGTCAATATCGCGGTCAAAAAGTTTTGCGCGGAAGCGACCGTCCTGCGGCACGCGGTTCTCATCGATCTTAAGATTGGAGATAACCTTTACGCGCGAAGTGATCGGCTGAGCAAGCTCTGCCGGAAGCGATGCCACCTCGCGCAGGTCGCCGTCGATGCGCAAGCGAATGCGCAAAGATTTTTGCTGCGGTTCGATATGCACGTCGGACGCCTTATTCAGCACCGCTTCTTTGAATGTGTCCGCAACGATTTTGATGATCGGCGCATCCGCGCTGTCCCCGCCTTCAAGCTCGATCGCCTCCTGGCCACTTGACCCTTCTTTTATATTCAACGAGTTTACCGCTGCCGCCACTTCCGCGCGATACGGAGAATATTTTCTGAGCGCCGCCTGTAGGTCGTTGTATGAAATAAGGTAGACACCGAGATTGATGTGGTTCTGTCGCGCGATGAACTTCATCGCGTCCTGCGCCTTCGTGTCATCTGGATGCAGCATACCCACAATGAGCAGCCCATCCTGCAGGCTGATCGGAATGGCGCGATAGGTGCGCGCAGTTTCTTCCGGCACAATACCCATGAGCTTCGCGTCAATCGCCTCTGGATCTATTTTTTTATACGGGATCTTGAGCAGTTCGCTCTTGAGCGCCGCGACCTGTTCATCGGGAACGATCCGCTCGCGCCCGATGATGTCCTCAGGCGATTCGTTACCCACGATTGCATCGCGCTTGAGGCGCGTAGCCACCGCTTCGGTGATCAATCCTCGGGTTTGAAGTTGTTGCAATAACTCATCGTTGGTCATAGATATATTCTACCACGATGGCAACAAAAGGAACGCCTCATTCGCCGAATTATTCTTATCACGAGGCGAATGAGGCGTTCCTTTTTTATTGCCCTACGGGACGATGAACGGATCCGGGCGCCCGACCGCCGCCGGGCCCTGTGGCGACGGCAATGTAATTGTTGATTTCAAAGCCCGGAACGCCGAACTCTGAACTACCGTTTCCGGGTGCAACGCGGTCTGCATGATGGGCGCGATGGTGCCAATTGTGCCACTTGCGGGGATGGTTATCAGCTCCGGTTGTGCGAAGAACACGTAATAGACCGCCGCGCCCGCGATCGCCAAAAATACCAGCCATCCGATGACGCCGAACAGATTGCTCTTTTTTTGTTCCTCTTCAACGATAATTGCCATAGTGTTGGTTATGAGCCTTGATAATAAGTTACGACTGTTATCGTGTAATTGAACATGTCAGCATTTGCTGTCTGTGTTTTAGTGGCGGCGATAGCGGCAGGCTGGAGTGAAATAGCAGTCACGTCAAAGATACGGATATTCGTTTCCAACTCTTGAAGAAAACTTTTGAACGACTCGTAGCTGGCGGATCCTGTGACCTGGAACGACACTGTTCCTGTTGGCTTGACGATCGATCCAGCGGCGGCGGCGGCGCCCACCGTCGTTGCTGGCGCGGCGACCGCCTGCACGGCTTGCGTGGAAATCTGCGTCCCCTGGATAGTGACATTCGCATTCGTTGCGATGCCGTAGATCTGCGCAAGCGCTCCCGATACGCCCGGCCCCACCGGCAATGCCATTGCTACCGACTGGCTGGACGAAGCATCGCTCTGATATGTGGTAAGCAAGCTCTTTACCTTACTCACCACCTGTTGTTCGTTGGCATATAATGTCGTCTCGCTTTCCTCCTGTCCTTTGACCAACTGCAAGCTGGTGTACGCGGGGATAATGAACTCGAAGTAGACCATCAAAGCGGCGACGATAATCAATGCCGCGATGATGATGCTGGAAAGCCGTTTTGTTTCTTGTTTCATATTATTGGCTTTGGCTGGACGCTAAAAATACTGACGGATTCATTATTAACGTAACGCTGAAGGTCCATCCGCCTCCGAGGAGCGATGGCGCCGTCACATTAGAAACCGTCACCGATGACACTTCGGAGGAATTTTCAAAGATGGCGATTTGCTGATTTATGTCGGCTTCGGTCGACGCCGCACCCGAGAGTGCGACTTGGTCTCCCTGGGTCAGCGCGAGCGATCGATAGGAGACGTTCGCCTCGGTATTCTGCTCGAGCCATGAAAAGAATTGCGAAGAAAGCGCGTGCTGTTGCAAAAGCGTTTGCAGATTTGCAATCTGAGAATAAAAATCGATAAGCTGCGACTGGTCGCTCGCGGAAACCGAACTGCCCAGCGTATTCACCTGGTTTTGCACACTGGCAAGTTGTGATTGTAAATATGGCTCATAACCAAGCGTCAACCCGAAATAAACCGCGACGGTAAGAAAAAGAATGCCGCCGGAAAAAAACAATGCGCCCAAAGCCCATCCCTGCGTTTTGGGGGATTCTTGCCCTAATTGTTCTATCACCTTTTCGGGAAGTGGCATTTGGTTATTTGATGAATTGTTTTATCCCTAAGCCGAGCGCGACGGCCATCGGAGCGCCAAGTTCCGGGATAAACGGCATAATCGCATCGGGGCATTCGAACCGCGAGAACGGTGATGCCTTGACCACCGGAATCGCGAATTCCTTCTCGAAATATTTCTCGATGCCGGAGAGGTTCGCGCCGCCGCCCGTCAGCACCACGCGTTCTGCCGCCGCTGCGGTGGCAAACTGCTGGCGATAGCTGTAGGCAGTCTTCTTCACCTCATTTATTATAGCATCTAAAAACGGCATCATTATTGTGGACAACTCATAGTTCGGGCCGGTGCCCAATATCCCCCGCTCCTTCTTGAGCTCCTCTGCACGCATGGGATTGATTCCCAGGCTCGTGGTAAGCGCCTGCGTAAGCGATGACGCGGCGATATCGCTCTGCGCGCTCCACGTCAAGATTCCTTTTTCCATGAAGATAATGTCCGTAGAGCGACTGCCGATGTCCACGACGATGGTGGGCGTCGGGTCGCCGGCAAAGACGCGCGCGATGCTGAGCGATTCGATCTCAAGCGCGCGTAGGTGCAATCCCACCGCCGCGAACATGCGCTGATATTTTTTGATCTGCTCCTGTGGTACGGAAATCAGTAAAATTTTCTGGTGTGCGAACCCTTTCTCGTCCGTGTAGTTCGCGATCTTCATCCAATCGAGCGCCACTTCGGAAAGCGGCATCGGCACATATTGCTTCGCCTGGTACACGAGCGCCTTCGCGACATCTTTCGCTTCCATCGCGGGAAAATCAACGAGCGTCATAAATACGTCGAATGGAGGCAAGGAAGCGATGGTCTCTTTGGTGGACGGGGCAACCTCCTTGATAAGCGCCCTCAGAAGTGTTACCGCGTCTTCCTCGAATATCTTCAATCCACTCGTCTGTAAGGCCTGATTGGCGCGCGCCAGATATCCGTTTGATTCCAATATGCCATAATTCACCACCCGCGGCGCTTTTTTGCCTGCCGCAACCTCGACCATCTTGATGGAGGTCGTCCCAATATCAACGCCCAAATATGATTCGCTCTTAAAAAATGACATCTATGCTATGGCGCCGGTTAATATTCTTTTAATGCGTGTTCTTTACTATATAATAGCATAAATTTCAACTTCATCGGAGACGTTTTTTTTCGCCCGCGCGTGCGTCCCGCAACGGCTCCATCGCGCACGGCGTCCTTTGCGCGACGTGCCGGAAAGGCATCGTAGGGTTCGACACGCTTTTTTGCGGCACCTGTGCGGCGCGGCTTCCCGACCAGAAAAAGATCTGCCCAAGGCAAAGTACCCCCTGTCTTCGAGGAGTTCCTCGGAGCCGCCGAATGGCGGCGAGATGGAGCAGCCACGCAGTAGCGCGGAACGCGTACCCGAGAGGACAGGAGATACTTTGCCTTGGGCTACTGCGGGAGGATGCCGCTGATGATCGTGCTCACATCTGAGAAACCGTCGTACGTATCGGAAAGAGAACTCAACGATTGCTTGATAAGCCCGAGCGTCTGATCCGGAGAAAGATTTTCCGTAAGCGCCGCCTCCGCCGCAGCGTTCTCGGTCTGCGCATCATTAAAAGATGATTGCGCGCTATTGAGCGCAGTTTGCAATGCCGGATTGGGCGTAGCGCCTTCAATGAACCAGACCGCGCGCTGGGTTTGCGTCATTCTTGTTCGCGCCGTGCTAAAAAGATCCTGGTTTTGCGCCCATAAGATAAAATTGTTCACATTTTCGCTGAGCGGGAGGAATGTGCCCGCGCGCCATGTCAGCACTTCCTGGGCGATCTCCTTGGTGCCGGCGATGCCGACGACGTTCAACTTCGCCAGTTCGTTATTATAGAATCCCGTCGCTTCATTCAAATCTCCCGCAAGCTGTGACTGCAACTGCTGAGCACTGTTCGGGGCGCTCGTGCTCGCCAAGCTCGTCTGGAGCGTCTGCACTTCCTGTTGCGCGCAATCAATCGTCTCTCCCACGAGAAGTTGCCGCAACACCAATTCTCGCTTTATCTCATCCGCATAAGCCAACGTCGGATCGTTTTGGACCGCCGTGATCTGGGCAACATCCGCTTGCGTGACGCCGCATTCGTCGGCGGCGGCGGCCGTGGCGTCGGCATGCGCAACCGGCATATGGAGAAACCCCGGAACAAAAACCACGCCCGCGGCGCACAGAGTAAAGAACGTACTCACCGCGATGGTTTTTGAATAATTCATTGCGTTAGTTGTTGCAACGCCTGATCAACGGAAAGCGTCGTGGTGGATGCGGCCGCCGCAGAAGTTGATGCATCCGTGGTTGACGTCGCCACGGCAGCAGACGAGGACGCCGCCGATGTACCAAGCACGGTGGTAAACGCTTTGGTCAGCGCCGCCGAAGCCGCCGGCGATGCCGCCGCAGTGGAGGCCACCTGCGGGTATTTAATGTTCGCGAGTTGAATCTGTATATCGATCGCCTGCGCTTCCGCATGCAATCCCGCGGGATCGATCACCGCATATTGTATGGGCGCGATGGAACGCGTCGGGGAAAAACTTCCCGTCAAAATAAGTATGAAAAATCCGGCAAGCGCCACGGCGGCACCTGTCTCGATCACATGCAAAAACGCGAATACGCCGCGCATCGTGCGCCGTTTATCCTGCAGAGAAAGCAAAACCTCCGCGCGAGAACGGCGGGAAAAATCCACGTCGGGCTGAATATTTTTAAATTGTTTGAGAATATCTGATAACTTCATCTTTTTATTCTTTTGAACTTTCATCGCCCAGTTTCTTTTTTAATTCTATGATGGCGCGATGCTGGGCAAGCTTCACTGCGCCTTCCGATTTTTTGAGGATCGCCGATACTTCTTTGAGCGGCAGGTCTTCTATGAATCGCAGAATGATCACATCCTGATAATCTGGCTTGAGCTCTTTGATGGCGATATATTCCGGC
>CAVVHF010000008.1:0-12404 GCA_963747905.1 uncultured bacterium | reverse complement strand
ACTCGGCACTATGAAAAACATATTAAACGGGTTCAAGCAGTTCATCCTGCGCGGGAATGTGATTGACCTTGCGGTCGGAATCATGATCGGCGCGGCATTTAACAGCGTCATCTCCTCTCTCGTAAAGGACCTTATGACTCCATTTATCTCTGCAATATTCAAACAGCCTAATTTTTCAAATTTTTCCTTCACGATCCGCGGAAGCCAGTTCCTGTATGGCGACTTCCTAAACAACCTCATCTCGTTCCTGATCACCGCAGCGACGGTTTACTTCTTTGTGGTCATCCCGATCAACAAGCTGAGCGGCAGACATAAGGGTCCGCCGCCGGAGGCAACCACGAAGGTATGCCCCGAATGTCTGAGCAGTATCCCGCCCAAAGCGCGGCGCTGTGCGTACTGCACAAGCGTCCAGCCAGAAGCAAAAAGTACCACAAAGAAGTAACTTTGTTGGCACGCCCCGCGTTACAAGGGTGTCGGTTTGTGTTAAAATATAAATCTTATGGCTTCCTCCAAGTCCGGTATCAACCGGGACACGTTTTTTACTGGCTCGGCGATCATCGCGCGTCAGTTACGCCCATACAAGAAAATACTCATCTGGCTGAGTATTTTTGGATTGCTAAACGCGACGGCGAACGCTTTTGTGCCTCTCGTTTCGGGAAAGATCTTCGATGCAATTATTAAAATCTCACAGAACCCAGTGACCGTGCTGATGCCTTTTATCGACATGCTCATCATCTGGGGTATCTTACAACTCTCGAGCAATGTCATCGGCTGGTGGAGCGGATTCCAAAACGATAAGTTGAGCACTGTGCTCCAGGCCGAATACACCGCAGAGGGATTCAGTAAATTGTTCGAGATGCCACTCGCGTTCCATACCATGCAGAAGCAGGGCGACACGAGCGATCGCATCAATCGCGCGGCGAACTGGATGGACCAGATCGTCGGCAATGTGCTACTCACTTTGTTGCCGAGTTTCTTGAGCATCGGCGTCGCGCTCATCATCACATTCTTTATGAATTGGCAACTCACAATGGTGCTCCTTGCCGCGATCGTCATATATGCCGGCATTCTCTGGAACGCGGTACCACAGCTTTCCGGGCTCCAAAAAAAGATGCATCGCGCGTGGAACCGCGCATACGGCGACGCGCACGACGCACTCGGTAACATCCGTGAGATCAAGCAGGCGGCAACGGAAAAGCAGGAGCGGAAGAAGATCCGCAACAACTTCATCAACCGAGCCGCGCAGTTCTGGGTGGACATGAACACCATCTTCGCGCGCCTCACGTTCTTGCAAAAAATGTTGGTGTCGCTGACTCAGCTTTCTATTTTTATCATCTCTATATTTTTTGTGCGGAATGGGACTTTGACGCCTGGCGGCCTCGTAGCGTTCAACGGATACGCCGCGATGATCCTCGGCCCGTTCGTATTACTCGGCCAGCAGTGGCAGACGATCCAAAACGGACTCGTCGCAATCGTCCGCGCGGACAAGCTACTCGCAACGCCAGTCGAAAATTATTCGCCCGCGGGCGGCGTCTCCCCTGCCAAGCTGATCGGCGATGTGGAGTTCGAAAACGTGCGCTTTGCGTACAAGGCCAACAACGAAACGCTCAGAGGCATCTCGTTCCATGCACGCGCCGGGCAGAAGATCGCGCTCGTCGGCGAATCCGGCGTTGGCAAGACCACCATCATCGATCTGCTCTCTGGATTCTACTTCCCACAAAAAGGAAAAATTTTGATTGACGGGATTGATATAAAGAAGATGAACCTGCGCAACTACCGATCGCGTATCGGTATCGTTCCGCAGGAACCGACGCTCTTTAACGACACGATTGAGGCGAATATCCGCTACGGCAATCCCGGAAAGACGGCTGACGAAATGGTGGCCGCGTGCCGCGATGCCTATGCGCAGGAGTTCATCGAGGCGTTCCCAAAGAAGTACAAGACAATCGTCGGCTGGCGCGGGGTCAAACTCTCCATCGGGCAAAAGCAGCGCATCGCGCTCGCCCGCGCCTTCCTGCGCGGCCCGGATATTTTGGTTTTGGACGAACCTACATCCGCGCTCGACGCAAAGTCCGAGCACCTCATTAAGGCCTCTTTGGAAAAGCTGATGGCCGGGCGCACCACATTCATCATCGCGCACCGGCTGAGTACCGTGCGAGAGGTGAATCTGATATTGGTGCTGAAGGACGGCGAGATAATGGAACAAGGTACGCACGACGCACTCGTGAAGATCCCGAACGGGATCTATCGCGGGCTGTACGAAATGCAGACAGGATTTGGGAGATGATGATGCGTCTTTATCATTTAAGACGGACAGCGATGCTGGGGCGATCCTCACGCAGGATTGTCTTTCTTCTTCGGAGGTTTTCCATCATCGCTTTTGTGAGCCCATTCTGCAAGTTTCCTATCGCGCCATCGCTCTTTGCCGCCAGACTTCGATCTAATCCAATTGAGAATGCGCTACTGTTCGCTCACGATTTTTCTGGTCGTCATAAATTTTGACTCTTACCCTTCTCCCACTATCCTGCTGATCTCGTCCTCTAAGGCAACCATGGATGCGTGCACCCTCGGATCTTCGTATAACTTTCTCCCTTCCACCTTTGGACGTTTTATATTGAAGCCCGGCCGGAAGGCGCTGATGAGCGCGGTCTCCGCGTCGAGAATATCTTTATTGGTCATTTCTTCCGGCGCGGCGGCCCATATGATGAAATGGGTATCTGTCTTCCGGAGACTACGCTCGATTCCGGCACTCCAATCCTTGCCGCCGCGGCGCGCGTGTTCCTTAAATAACTTCCTTGCCGCAGTGGCAGTCCAATATCGCCCGAAGACGGTCGCATATATCCCGGGATATTCCTCGCGAAGTTCTCCTTCGAGGCGGGTAAAAAGATTCGCATATTTTCCCGATTCGGTTTTCCCGATATAAATAGAATCCCAGAAACCCGCATCGTTAAACTTCCCCCATACGTACCAACCCGCCTTCCGAGGAATGCGCGCTCCTGTCAATACCTCAACCACCGCCTTTCTATAAGGCGTACTTTTCCTTTTTTCGCCCCTCCCTAAAAAAGGAGGCAACGCAGGGTTCTTTGCTACAAACGCGAGCAGGGGGAAGAGACTGAAATGACCACTATTTTTATTTTCTTTCATATTTATGTTTTGTTTATTTTACGACCGTGTCAATAGCGCGTTATACACAGCAATAAATCGATTTTTGAAAAATTGTCAAATTCCGGCTGATGGGATTGACAAAGTATTCATACCCGCCAAAAAGAACGTCCCAGAAAAAGATAAAAGTGGCGAGCTATGAAGGCTTATCCACTCTCCCCCAACCTATTTTCTTCGCATATTTCCTTATAGAACAGCGCCGACCGCCGGGGCTTCCGCGTCTGCGTAGCGTAGTCGATCTCGATGAGGCCAAAATGCGGCCAGAAGCCGTGCTGCCACTCAAAGTTGTCCATGAGCGACCAGTGCAGATAGCCGCGCACATCCACGCCGCCTTCGCGTATCGCGCGATACACATTCGCGAGCGTCTCACGCAAGAACCATTCGCGTTGCGCGTCTCGGGCATCCGCCAAGCCGTTCTCAGTGACGTAGACCGGCACGCGATATTTCTTTAGATCGACGAGAACGTGGAATATCGCTTCGGGATAAAGTTCCCATCCCATATCGCTCGTCCGCTTGTTCTCGTTCCTGCCGAACCATCCGTCGATGCGGTTGTGGAAATAGTGATTGAGGCCGATAAAATCCTGTGTGTCTTTTATGTGGTCCAGGAAATAAAAATTCATTAGCCAGTTCGCCGCGCGTTTGAGAAATCGATTCCACACGCGATTCTGATATGCCTCGTACCAAATATTGTGCTTTGCGATGCCTACCTGCGCTTTGGGTCGCACCATTTTGATTGCGTGATACGCTGCGCGATGAGCACAAATCAAATTCTCATACACCACGAGTGCGAGGAATGGATCTTTTTTCTGCGGCGGCTTTTCACCATGCAAGTAATGCCCACTTACATACACTCCCGGTTCGTTAAGCGTGATCCAAAATTTTACGTCGGGCAGTTCGGCGGCCATTTTTTCCGCAAAGCGGACGAAGCAGCGGATGTTGCCACGCGTTTCGAATTCATGCTTGTCGCGAAACCAGAGCGGCACCGTCCAGTGCCATAGCGTGACGAACGGCTCCATACCGTTCGCACGGATCGCGGCGATGACGTCGCGATAGTGCGCAATCGCTTTGGCATCGAACTTACCTTCCTCCGGTTCCATGCGCGACCACTCGATGGAAATGCGCGTGGTGTTGTGGCCGAGCGATCGCGCGAGCGCGAAATCCTCGCGGTAGCGATGATAGTGATCTGCCGCCGCGCCCGAAATAAAATTCTCGCGGCCATATTTTTTGATCAGCCCATCCCGTTCTAATTGCGCCAGGCGCGCAGGCGATTGTTCCCACTCACTCCAATTATTATGCGTACCACCCTCCACCTGATGAGCGGCAGTCGCGGCTCCCCACAAAAATCCTTTTGGAAATTCGAGCTTCTCCACGTTTGTATTATGCTCCTTCCAACCCCTTCCTACTCCCCCTCAGCAACCAGTGAATAGACCACGCCGACAACAAGCCCACCGCCGCGCCACCCACGATATCCATCGGCCAGTGCACGCCAGCGTAGATTCGCGCGAGGCCCATCAGCACCGACAGGGCGAAGAACCACCATCCCCACTTGCGATTGGCGAACCAGATGGTGAGCGCGAGCGCGAAGAACCACGCGGCGTGCCCAGACGGGAACGACCACGCGCTCTCGTTGAATAGCGGCGTAAAGTTATAAAAGGAGAACGGGCGCGGCTCGTGATAAAAATAACGGATGATCTCTGTCACAATCCCGCGCGCGATGATGATCGCGAGCGCCGCCTCGCAAAAAAGATACACCTTCCGCCGCCAGCCTTTTTGGTAATAGACGAGTACGAGAAACGCGATCACTAGAATGTACGGCAGGTATTCCGCAAAGAATATGGCAAGTACATCCCAAAACGCATTATGATGCCCTACGGCATAGATGAGCTGAAAGACCGTGCGGTCGAGTGAAAACATATTTATCCATTATAGCACGCGAAATAAAAAGGGCCGATTTTCATCAGCCCTCTTTATTATTTTCTTACGTATGGAAGCAATGCCATGAATCTCGCCTGCTTGATCGCGGTTGCGAGCTTGCGCTGATGCTTAGCGCAAATGTGCGTGTGGCGCGGGTCGATGATTTTTGCCTGGCTCGAAACAAACCGGCGCAAGAGGTCGATCTCCTTGTAGTCGATGTTCTTTAGGTTCTGCGAGCAGAAGAAGCACTGCTGTGATGTTGGGATTGCCATGATATATAGATAACTTGGTTTCTTATACTTTCCTTACTTGCAACGAATCCAGCTCGACCGCAGTATCCCGTCCGAAGATTGGTACCAACACCTTGATGCTACCCTTCTCTTCGTTCACTTCGGAGATCTTGCCGTCGTATTCCTTGAACGGACCGTCGGTTATTTTTACCAGATCGCCCACCTTCAAGTCAAGGATCATCTTCTTGTCACCCTCGCCGGTGCGCGCGAGGAGGAAATCCACCTCATCCTTGGAGAGCGGCGTCGGCGTCGTGTTATCGGGACCGACGAAACCGGTCACGCGCGGCGTATTGCGCACCACGTACCACGAATCTTCTGTGAGGATCATCTCCACGAGCACGTAGCCAGGATAGATCTTTTCTTCAACCGTTGTGCGCTTGCCCGCCTTCACTTTTATTTTCTTTTCCTTCGGCACGAGAATATTAAAAATCTTATCGCCCATCGCGAGCGACTCGACGCGCTGCTTAAGGTAGCGCGAGACCGCCTCTTCGTAGCCCGAATACGTCTGCACCGCGTACCACTGACGCACCACTGGCTTTTCGTTCTGCGTCCCTGAAGTTGGATGATTCAACGCCATAGCTTTTTTATATTACTGCAAAATGAAATTCTTTATCAAGAACGAGAAAAGATAATCGAACGCACCCAAAAACACCGCGAGCCCCACGGCGATCCCAATGACGATCAGGGTCAGACGGGTCGCCTCCTTGCGCGTTGGCCAGTTGACGTGGCGCAGTTCCGTCACCGCCTCGCTGAAGAATTTTTTTATCCAGGAAAACATCGTTTGCTGTTTTTTCTCAATTAAAATACCGCTATACTCGCGGTTGGAGGTAAGAAGAGTATAGCATCCAAGCGGGAAAAACGTCAACTATGCCTGCACATCCAAATTTTTCACGGTCGCGGCGTGGGCCTGGATGAAATTCTTGCGCGGTTCCACGGCGTCGCCCATGAGCGCATCGAAAAGCTTGTCTGCCTTTTCTGCGTCATCCACCATGACCTGCTTCATCAAGCGGACCTCTGGATTCATGGTGGTCTCCCAAAGCTGTTCGGCGTTCATTTCTCCAAGACCTTTATAGCGCTGGATGTTCGGTTGGCGCTTTCCGTCACCCTGGCCTTCGGTGACGCCTTCCGGCGACTCCTCCGCGCCTTCTTCGCTTTCGGCGATAGGTTCTTCTTTCTTCTTCCCCATCTTTGCCGCTTTGCCAGTGGCCGGCGCGAGCTTTTGCATCTCCACGATCACCTTATCCTTCTCCTCATCCGAAAACGCGTAGCGGATATTCTTCCCAAGCTGGATGCGATAGAGCGGCGGCTGGGCGATGTACACATATCCGCCATCAACCACTCCGCGGAAGTAGCGGTAGAACAGTGTAAGTAAAAGTGTACGGATGTGCGCGCCGTCAACGTCGGCATCCGTCATGATAATGATCTTGTGATAGCGCAATTTCTCAAGATCGAACTCCTCGCCGATCGCGGTGCCGATTGCGATGACGAGCGAGCGGACCTCCGCGTTCGCGAGCATCTTGTCCAAACGCGCGCGCTCCACGTTGAGCGGCTTACCACGCAACGGAAGAATCGCCTGCGTGTGCCGATTGCGACCCTGCTTTGCCGTGCCTCCTGCGGAATCTCCCTCTACTATAAATAATTCCGACTCTGCCGCGATCTTAGATGTGCAATCGGCGAGTTTGCCCGGAAGCGTGAGCCCTTCAAACGCGCCCTTGCGCAACACCGTCTCACGCGCCGCCTTTGCCGCTAGCCGCGCTTTTGCCGTCAGAATAACTTTTTGGATAATGGTCTTGCCCTCAGCCGGATGCTTTTCCAAAAATTCCTTTAACGCTTCGTTCACGACCGCTTCTGTCGCAGTGCGCGCTTCTGGATTGCCAAGCTTTGCCTTTGTCTGGCCCTCGAACTGCGGATCGCGGAGTTTGACCGAAAGCACGGCGATCAATCCTTCGCGGACGTCATCGGCCGTCAAATTCTCTTCTTTCTCTTTGAGATACCCTTCGGCCCGCGCAAAGTTGTTGAGCGTGCGCGTGAGTGCGGAGCGAAAACCCGTGAGGTGCATGCCGCCCTCCGGCGTAAAGATGTTGTTCGCAAAGCTCATCTCAACTATGCGCGTGTCATCGACATACAGGAATGCCGCCTCGATATCGAGTTTCTCAGCCTCCTTCTCCACATAAAAAATATCCTCGTTGAGGCGATTTTTTTTCTGCGACAAGAACTTTACATACGACAACACGCCGCCTTCAAAATAGAAACCGTAAAAATACGGCACCGGTTGGCGGCGATCATAGAAGTTGATGCGGATGCCCTTCGTCAAATACGCCTGCTGGCGCAAACGCTCGAGTACGAGCTTATCGCTGAACTCGATTTCGGAGAATATCTCCGGGTCGGGCGAAAACATCACTTTCGTGCCATGTCGTTTTGACACGCCGATTTTTTTTACTTTATATTCCGGCTTGCCACGCTTATATTCCTGAACGTAAATTCCTCCGTCACGCTCGACTTCCACCTTCATCCAATCGGAAAGTGCGTTCACAACGGAAACGCCAACGCCGTGCAAACCTCCGGAAACTTTATATCCCTCGCCGCCAAATTTTCCTCCGGCGTGGAGTGTGGTGAGAACCGTCTCTAAAGTGGATTTTTTAGTATGCGGATGGATTTCCACCGGGATACCGCGGCCGTCGTCCGTGATGCTCACTTTGTTGCCCGGCAAAAGTTCCACGGTAATGTTCTTGGCGTAACCCGCCATCGCTTCGTCGATGCCGTTGTCCACGACCTCCCAAATAAGATGGTGCAATCCAACAACGCCCGTGGAACCGATATACATGCCCGGCCGCTTACGCACCGGCTCAAGTCCCTCGAGAACAAAAATATCCTTCGCGCCATATGTTGCGCTCCCCTTATTACTGTCCTTAACTTCGGCTTTTGACGCTTTTTTTAGTTCTTTCTTTCGGTCTTTTTCAGCCATTTTTATTGGATTTTCCGCTTACTTTTCGTTAAAAAATGCCCCTACGGCAATATAGATATATTAGCATTTTTTAAGAAAGAAATCCAAGGGAAACGGCTCCGAGAATATCTTCTCCAGAACCATCTTCTTCTCATTGCTTTCCGGCCGATATGGACGATACCGTCATAACGACCCCGTCCACTTTTCCCTCAATCTTTGATACCCGATCGACCAGTTTCGTGATACTTTCCTCCAGCCGCTTTATATCCCCCTTAAGGCGATTAAAACTATCTAAACTGACAGAAAATAAAGCCATTGCTGCTTCCTTCCGACGTAGGAACGTTCACTCGCTCAACAATGAAGTCATTATTTTCCGAACCTTTGCAATTATGCTGGACAAACCCTTATACTTTACGCATGGAAAACAAAAACCTTGGGACAGAGCAAGCACGGTGGGATCTCAGCACTTTTTATTCGGGCGTTGACGATCCGCAGATAGATAAAGATCTTGCCGAGCTCGTGACGCGGGAGAAAAAATTCTATGAGGACCATAAAGACAAGTTGGCGGAGACGCTTGGCGCGGCAATCGCCGATCTTGCGGAAATAAATATGCGCGCAGAAAAGATCTTCGTCTATCTCTATCTCAAGCAAAGCCTGGACGTGACCGAAAGTGCGATCAAGGCAAAGATGGCAAGCGTTGAACAGATCGCGAGTGAAGCGGGCGGAAACTATCTCACATTTTTTGATATTGAACTGGTGGCACTCGATAATGCGACGCTGGAAAAATTTTATGCAGCCGATGCGGTGGTGGCACGGCATCGCCCATGGATAGAGCACGCCCGTGTCTTCAAGCCTCACCTACTCAGCGAACCGGTGGAAGCGGCGCTTTCCAAAAGATCACCCTTCGGTTCCGGCGCGTGGAGCGAATTTTTCGATGAGGTGGAAGCGGACATCCGACTCCCGTTCCACGGAACGGAGAAGACGCTCACCGAATTGTTAGACGTGCTGACAAACTCGCAAGACGCCGCAGAACGTGCCGAGGCATTGAAATCGATCAACACAGGGCTTGGTGGATACTTTGCAAAATATTCCGCGCAATCGCTGTACGTCGTCACGGGCGAGATGGCGGTGGAGCGGCGTGAGCGCGGATATAAAAATCCAATGGATGCACGGAACAAATCCAACCGCATCCCGGACGCGGTGGTGAATGCGCTGCACGAGGCGATAATAATGACCGCCGGCCCGCTGGCGCGACGCTATTATACGCTCAAGGCAAAATTGTTGGGCATGGAAAAATTGAAGTGGAGCGACCGGAATGCGCCGATGCCGTTTGCCGACACGACGATCGTGCCATTCGATAAAGCGATGGAAACGGTGCTTGCCGCGTATGGAAGTTTTAGCCCGACGCTCGCGGGACTCGTAAAAGATTTTACTGCAACGCATCGTATCGATGCTCCGGTCGCCAAAGGGCGGCGCAGCGGCGCATATAATTATTCTATTGTGCTCCCCGGAAACCATCCAACGTCGTACGTCTTCCTTAACTATCTCGGTTCGAATAACGATGTGATGACTCTTGCGCACGAACTCGGCCACGGCGTACACGGCATGCTCGCGGGTGCGGCACAGGGTGCGCTCATGGCGCAAGCGCCGATCGCGTACGCGGAAACAGCATCGGTGTTCGGTGAGATGACCACATTTAATTTTCTTAAAAAACAGCTCCAGGGAAAAAATGAGACGAAAGCGCTCTTGGCGCTCATCACCGGAAAGATCGATGCGAACTTAAACACCGTCGTGCGGCAGATCGGCTTCTCTAACTTCGAACGGCGTCTGCACGGAATGGACACACAATATAAAACATGGGCCGAGCCGAAAAAGCTTTCCGTGAAAGAATTGGACGCCATTTGGCTTGAAACCGCAAAAGAGCTCTATGGCGCGGATGGCGAAGTATTCACCTACGAAAACGCCGAACATCTTTGGACCTATGTGTCGCACTTTCACCGTCCGTTCTATGTGTATGGCTACGCCTTCGGCGAGTTGCTGACGCAAAGCCTCTATGCGCAACAGCCTCATTTCGGCGACCGATTCGAGCCGCTCTATCTCGATCTGCTCCGCTCCGGAAGCACTAAGGACGTCGTGCAGCTCGTCGCCCCATTCGAGCTTGATCCCACAAAAAAAGATTTTTGGGAAAATGGCATACGGGTCAGTCTCGGAGCGATGGTGCAGGAAGCTGAAGATCTTATGGCGAAGGTATAAGGATAAATAAGTGAAATAAACCCGGCGGCAAGAAAGTAGTAGCTCGGGTATACTCTTAAAAAATAATCTCACATCATCCATGAAAAAATACATCATTGCAGGGGTACTCGTGGTTGCATTCGTGGCATATCTTATCTTTGCGAATAGAAATATAACACCAATAACGGCGACACCGTCGTTTAGAGGGCCCACAACTACACCGAGCACCGTCGGGCCGACCTCGCTCCCGCCCACCACGCTGCCCTCCGGCAACCCGCCATCGGGCAGCCCTTCCGCATCCGCCGGCCAATACAAAGACGGCACCTACACCGGCATCGTGGCCGACGCGTTTTATGGAAATCTCCAGGCGGTGGCGGTCATTCAAAATGGCGCATTGACGGATATCACTTTCCCGCAATATCCGACGCACGGCCACTCCAGCCAAGTGGCTGCATTCGCCCTCCCGGCATTAAGGCAGGAAGCGCTCGCTGCGCAAAGCGCGAACGTCAATATCGTTTCCGGCGCCACGCAAGATAGTCAAGCATTCCAGCAATCGCTCGCCTCAGCACTTGCACAGGCAAAAGCATAATGAAGCAGACTCGCATCCTGATGGGCATGCCCATCACCGTCGAAATCGTCGATCCGCAAGCGACGGAAGAAATTTTTAATGAAGTTTTTAATTACTTTACACATATCGATGAGAAGTTCAGCACGTATAAACCAACGAGCGAGATAAGCGCAATCAACGCTGGCACGCTTGCGCTCAGTGATGCGAGCGAAGAGATGCGACTCGTTTTTACAATGTGCGAAGAAACGAAACAACAAACCGGCGGTTACTTTGATATAAAAACGCCAAATGGGAAATACGATCCTTCTGGCCTTGTGAAAGGCTGGGCAATTTGGAATGCCGCGAAGTTACTCGAAAAAAATGGCTTTGTAAATTTTTATATTGATGCGGGCGGCGATATCCAACCGCACGGACACAACGCGGACGGCACGCGATGGGCAATCGGGATAAAAAATCCATTCCTTCAAAATGAGAATGTGAAAGTGGTATACATCGGCGATGGTGAGGAAGGCGTCGCCACCTCTGGTACTTATATTCGCGGCAACCATATCTACAATCCACGCAGCGGTAACCAACCGGTAAGCGACATCGTGAGCCTCACCGTCATCGGCCCCAACATCCACGACGCCGACCGCTTCGCCACCGCCGCGTTTGCGATGAGTGCGGACGGCATCCGCTTCATTGAAGGGCTTTCTGGCTATGAAGGATATATGATAGATAAAAGCAAGATTGCCACCATGACGACCGGATTCGAAAAATATACTATTGCAAAATAATATGAACTTCATCGACCGATTTTTGAACAACATCACGATGTACCGCCTCGTGGTGTACTATCTGATGATTCTGCTTGCGATCGCGGCGATCTTCGGCGCGTTCGGTATACTTCCCTATAATCCGATCGCCATTATTTTCTCCACGCTCTTTTTGCTCGTCGTCGCGTGGGCAACGAACGGTATCCTCGCGCACATTATGAACGCGCACCCAAACACGGAATCGGTGTACATTACCGCGCTCATCCTTGCGCTCATCATCACGCCGGGGATGCCGAATGACGTTTCAACTGTTATCTTCCTCGCGTGGGCGGCGGTGCTCGCGATGGCTTCTAAGTATGTTTTCGCGATCGACAAGAAGCACATCTTCAACCCCGCGGCATTCGCCGTGGCGGTGACCGCACTCGCATTCGGCCAGACCGCTAGCTGGTGGATCGGCGGAAATCTCCCCATGATGGCGTTCGTGGTGATCGGCGGCTTGCTCATATTGCGCAAGATCCAGCGCTTCGACCTCGCACTCA
>CAVVHF010000007.1:0-18422 GCA_963747905.1 uncultured bacterium | reverse complement strand
CACCCGCTCCCGCCAGTTCCATCACGGTGGCATCGGAGAACTCGCAGGCGAACGTGGGGCACATGCCCGTGGCCGCGGACTGGATGTTCCCGACGGGGGCGTCCGACCCGTGCGACGGAACTCATGGAGGGTCCTGTACGGACGCGACCAGCGCCACGTACACGGGGATTCCCTTGGGGGCCTATCAGCTCTGCGACACGGTCACCGCCGATTGCCATTCCATTTCCAACCTCTACTCGTTCGATTCCGTGCGGCAGCTCCCTATCGCGTCCACGGTCCGTCCAAAGGGTTGGTTCGAGGCGTTGAGGGCCTTCGGGAAGGGAATCGTCACTCCGGATGCGATGGCCATGTCCGTATGCGGGGGGATAGGCGGCACCCCTTCGTCCTGTTCGAGCGGCCAGCAGTCGCCCTCCTTCTCCCTGACCTCGGCGGGGCAGACATTGAACTACGTCATCCTCTGGGACCCCATCGCGACCATCAATGCCTCGCTCGACGCCCCTCTGCCCTCCGTCACCGCAGGAGGGGGTTCTGCGACGAGCACCATCACAGTGAGCAACTCAGGGGCGCCTGGATCGGTGCTCACCTGGGCCGCGCACGCCTCCTCCACGGGCGATTGGCTCTCGATTTCCCCGAGCAGCGACATCTCGGGGCTCGTGGCCCCGACCTCTGGCGGTGCGTCTGAGGAGGTGACGGTCACTGCGAATCCCTCGGGACTCGCCGCAGGGACCTATTATGGGACGATCACCTTTAATGGCGTTTCGACGCCCGGGGAATCATCTTCGGATCTTACCGCCACGATGCCCGTGACCTTCACCGTTACCGCTCCCGCATCTACGTACTATTCGTGCACCGATGCATCGAACGACACCTGCCAGATCACCTCCACGCCGGGATACACTTCATGCGCCGCCGCATGCAGAAACAATCCTCCTCCCACGGTTGTCGGCGTTAGTGTGAGCTGTACCCCTTCCGCCATGTACACGAACGGCACTTCCGCCTGCGATGCCACGGTAAGCGGCACGGGGAGCTACGGACAGGGGGTGACATGGTCCACAAATGTCGGGACCATTAGCCAGGGAGGGAATTACACCGCTCCTTCCGCCGCTGGCACTGCCACGGTCAAAGCGTGTGCGGATCAATCAGGATATACGAATGTGTGCGGCACCGCGGCTCTTACGGTGAGCACATCTCCGCCACCGCCGCCTGTGGCGTGCACGCCGGGCGTCAATTGCCCTGTTTGCAGTCAGCCGCTCACCGCAAATCCATCGTCGATCGTTGTCCCCGAATCGTCCAACTTGAGCTATAGCTGTTCGAATGTGACCGAGTGCCAGCTAGCGGGAGGCGATCTCAATGTTTTGGCAAATACTATTACTTTGCCATCGCCAGGGATTATCACGGGTAGCGCTACTGACACGCCTTCCAGCACTACTACATATACACTGACATGTGTGAACAGCAGTGCCGACAGCACCAGCTCTACCGCTACTGTAACTGTAAACGGCTCGAGCCTTTGTGAGCAGAATCCAAACGGCGCAGGATGCCAGGGGCAATAGAAAAAGCCCCTCGATGCGTGACGAGTTTGCTACATATCCCAACGGAACGCTCGAAGGAAACTTTTTCGTCGGCGCACCGCAATATTCTTTCGCGGTAGATTTTCTTACAGGATTCATCACAACTGGTCTCGGATCATACAACCAGGATGGTGGAGATAGCAAGATGGATTTTCGGTATTCGGGGACTATGCCGGACAGAGATTGGCATCGCTGTCTTTCGGGTGAAAAGTCATCTCCTTACGTAGTACTCCTTCTGTAAAGATCATCACGGGGGGTGATCCCATGATGATCTTTACCTCGACTTTCTTTACTGGCCTACTTTGTGGGTACGGCTTTTTTATTGCTTATTTTTATCCCAAAATCTCTGTATCTTTTTCCAAAATTCCGGATGTGCCGTATTCGAGATCGAAAGATGGCCACCGCGTTTGAGCAAAATCAGCCGCGCATCGGTCTGCTGCGCAAAGAGAGCTGATGTTTTCGCGTAAACGAGCTTATCATCTTCTGCATGAAAAATAAGCAACTTCGCGCCATCGATGGATGCGACCTCGTGCGCGGGATTATAGAACGTGCCGTTTTTCAATTTATTCCAATCTTTTTCCGTGCCGCGATAGCCGCTGCCGAATGCCTCACGCGTGAATGTTCCAAGCTTGTCAATCGATTCGGCTTTTGAATCCACGCGCCAGTCGGTGACCGGCGAGAATGCGATGGTTTTGCGCACACGTGCGTCGCGCGAGGCGAGGATCACTGCCGGGCCGCCGAAGCTTGATCCAATGAGATATATCTCTGGTCGCGCCACTTTATATATCTTGCCAGACCAAAGATCTTTGAACCCGCACGGGAGTTGGTCGATGACATCGATCACATCGCGATGCGGGGAAATTTTTAGAAATGATCCGCCGCTTTCCCAGCTGCCGCGATAGCGGGGGATGAAAGCCCAATATCCTTTTTTTGAAAGAAAGCTCAGGAGCTCTTTTTTGCCGCCCGGATATGTCGGCATACCACCGCAGAGGATGATAATTTTACGGGATGATTTTGCCGGTGGCAGGAATTCGCAGACAATATCCTTTTTTATGCGCATACGGAGGATGCGAGAACTCAATTTTTTCGATGTTCCCATGCGTTTATTATACTATTAAATTCTCTCGCCCTGCGGACGCCTGCGGGGTATAATAAAAGGATGAAACAAATGAGGAATAGCCAACAACGCAATCGTTCCGGACAGGCGATGCTCATTGCTGTGCTTTCGCTCGGGGGCGCCATTCTCGGCGCGACGACGGTTGCCGGGCTTTTGATGCTCTACCAGATCCGGGCGACGACCGATACGGAGAATTCCGCAAAAGCGATCTTTGCCGCAGACGCGGGGACAGAATGGGCATTCTTTGACCACTATTGCGGCTTAGTGACTCCCGAACGGTGCGACAATTTACAAGTCGCAAGTGGCACCGCAGATAACGCTTTGCCTTCTTTTGCCGACCAGGTGACGATGCAGGTGAACTGTTATAGCAACTACGCCACCACTGGCGCGACGACCACATGTAGTAATGCGAGCACAGTCGTGGCGATCTCGAGCGGCATCGCAAACGGTTCCGAGCGCGCGTTCTTTATTGGCCTTTCTGGAGCGACGGCCTATCCATAATTTCGCGATTTTTTTATGATGAAAGATCAGGCGAAGATACGGATCGAGAAATTAAAAAAAGAGATCAATAAGTATCGGTACGAATATCACGTGCTTGATCGGTCAGAGATATCCGACTCTGCGCTTGATTCGCTGAAAAAAGAATTATTCGATCTCGAGACGGCGTTTCCGGAACTCGTGACGCCGGATTCGCCGACCCAGCGCGTGGCCGGCGCACCGCTCAAGGAATTCAAAAAAGTGCGCCACACGGAGCGCATGACGTCGTTCAACGATGCGTTTTCGGAAGAGGATATGCGCGACTGGTTCACGCGGTTGGAAAATTATCTAGGACGGTCCCTAAGCGACAGCGCGCCCGCCACGTCGGCTTCGCGTCCTCGCTCTGCTTCTGCACCGCTTTTTTACTGCGAGCTCAAGATTGACGGCCTCGCGATCGAGTTAGAGTACGAGGATGGTATTTTTACGCGTGGCTCCACGCGCGGTGATGGGATAATTGGCGAGGACGTCACGCAGAATCTTCGCACCATCGAGGCAATCCCGCTGCATCTGGCACCATCGGAAGACATAGAAAAAAATCTGAAAGGGCTCGGCTTGGATGCGCGCGACTATAATATAAAACCGAAATCGCTCATCGTCCGCGGCGAAGTATTTCTCACTAAAAAAGAATTTGCAAAAATCAACAAAGAACAGGAGCGTACCGGTGGGAAGGCGTACGCGAATCCGCGCAACGTCGCGGCGGGATCAATCCGCCAGCTTGATCCGCGCGTGACCGCGAGTCGGCACCTCGATTCTTTCCAATACGATATTGTTACCGACCTCGGTCAGGTGACACACGAGGAAGAGCACCAGTTGCTCGCGGCATTCGGATTCAAGACAAATCCGCACAACGAACACCAGAAGGATCTTACTGGCGTATTTGCGTTCCGCGAAAAATGGGGAGAGTCCGCGCGGCGAGAAAAGGTGGATTATGAGTATGATGGCACGGTCGTTTTGGTGAACGACAACGCTACGTTTGCTGCGGCAGGGATTATCGGTAAAGCGCCGCGCGCGGGGATAGCGTACAAGTTTTCGCCGCGTGAGGCGACGACGGTTGTGGAGGATATCAAAGTGCAGGTGGGCCGCACGGGCGCTTTGACGCCCGTGGCGGTCATGCGGCCGGTCAATGTCGGTGGTGTCACCGTTACGCACGCGTCGCTCCATAACGCCGACGAGATCGAGCGACTGGGATTGAAGATAGGCGATACGGTGATCATCCAGCGCGCGGGCGACGTGATCCCGCAGATCACCAAGGTTCTCGCTGAGCTGCGAACCGGGCACGAGCGATCGTTCCATATGCCCGCGCGTTGTCCGGTGGACGGATCGCCTACCGTGCGCGACGGCGCGATCACACGGTGCTCGTCGCGAACCTGCGCGGCGCAACATCGTGAAGCACTTTATCATTTTGTTTCGCGCGCGGCGTTCAATATCGAGGGACTTGGACCGAAGATCATCGATAAATTCTTGGATGAAGGGTTGATTTCCGATGCGGCGGATATCTTTGAGCTGCAAAAAGGAGACATCGCCGCCCTCGAGCGGTTTGGCGAGCGCTCAGCGGAAAATATTGTGACGGAGATCGCGCAGAAAAAGCAGGTGACCCTGCCGCGGTTTTTGTACGCGCTTGGGATCCTACACGTGGGGGAGGAGACAGCGGTGACACTCGCGAAGAACTTCGAATTTCCAAGCGCGATGAAAGCTGCCGCGCGTGGGGGCGCACATGCCATAGTTCCCATTAAAAATATATTAAAGGTTTTTACCACACTTTCACTTGAAGATTTACAAAAAGCGCCGGATATTGGGCCGAAGGTCGGACAGAGCATCTACGATTGGTTTCGCGAGACGCGCAGCCAGGATCTACTCGCGCGGATTGAACGCGCTGGCGTCGTAGTCGAGGCGATGCCCGCGCGCAGTTCAGCGAGATCACGGCTTATGGGGAAAACGTTCGTCATTACTGGGAGTTTAACATCCATAGATCGCGAAGGCGCAAAGGAAAGGATTCGCGCGCAGGGCGGCGACGCCTCGGAGTCGGTCAGTAAGAAGACCAGCTATCTTGTGTCCGGCGCGGAGCCGGGTTCAAAATTCGAGAAGGCGAAGGCGCTTGGGGTAAAGATAATAGACGAAAAAGAATTTCTTGCATTGCTTGGTTGATTTCTCGGTAAAAAACCTATAGAATCTCAAGGTAAGTTTGCGGTCGTAGCTCAATTTGGTTAGAGCACCGCCCTGTCACGGCGGGGGTTGCCGGTTCAAGTCCGGTCGGCCGCGCAGTACCGGACATTTCGCCACGAAAGTGGCGATTTGTCTTTTATCTTCTGTTTTCAGAGGTTATAACCTCGTCAATTTCCCGTTCAACCAAATCACGTTTTATAACGATGTCATGGAAGAAAGGATGTAGCTCTGCCGTGAGTTTACGGCTATTTACGATGATGACAACGCCTACGTTGATCACACCGAATCCGATTACTGATGGTCAGAAGGACAGCATCGTCCGCCTCGCGGAAGAAGCTGTCAAGACTGGCTTTACCACTCTCAACCTCACGAACCCCGGCGGCCAACGGCTGTTCACTCGCGGCGATGAGTTCAAGGCAAGAATCATCGCGGCCATGAACGAGCTGTCGGTTCCGCTCCCGGATCTCGACTGCTTCGGCATCGCTGACTGGCGCACGCTTCATCGCGTTGTCGTCATCTACTACCGCTGGGGCGACGACCCCTATGGCGGCGTTGGCGTCGGTGCCTCCCGGAAGTTCGCCTAAGAACCTTGAACATAGAGGACTTGATCCTCTTGAATCCTTCCCCCTTGAGCCTTCGGCGCATTTTCGCGACGAAGGCTCTTTTCTTTTCATCTTTCGCATTGATATAATTTCCTTATCTTGCTCGTGCAGGCGCGGCTAAGGTTTCGCCTCGCAGGATATCTCGCCTTGGGATGCCGCCAGTGTGTCGTCGTCCGCGGATTGCGACAGAGTGTGGCGAAGGAAAGAGATCGAACTTCTTGCCCGTCATTAGCGGAGGTGTCTTTTATGGGGAGGCTGCTCCCGAATGAAATTCAGAGGCGAGAGCATATACTTGGCTCCATTATTGAGCGGAAAATCTCAAGCTTCAGTGACGCGGATGATGTCGGGCAATACTCGATTCGGACGGTAACCGGGTCAACGCTGGCAACTGCGATGCCAATGGCGTCAACATCAACAACAACTGGGACGACAACCGCAACGACAACTTGGGTGTCGGTTCCTCCCGGAAGTCAACATCTCTTCTGCAAGGGAGCTGCCCGGCACATGCTGGGCAGCTCTTATGACTCTTTTGTGGATTTCATCCCCGTTGCATGTAAAGCGGATTTGGTATACTTAAGGAATGGATAAGAATGAGATGCCGGGCGCGAGAGCAGGTGGCGCGCGATTAAGCCTCCACTCCATCAGCTCGCTATTTTTCGATTCGTGGAAGCTCTATAAAGAGCGCTGGCAGGTGCTCGTCGAGATCGTCCTTTTGCCGACGCTCGTCGTCGTGCTGGGATACGTTCTTCTCTACCTCGGATTTCCGTTTTCTGTCCTGGGAGGATTGATCGTTTTTGTCGGGTACATCATATTTGTTTTCAGTATGTTACCGGTTATCTTTTCCCTCCATCACGCAGCGGGAGTGGACGCATCATATAAAGCGACGATCGAATGGTTCTGGCCGTTCGTGTGGATCACTATTTTGGAAATATTTGCAGTGATGGGCGGATCCATCATGCTCATTATTCCGGGTATTTGGCTCGGAGTTGCGCTCATGCTGATGACGTACGTGTTTGTGATCGAGCATCGCCGCGGCATTGACGCTTTGCGGCAGAGCAAGGATTACATTGAGGGCTATTGGTGGGCAGTCCTGGGAAGGGTACTCCTGCTTGGTTTGATATTCCTGGTGGTTACGATCATTATTGAGATCCCCGTTATGATTATTGTGGGTAACGTGGCGCGCATCCTTGTGACCATGCTGCTGACATTGTTCTTCGTCCCATTCTCGGCGATCTATCATTATGTTATTTTTGAAAATCTACGGGCATTAAAACCGGAGCTCGCTGAGGCGCAGACAAAAAAGGGGACGGCATTCATTAAAACGAGTGTGATTGTGGGGATCGTGGTTCTCGTGCTTGCGGTATGCGTACTCGCCATCGTGCTGGCATTCGGGGTGTCCTATAATATGAGATATATAGATCGCTATGCTCCGCCGCCGGGATATGGCATGCATCCTTTTCCGGCACAGCAATAAAAAAATAAAACGTCGAACCGTTATTTAAAAGATAAAAAAACAATAATATGGTACAGGAATCGATCGTCGAATATATCAATGCGCAGATAAAGCTCGGAGTTCCCCGCGACACCATCAAGACGACGCTCACGGGCGCGGGATGGGTCGTCGTAGATGTGGAAGATACACTAAAAAAAGTGGAATCGGCAAAGATGGCCCAGCCGATTTCGGCCGTTTCGGCGATGCCGACGATTGCAATGACGCCGTCATCGTCGCCCGCGGCGAAGCCGATGGAGCCCGCCATCGCTGCGAAGCCGTTCACTCCCGCCGTTGGCGCGGGTAGCACAAGCCCGGCGCCGCAGACTATACGAGTAAGTGACCTTGTTTCTTCGTCAACATCATCTTCGCCAGTCATAAAATCGTCGGCGATGCCGGCGTTAAAGAATCCGGTGACCGGTCCCGCGCTGGCGAGCGCTGCCATGCCTGCGGGAACAAAGACGAAGGATACATTCCGAGCGACGTCATATTCGGGCGCGAAGCCTCATGGGGCGTACGGCATGCTCATCACGGATATCGTTCTTATCATCATTATCCTAGCGGTTGGAGGGTTCGCAGGATTTTTATATATGCAAAATAATAGCTTAAACTCTCAGTTGAGCGCGTTGAACGGACAAAGTTCAGGCGTGACCTCCCAGCTCTCTTCATTGCAGGCGAAGGTGGCCGCTTCAACCACCGCGCTCACCGCACAGGTTTCTTCGCTCACCGCACAGGTTTCTTCGCTCACCGCTGAGACGCAAGAACTACAGACTGAACTTTCCTTCTTCGCGGTGCCGACCAGCACCGCGCCAGGCGCCACGAATACCGCGACGGTAAGCGGTATCATTTCCGCCGGAAAGACCGGTTATATCATTACTGCTGCATACGGTGCAAAAATTGTGGTGGCAAATTCCAAAGAGGCAAGCGTGATCGCAGCACTTGCTCCGCTTATGGAGACCGCAACTTCCACGCCGCCCATCTCGGCGCATTCGACCGCCAGCAGCACTTCCACGGTAATTCCTGCTACACCGGCAACTGTGGCACAATTTTCAGGGATTTACACGCCGGGCGTGGATAGCATCACGCTTACCGCGGTGAACGGCACGGCACTGTAGAGAAATAAAAAATACCCTCATTCCGCTCCGGCGTAGGAACGCCCACTCGCGGAACGAGGGTACTTTTTATTTCTCCGATTGTCCCATAAAGATGCCCAAGTTCCTTAATGCGGTTTCGTAAATGCCGAGCGCGCGTTCAGCGAGATCACGCTTTAATTTGAAGTTCGGTTCGTGTGCGATCTGATTGCGTAATTTGTGTGCCTGCCAGAGCTCGTTCAGATTCGGGACCTGGCCGATGTTCGTTTTTTTGAGTCGATCGCCGAGCTGGATACCCATGATACCCGCCTCGCGCAAGGCGTCGTTCAATAATTTATCCGCCTCAAGGATGGCGACCTTGAGGTCGCTCTCGCCACCGCGATAGAATTGCTCCTCAATGCGTCGCCACGATTCTTGTGCTTGTTTTCTTGAGATGTTGGATTGCAGGAGAAGATGACGGAAGCGATCGACGCGGAGTGAGAGCCATCCGGTCTCTATTATAAAATAAATGACGCCGGCGAAGAAGATGAGCGCGATAATAAGCCCGAAGAACTCCAGCATGCCGAGATTGGAAAAATATGCGGTGATGAAGTTTTGGCTGGTTGCTTGCGCTTGCTGGAGTATTTGCGATGTTGAGGTTGCGGCATCCATGTTATTTTTTTAATTTAATTTTTCATAATATTGCCCAATACCGAGGATGTCCGCCTCGTGCCATTTCTTGCCGATCAGTTGGAAGCCGATGGGGAGTTCTCCCGCGGCGAGCGCGGATGACGGTTTCGTGGGAATTGAGACTGCGCAAACCCCTGCGAGGTTAGCCGGCCCAGTGAAAACGTCAGAGAGATACATTGCGAGGGGATCGTCGATTTTTTCGCCAATCTTGAATGCCGGCGTCGGTGCTACGGGCGCGAGAAGGACATCCACTTCTTTGAATGCATCGTCAAAATCATTCTTTACCAGCCTTCTTACGCGTTGCGCTTTATCGTAGTAGGCATCATAGTATCCCGACGAAAGGACGAACGTTCCGAGGATGATGCGGCGCTTTGCCTCGGCGCCAAACTTTTCTCCTCGAGTTTTTAGATATACATCCATAAGATTTTTCGGGCGTTCTTCGTCGGGATTGACTCCGTATCGAATACCATCAAAACGCGCAAGATTCGAACTTACCTCGGCGGGCATGCTTAAGTAATAGGCGGGGACGGCATATTTAGTGTGAGGGAGAGAAACTTTTTTAAATTTTATGCCGAGAGTTTTTAATTTTTCGATCGCCACTTGCATCTCGCGCGAAACAAGCTCATTAAGGCCTCCGATAAAATATTCCTCTGGAAGCCCGATGATGAAACTTTTTATCTTTTCGAGCTTGGGATCGAGAAGCTCGCCGTAATCCGTGTCGGAACTCGTTGCATCAAGAGGATCTTTCCCTGCTATCGCCCTGAATAAGATTGCGGCATCTTCGACGGTCTTGGTGAGCGGACCGATTTGGTCAAGGCTCGAAGTCATGGCAATGAGGCCGGAGCGGGAGACGGCACCGTAGGTCGGTTTGAGCCCTACAATGCCGCAGAAGGAAGCGGGAATTCTAATGGAACCAAAGGTGTCTGAACCAAGCGCACCGATTGCCATGTGCGCCGCGATTGCCGCTGCGGATCCGCCGGATGAGCCGCCGGGAACGTGCGAGCGATCGTGGGGATTATGGGTGATTTTGAAAGCAGAGTTTTCCGTGGAGGATCCCATCGCGAATTCGTCCATATTCGTCTTACCGAGAAACACCGCTCTTTGCGATTTTAGCTTTTCAATAACGCCCGCGTCGTAACTTGCCACATAGTTTTCTAAAATTTTCGAGGCGGCGGTGGCGGGGAGGTCTTTGATCAAAATGCAATCTTTGATGGCGAGCGGCACGCCGGCGAGCGCACCGACATCCTCTCCCTCGGCAACCGCGACGTCAACCGCACTCGCCTCGCGCGTGGCGGATTCCTCCGCGAGGCTCAGGTACGCGCCGATCTCGTCATCGTGTTCCTTGATGCGTCGGAAATATGCCTGTGTGACCTCGAGCGCGGAGAACTCTTTATTGAGTAATCCGTCGTGGAATTTTTTTATCGTAAGCTCGTGGAGCGGTTCCATGGTATTTTCGTGCGAACGTTATTCAAAGACCGGCGGCACTTTATTGTAGCCGTCCTTGGATTCGGGGAACGCGTCCACCCCTGCGCCGCGATTCGTATTCTCGTGGCCGCCGGCCTCCTCGCCGTCTTCGCGGAACACGTTCACGAGGTCCGTGCCGCCGGTCATCGGCGGGACGTTCGTGGTGTCGAGCGTTTGGAGCTCTTTAAAATGATCCAAAATCGCGCCAAGGTCGGTAATGAGTTTATCCGCCTCTTTCGGATCGATCTCGATACGCGAAAGCTGGGCCAAGTGCTCAAGCTCTTTTTTGCCGATACTGACAGTGGACATTAACCCTATCTTAGCCGAAACCGTCGGTTTTTTCAATTCCTATTTGAGTTTCTCGAACGCAGCTTTGAATTGGTCGCCACGATCGTATTCGTTCTTGAAAATGCCGAAACTGGTCGCGCCGGGGGAGAGGAGAACGATGTCGTGCGGAGCCGTCGCCACGACCGCCGTAGCAAGCGCCTCGTCCATGCTCGTTGCGGTGGTGTAAGAAAAATCTTTGGCGAGCGATGCCTTTATTTTTTCCGTTGCCTTGCCGTCAAAGAGCACGAGTTTTTTAACACGGGCTTCTATCTCGGGAGCGAGCGTGGAAAAATCCAATGCTTTGTCGTTCCCTCCGGCGATGAGCACGATAGGGCGGCCGAGCGGCGCGAGCGCTTTGAGCGCAGCAATCGTCGCCTCCGGCGTGGTGGAATTGCCGTCGTCATAAAACGCCACGTCATTTTTTTCTCCAAGTAGCTGCAGCCGCCCCGGCAGTCCGGAAAAATTTTTTAGCATCTTTTTAATGATGTCGTCCGCGATACCCATGGCACGTGCTGCCGCGCAGGCGAACGCGGCGTTCATTCGGTTATGCTCGCCAAGTAGTGCAACCTCCCAGCCGTCGGGCAGAACCGGATCGATAATGCACATTCCCTTGAGCGCGCCGAAGCGCGACTCGATTTTTTCTTTTATCTCCCGCGCCGTCACGAAGGAGTCGTCCGATTTTTGGAATCGCGCGATGGTGGCTTTGTCTTGAAAATAGCGATCCATGTCGCCCTTGTAATAGTTCATATGATCCGGCAAAAAATTCGTCCACACGGAAATGTGCGGGCTGATCTTCGCATCTTCGAACCCTTGTAGTTGCCACGAGTCGAGTTCGAGGATGACCGTGCTTGTTGCGTCAGTCGTCGCGAGCAGGGGAAGCGTCGCGGTGCCGCGCTCGTTTCCGCCGAGAAAAGGATTCATGCCGGCCGCGTGTGCCATCTCATATATAAGATGGGTGACCGTGGACTTTCCGCGTGTGCCCGTAATACCCACGATCGTGGCGGGAGAGAGCTTGGCGAAAAGGGATGCGTCCATTTCCACCGGAATGCCACGCCCGCGCGCGCGGGCGATGAACGGCGAATCGGGCGGCGTGTTCGGCGCGCGGATCACCATATCGCGATCCTCAAAATCCTCAAGCCGGTGCCCGCCAAGATGATAAATAATATTCGGAAAATCTTTCAATCGCTCGAGCGACGACGCAAGTTCCGCTGCAGTCTTGAGATCGGTCACGATAAGCTTCGCCCCGCACGCTGCCAAAAATTCCGCATCGCCCACGCCGCGCCCCAAAAGGCCGAGCCCCATCAGCGTGATCTTTTTCCCTTTGAAGTTTTGCGCAATCGATTCTGGCACCGATTTCATCTTTTGATAATCTCACTAATCCATTTTTTCGGCAACTTCTTTGACAATCGCGTCCAAAAATTCATATAATACAAAGGCTAGTTGCGCCGCGAACGTGCGGCGCGATTTCATGGCGCGGGAGGGTTGGGAAAGGTTTTCCGGGAAGCCCCATAAGCTTCCGAAGCAAGTCCGAGTCTTGCCCCCGCAACAGCCAAGGTCAGGAGGTAGAGTAAGACCGAGTCCCATCGGGTCGCTTTTTGGCGCATGATTTGCAGAGACCATAGAATTCCAGTGTATGCTGCCGTATCTCTGCGAAGTGCTTGGAGCTGCGAAGGACGGTGCCTTGTATCCCTTCAATCCAGCAATGATGTACGTCTTCAATCCTGCCGCAACCGAGGCAGATAATATGATGATGTTCGGCGATATTCGCAAGTTCGTAATGCGCGTGATTGTGACGCAGGTCGATCGGTTTGATGACACCTTTTTCTTTCAACGATTTCAACGTACGGTAGACGGTGGCCTGGTCCGTGCCACGGGGGAGCGCATCGATGATGTTCTGAGCGCTTATCGGATTTTTGTTCTTTTTAAAAACTTCAAGGATAGCGACTCGGGAAGGCGTCGCTTTGTATCCGCTTTTTCTTAATATATTTCGAAAGTCATCTTTTGGGGGCATTTTCCCATTATATCTAAATGCGAATTACTTGCAACTAATTTGCAATGCTATGGCGTGGCTCGTATGCTTGGACGTATGAGAATCGCATTCGTAGGAAAAGGAGGTTCGGGAAAAACAACCCTGTCCGCCCTCTTTGCGCAATACATCAATAAGAAGTATCCCGTACTCGCCATCGACGCGGATTTGAACATGCATCTCGGAGCACTTCTGGGATTCGAGGCAGCGTTGCCGATCGAGCAGCATATCTCTCATCCCGAAGCGGCAAAGGCCATCAAAACACATCTGAAGGGGAAGAATACTCGCATCAAAGATCTCGCACAGTTTCGGAAAACAACTCCGCCGACCGCCGACTCGAACCTCATCTATCTGAACGATCCGGAAGACACCATTCTTTCCCGGTTTGGTTCGGGCGATGAGCATCTGCGGCTTCTCGTTGTCGGTACTTACGACAGTGAAGAGATCGGCGCGAGTTGCTACCACAATAACCTTGCGATACTCGAGAACATTCTTTCTCATCTCGTGGATAGTTCCGGCGTCGTGGTAACCGATATGGTCGCGGGCGTGGATGCGTTCGCGAATACGCTCCATGCGCAATTCGATCTGCTCGTGCTTGTCGTCGAGCCGACAAAACGCGGACTGGAGGTGTTCGAGCAATACCGGAAGCTTGCCGAAGAGGCAGGCGTCTATGAATCGCTCTTCGTGGTTGGTAATAAAGTGCGATCCGAAGCCGATAGGGAATTTATCAAAAAAAATATTCCCACGGAAAAGCTCATCGGGTTCTTTAAGGAGTCGGAATATATGCGCCTGAAGGATCAGGAAGGGGGATCGCTCGACGTGGATCGTTTGGAGGACGAGAATAAGGCATTATTGGGAACGATAGAAGGGAAGCTTCTCTCGATAACTCCGGATCATCAAGGGCGATTACAAAAATTATACGAACTTCATCGTCGCTACGTCGCGCAGAGATTTATTGCGGAGCGCTATGGCGATCTTACCAACCAGATAGATGAAACCTTCACCTTTCCTGCTTAATGTTTTTAGCGGGCCGGATGCGGTAAAAGATTTTTTGAACCCCGATTGCAACCCGCCACTCCCGCTCGTGGAAGTTCCGAGACATCTTAATCCTTTTGTGAAGGACGGCGTTCGCGTCTTTGCGAAGCTCATGAATTTTCTTCCGCTTGCGAACGTGAAGTCGCTGCCAGCGTACAATATGCTTCTTGAAAAAGAAAACGCCGGAGGGTTGGATGGTATACATTCGCTTATCGAAAATTCTTCCGGCAACACCGTTTTCTCGCTGGCGGTCATCGGAAGGTTGTTTGGCATTCTAAAAACCAAAGCATTCGTTTCCCATGAGGTCACATGGGGAAAACTTCAATTACTGCGACTTTTTGGCGTTGATGTCATAGTGAACGAAGAGCCGATATGTCCCGATCCTGCCGATAAAACGAGCGGGATCTATAAGGCGAAACGGATCGGCAAACAAAAGGGGTGGCTCAATCCCGGGCAGTATGACAATGCGGCGAACCCGCAGGCACACGAGAAATGGACGGGGCCGCAGATTTGGGAACAAACCGAAGGTAAGCTCTCTATTTTTTGTGCTGGACTTGGTACGACGGGAACAATGTTCGGCGCAAGCAGCTATCTCAAAAAACAGCGACCGGAAGTGGTTACGGTCGGCGTGGTGCGCCAGCCGAACAACCCGGTGCCGGGCGTGCGCACGCCGAACCTTTTGCGTCAAATCGCATTCGATTGGAAAAGCGTCGTGGATCGTATCGAGGAAGTTGGAACGAAAGAATCTTTTGAAAGGAGTATGGATCTTTGCCGGGCAGGCATTGTGGTCGGCCCGAGTTCGGGATTCGCGCTTGAGGGATTGTTTCAGTTCATTGGAAAACAAAAAGAAAACGGATCGCTGGATAAATTCAGAAATGACGATGGCGAGATTCTTGCGGTATTTATTTGTCCTGATGGTCCGTTCCCGTATTTGAACGAATATTTTGAATATCTCGACGATTCGCATTTCCCAAAAATCGAGAATGAAAAATTGTTGATCAATAAGCCAGGGGAGAAAGAACCAAAAAAACAGGACAGCAGTGTTATACCTGCTGTGTTCGAGATTAATCCTCTCCGCGCATACGAGATGGCATATGCTGTACCTTCGAGGGAGGCATGGATACAGCTCAAAGAAAGTGGCGATGTCGCGTTGCGTAAGGGTGCCTTGATCGTCGATCTTCGTCCGTACAACGAATTCGCACATTTTCACCTTTTCGGATCGGAGCGGATGGACCCTCATAGTATCACTGAAAATCTCCCAAGGCTTTCAAGGAAATGGAAAGGCAAAAAAGTGCTTGTTGTGTGTTCTATGGGGATTCGCTCAAAGGTGATTACGGAATTTTTAAAGGAGAAAGGTGTTGATGCGTATAGTATCAAGGGCGGTGCGACAGAGTGGTCGGCGCTTAATTTGCCGCGCTGGCGGCCGAACATTTGCAACATACAAGATGGGGAAATCCAGATTTAATTACCTACCTCATTTTTCCAGTGTTACCTTTTTGTCTTTGAAAACTAGCCTGCTTCGCAGATTTGCGAGTAGTTCTCGTTTTTCGTTGAGCGTTCCTTCGGTGAGGATGTATTTTGCGTAAGTCTTCGCGTCGACTGCGTCCGACTCTCCCAACTCTTTGCCTTTTCCGAGTACAAGCCGCCGGAATTTATTATATCGTCGCATTTCTTCTTTGAATTTGTGCTGCACTCCGAATTCGTTGATATCGAGGGTATCTATGATTTCGAGGAGTTGCGCCATGATGGTTTCCTCTTTGATATATCCCGATTGGCAGGTTTTGTCTTTGCCTCTCGTGCATCCGTAATAAACGTAATGGTTAGTACCGCCGCCTTTTTTGGGCTTGTACCTTTCCGAAGCGCACAGTGATGATCCGCAAAGACCGCAGGTGATAAGGCGTGTAAATGCGAATTCTTTGTTCTTAACTCTGATCTCGCTACGGATAAGATGCTCTTGTACTTTATCGTAAAGATCTTTAGAAATCAGCGGCGTATGCACGCCCGTATACCAATTTCCGCTACCTTCCGGATATTCGAATACGCCATAGTAGAAGGTGCTTCGGAGGATAATATATATGTTTCCGAGCGAGACGAATTTTCCGGTTTTTGTTTTGAAGTCCAGTTCGTGTCGCAGCCAATGGTATACGCGTCGTCCCGTCCATTGCTCATGGGCGACCTTCTCGAATATCTGTTTAATCACGGGTGCTCGTTCGGGATCGACGAGCACTTGGCACTTTCGGTCGACCCTCTTTTCGTTTAAATATCCTGTTGGTGCTACTCCCGGTCGCAATCCCATCTCGCATCGCGTTCGCAATCCACGTTTCACGTTTTCGCTCTTATTGTCATTTTCGAGCTTCGCCTGCGAGCACATGATCATAAGCATGAATTTCTCGCTGGGGGAGTTGGAAAATGTTTGGCTGAATGTCCGTATGTTAACCAGCAGTTTTTGATCCATGAGATCGACGAGCGACCCGAGATCGCCTGCATTTCTTGATAAGCGATCGGGTGCCCACGTGAGGACGCCATTAAACTTGCCTTCGCGTATATCCTTCAGGAGTTCCACGAACACTGGGCGTTGGCCGGAGTCCTTTGCCGAGTGTGATTCGCGTCGGATATCGGCAATCTCCAGTCCGTCTCGTTCCGCGATCTTTAACATTTCTTTAACCTGGCTCTCTATAGAAAGGACCTGTTGCTCCTCAGATTCGGTTGATTTCCTTGCATAGAGGCAGTAAACGACCTTTACCGGCCCTTGATCCTTCGTCCGCGCTGCAACCCCTTCTGGGGCCATAATTTGGTTACTCATACCAACATTGATGACGCACCCCTTCCAATGAGTCCAGAGCGACCGAGAGGGCCTCAAAACCACGAATTTCTTCCGGTTTGGTATACAATGAAGTCGTAATTCACGATGTCAAATAACCCCAAAAACCAGCACTTCGTACCAGCTTGCTATCTCAGGGAATTTGTCGATCCTTGGGATGGTTTTCTCACCATCTTTAGTAGGGATGGAAAAAATAAGCGGCGGCAAAAACCTGAAAAAACTTTTCAATCAAATCACCTTTACACTATCGAGGTTAAGGGGAGTAAGGATTTCAGAATTGAAGAAACCCTTTCAAAAATAGAAGGAGATTACGCAACAATCTTCAGGGACAAAATAAAGAAAAAGTTACCACTATCAGAACGTGATCACATCACTCTTTGTATTTTTATTGCGGCTCAGTTACAAAGAACTTTAAGTTTTAAGAGAAATCAGGAAAATTTTGCCCAGCAAATTATAGAACACGGCGAGCAAATTGCGATGGCTCACGGAGTCGACTTTAAAGAAAGGGCGAAATGGGAATCGTATAAAAAAGATATTCATAAGCTCGCACTTGTTGAGGGGTTGCCATTTTTGACAAATATCCTTCATCAGATGAGCATTGCTTTTATTTGTTCTTCTGATCCGAAGCGGTACCCGTATATCACATCCGATAATCCATGCGTATTGTTTAACCCGGATTTGCAATGGCAAAGATTTTATGGCCCGGGTTTTGGACAGAAAAATATCCAATTAACTGTTCCGCTATCGCCGGAGATCGCGGTTCTCTTTTGTTGGGCTCCTTTCCATGGATATTCATGGGCATGGGGAACCCTCGTGGAAGATATTAATCGAATGACGCGGAATCACTGCGATAAAGAATTTATAAGCCCTACGGGAAAAACAAAGACTATCTGGTTTTGGCGCGTGCCACTCGATCCGATTTTTATTATCAAGGTTATACGAAGAGAATCGTCTTATAAAATACATAAGTTAAAAACGTGGTGGCAATATAAACGATATGGAAGATTTTAAGAAAAAAATACAAGATATTGCTACTTCCCAAATCACTGAGGAAGAGCGATTGTCTCAGCTTATGGAAGCCGTTGCGTACTTGAAGCCGATTGATAATGCCGAGGCTCTTACTTTGGCTTGCACATATGGAATAATATCAGCACGAAAAATTGGACGTCCCGAAGTTGAGGCGCAATGTTATATGACGCGAGCAAAGGTAACGATTATGGGGAAATCGATCTTTGCCGTTAGAGAGATGAAAGATATTCAGATGGCACCACAGTGGTTTCAGTTCGCTCTCGAATCAGAGAAGAAAAGGTACGAAGAGCTCGACACTCAGTATAATAAAGTGCTGGAAAGCGTTCAGTCAGATCTTAATAAGGGGTTTGAGGCAATCAATAAAAACAAGATATCAGGGGCGGTGGCTTTTTGTCTTAAGACGGCCGGTGAAATATACGGCCAACATTATTTGCAATTAAAATTGTATCTTTTTGACTCAAAGACGCCCATTCACGCTAAA
>CAVVHF010000006.1:0-38125 GCA_963747905.1 uncultured bacterium | reverse complement strand
AAACCCCGGGTGAGGGCCGTCATAACACGGTATACTGGGAATACTCCACGCCCGAACCCGGGGATGAATCAATCCCGGAGCGAAGCGGAGGCCTGTTCCATGCAAACGCGATCCCTCAACCATTCCACCTACAAGCTCCAATATCACATCGTGTGGGGTACCAAGTACCGCAGAAAATGGCTGAAGCCTTATGTAAAGATAGCGCTCAAGAGAAGTCTCTACGCCACCACAAAGAAATACCCGACGCTCTTCATCCAGACGGTGAACACGGATGAGGACCATGTGCATGTCCAAATGGAGGTGCCACCCAATATCGCGATATCAGATGCCGTCCAGAAGCTGAAAAGCCTCTCAAGCTTTGCCATCAGGAAAGAGTTCAAATTCATTAGAGAGATGTATCTTGAAAAGGACGGCATCTGGGGCGTCGGGTATTTCGTCTCCTCCATTGGATTGAACGAGGGCCAGATCAAGAAATACATCGAGTGGCAGGACAAGAAAGAAAGAAAGCCGCAGACGACGAAACTATTCTGATCGCGTTTGCACGATGATCCAACAAGAAGCCCCGGGTGCAGCGAAGCGGAACCCGGGGAGTGCGTCACTTTAAAAAGAGCTACAACAAAAGTTATCCACAGAAATTTTAAAAATCGAAAAATCATTTTGCTATACTAAGGTTAATAGATCGGAGTGGTCGCAACCCGATAAACTATAAAACAATTATTATCATGGCAGCAAAAAAGAAAGCGAAGAAAGTAGCGAAGAAAGTAGCGAAGAAGAAAGTGCGCGCATAGTCTTTCTTTCAAAAACACTCCGGCACTCGCCGGGGTGTTTTTTATTTTAGTGGTGTGCGCAGACGACACGACCGCGGTTCGCAAAATCGTTTATAATCGCCTATAATCGTTGGTATGCTCGAAGGAATAAAAAAGATGTTTCAGAAGCACTCACTGGCGGCGCTCGAAGAAAAAGTTAAGGAAATAAACGCTCTGGAGCCCGCGATGGCGGCACTTTCGGATGCCGAATTGACCGCAAAAAGCCTGGCGCTCCGGGAACGAGTGAAGGCAGCCGACCTCGCGTCTGCCGATGCGGCGCTCGAGGAGATCGCCGTCACGGCGTTCGCGCTCGTGCGCGAGGCGGCGAAGCGGACGCTCGGCCAGCGCCCGTTCGATGTGCAGCTACTCGGTGGATTGGTTTTGCATCGCGGTGCGGTTGCCGAGATGATGACGGGAGAAGGCAAGACGCTCGCGGGAGTTGCGCCGGCATATCTGAACGCGCTTAGCGGCAATGGCGTACACGTCGTCACCGTCAACGAATATCTTTCCCGCCGCGACGCGGTGTGGATGGGAAAGATCTACCGTTTATTAGGGCTCACCGTCGGATCCATTATTCCCAGCGCGGCGTTTCTCTATGATCCCGAATGGGAAATTCCAAAGCAAGATGAGGCGGTCGAAGAGAAAAAAGTGGAGACCACGGGAAGTTTTCTTGTGCAACAGGAATTTTTACGCCCGGTATCGCGTCGCGAAGCGTATGCGCGCGGATATCACGTACGGCACCAATCACGAGTTCGGTTTTGATTATCTGCGCGACAATCTGATCTACCGCGCACAGGATCGCGTCCAGCGTGGGCACAACTTCGCCATTATCGACGAGGTGGACAGTATATTGATAGATGAAGCCAGGACGCCGCTTATCATCGCGGCGCCGGATATCCAATCGAGCGACTTTTATAAGGCATTTGCGCGGATCGCGACGAATCTTGAAAAAGATGCCGACTACGAGGTGGACGAGAAAAAGCGAACCATTACCATCAGCGACGCCGGCGTGGAAAAGGTAGAGAAGTTGATTGGCGTGCAGAATATTTATGCGCCGGAGAACATTAGGCTGGTCCATTATATGGAGGAGAGTATTAAGGCAAAGGCGCTTTTCACGCGCGATAAGGATTATGTGGTGAAGGACGACGAGGTATATATAGTAGATGAATTCACCGGGCGTCTGCTCGTTGGTCGACGTTATCAGGCAGGACTGCACCAGGCGATTGAGGCAAAGGAGGGTGTGAACGTCCAGCAGGAATCGCGCACGTACGCAAAAGTTTCCATCCAGAACTATTTCCGCATGTACAAGAAGATCTCCGGTATGACGGGAACCGCGCAGACGTCGGCGGAGGAATTCTTCAAAGTGTACAAACTGGAGGTGGAAAGCATTCCGCCGAACCGGCCGCTCGTGCGCCACGATCTGAACGATCTTATTTATAAGAATTTTTACGCCAAGCTGAATGCCATCGCGGCGGACGTGAAGTGAGCGGCAGAAGAAAGGCCAGCCGGTCCTGCTCGGCACGACGTCCATTGCGCGGAATGAGCTTATTATCCGCGGCACTCGCGCAGGCGGGGATTAAGCACGAGGTATTGAATGCAAAGAACAACGAACGCGAAGGCGCGATCATCGCGCAGGCGGGGCATTCCGGCGCCGTCACCGTGGCGACGAACGTCGCCGGACGTGGCGTGGATATTTTGCTTGGCGGCAATCCGCCGGACGCGGCGGAGGCGGAGAAGGTTCGCGCACTTGGTGGCCTCCACGTGATCGGCACCGATCGTCACGAAGCACGCCGCATCGACAACCAGCTTCGCGGTCGCGCTGGCCGCCAGGGCGACCCCGGCTCGTCACAATTTTTTCTTTCGCTCGACGATGACCTGTTGCGCATTTTCGGAGGTGATCGGATTAAGGGCGTGATGGAACGGTTCGATCTTCCGGAGAACGAGCCGATCGAGTTCGGCATGGTCACGAAAGCGGTGGAGCAGGCGCAGGAAAAAGTGGAGGGCGCCAACTTCGACATGCGCAAACATCTCCTCGAGTACGACGATGTACTGAATCGTCAGCGGAGCGCGGTCTACAAGCGCCGCACCGAATTTTTGGAACTGCCGGACAAGGAGGCGATCGCTAATGTTATCGCCGACGCGGCGATCGCGCACTTCAACGCGGCAATTGCGCCGACGCTCGGCCAGCCTGTGGCGTATGGGCACGACGATGCGTCGAAGCCGGAGGAAGCGGCGCGCAAGGCGTTCAAGGAAGCGGGGATTGTAAGCGCGGATACCACTGATGCTAGTGCCGCCGACACGTCCACTAGCGCCCCCGCGCTCGAAACCGAAGACGATTTCATTCAAGCCATCCACACGAAGAGCGGCGCGGTCGCGGAACACGCGCTCGCCAAGAATCAGTTGCTTGGCATTCTTGATATGTTATGGATGACCAACTTGGAGGATCTGGAGGCGCTCCAGGAATCCGTCGGCTTGCGCGCGTACGCACAGCGCGATCCGCTTGTCGAGTACCGCCACGAAGCAAGTATCTTGTTTAAGAGCTTTTGGGGAAATTTCAACGGCTGGATTTTCAATAATATGTTCAAGTTGGCGGCACAGGCACAGCAGGGCGGGGGAGCGGCAACTGCGGGTGTTTCGGCGAATAGCAACGTCGGCAGTGCAAGCGGTGCTTCAAAGTTTGGATTGAATATCCCCGCCGCCGCACCTGTGAGCGAGATGGGTTCCGGCCCAAAGATCGGTCGCAACGATCCGTGCCCTTGTGGCAGCAAGAAAAAATGGAAACATTGCGGCTTATTGAACACCGAGGAGCACCAGAAGAATATGGCGCAGGGCGGTGCGAAGCATGAGGTGACGGGAGGATAGGGCTAGAAATTATTTCAAATTTATGATTATTAGCGTAGAGGATCGAGAACGGGAAAGAACATTATTTGAAGAGGAGCGAAAGCGAGTCCCTGAACTTTTTCAGCGCGCTCCGATGATCGATGACGATGCGTGTTTGCGATCTATTGGGATTGAGGGCGTCTATGGAAATCGTCCCGTGGGATATCTTAAGCTATTCCCGCAAGATTTTATAGTGGAAGAGATGTCACGGGAGGGAAATGTGCACACAATTGATGTTGGTAACGCCGAAATCCCTTCGGCGGGAGATGGATCTACGTACTTTGCCGATCTCGTAAAGATTGGAATCTCGACCTTAGAGGCAAAGGAACAGTTGGCAAATGCGCTCGGAATTGATGAGAAAAATATCGGATACGCCGGTATCAAGGACCGGTTCGCGCTTACCTCGCAGGCGATAAGTATCCGGAGCGTGACGGAGGTGGGGAAGATCGTCGATCTTCGCGCAGATAATTTCTTTTTAAAAAATCTAATGCGGGGGAAGGGCGTAATGGCGAATGGGGATCTACAGGGCAATCGTTTTACTATTACCTTGAGGCTTACCGACCCCATAACGCCAGCTCTTAAATCTGAACTGGAACAAAAGGTGGAAGAAGCTAGGACAGACGGATTTTGGAATTTTTTCTATATCCAGCGCTTTGGAACGCCCAGGCTTATCGCTCATCGGCTTGGCTGTTTGATCTTGTCCGGCAATTACGAGGAGGTAGTTAAAATGTTTATAACACATATCGGAGAGCGGGAGTTGCCATATTTTACCGCGATTCGCACAACTCTATTGGAACGATGGGGCGATTGGCAGACAATCAATACTTTAATCGATCCATTTCCCTATCATTTCAATCTCGAGCGGACGATGATTAAGCATCTTTCGGAGCATCCCGGAGATTTTCTTGGCGCTCTCCATACGCTTCCCGATCAAGTGCGATTATGGATATATGCATACGATAGCTACGTATTCAATCGAAAACTTTCCGAATTGATCCGGTTGGGGGACGTCCCGCTGTGGCTGCCCTTCCTTACCTCATTCAACCCGAACGACTGGAAGCCATATCAAAAATTCTTAGAAGAGGATGGAGTAAGGCTGCCGAGCCGTTCCTATCGAGATTTTCCATTCATTCGCGTTGAGTCTCGCAAGTGCTCCACTCTTCAGCCCATCGAAATCCACGCTGCCGCGTTCGATGATCGCGTGGCGTCGTTCTCTTTTTCTTTACCAAAGGGATCTTATGCAACAAGCTTTCTCACCAGTTTCTTTACGCTTGCCTCGGGATTGCCGATCGTTCCTGGCATATATACCGATTTGGTTGATGCGGGAGCGCTCACCGGCCGGGGAAGTCTTACTCCCGTACTCAATCGATTTAAAACAGTGCTCGACCGGCATCAAGCCGATCTTGAAGGAAACTTATTGGAAGAATAGAAATATAAAAAAGAAGAACCGGACAAGCGCAAGGGCGAGTCCGGTCCGGTGTCACCTCCTTTCAGGATGACGGTTGTTTGAGGGGCTAGGAAACGGTGACGGCTTCGGTGACGGGTACGATGGGCTTGGGAGCATTGATAGCTTCTACGCTCCAGTCGCCACCGGTAAAGTGCAGCACGTTCTGCGGCTTTGCGGAATCGTCCCGCTTACCGCAGTTCACTGTGTGCACCACCTTGCCGTCCTGTTTGGGGTTTGCCCAAACGTCGATCTGACCGAAGCTGGTACCCACCAACTGCTGGAACCTCGTCCATGGAAAGTTCCTCAGCGCCGCCTTTTCGGACGGCTTTGAGAACTCCATGACCAGGCGTACCGGCGGCTTATGGTCCCGCTCCAGCAAATGTGCGGCGGAAAGTACGAAGCCCGCAGCAAACAGTTCATGGACGAGACCGCGAATGTCCACGGCTTCATCTTCAAGGCCTGACTTCCCGAACACCGGGGAGCCCGAGTCCGCGCTTTCGGGAGTCTGCTTGTGGTCGCGTTGGTCTCGCGACGCATAAGCATTCCGTCCGAGTGCCGCCGCTTCAGCCACGTGCTTCTGCTCGAGCTCTTCCGCTCGGTCGAAGCTCCGGACGAATGTTCTTACGCCGGCCTGGTGGAGAATGTTCCACCACCCCTTGTTAGCGTTCACCTTGAGGAGAACGGTTGTGGGTGCCGGCGCTGATGCCCATGCGTCACCTTGATGCAGGTCGCAACGATCTTGGCGTGATGCCGTTGGGTCACTGAAGGTTGTTTTGCGGCAACGGGCTACTCCATCTTGAACTCCGGCGGTACATGTGTGGACAATGGGCATATGATGCCCTCGCTTTCTGACCCCTCAGGGTCTATGAATTGATCTGTGAGGATCTGAAGTAATTATAGCATACTCCTATATATTGTCAAGCTCTGGGAAAGCAGCTGTTTCCTATGCTATAATTACCCCTGATGACCATAGACGAGTTTCAAAAGTCCGATCTGCGGGTCGGAAAAATAGTTTTCGCGGAGCGCGTGGAGGGTTCGGAGAAGCTCTTGAAGCTTCAGGTCGACATCGCCGAACCAGAACCGCGCCAGATCCTTTCGGGCATCGCCAAGGCGTACGCGCCGGAGGATCTGATCGGTAAAAGCGTCGTAATCATCGCCAATCTTGATCCGCGCATGATGATGGGCATGGAATCCAATGGCATGCTGCTCGCGGCGCATGGCGAGGATGGGACGCCGGTCATCGTTCAGCCCGTAGGCGACGTTCCTCCAGGCGCAAAAATTTCGTAGGAGTAGGGAAAACAACGGTCGTTCAATATCATTAAAATAATAATTTTATGAAGAAAGGCATTTTACTCGCGGTATATGTAGTGGTCGCGGCGGCGCTCATCGGCGGGGGAGCATGGTACGCGAATAAAATAAGCGATTCTCAGACAAGTACTACTACAACAACGGCAGCAACAAATAATAATAACGTTCCTTCGCCACAGCCTACGGCGGCGGGACAATCAATAACAACCATGGATGGACTCATAATAAAAGACGACACGATTGGAACGGGAACGGTCGCCGCATTTGGCGATACGGTGACGGTGAACTATACCGGCAAGTTGGATGATGGTGCGGTCTTCGACAGTTCTCTCAATCCGGGACGGACGCCGTTCAGCTTCGTTATCGGAAGTACGATTCCGGGACAGGCGGTCATCCAGGGATGGAACGAAGGTGTGCCGGGCATGAAAGTGGGTGGTACGCGCGAACTTACCGTTCCGCCGGCGCTCGGCTATGGCGCTGGGGGCGCCGGATCGACGATCCCTCCAAATGCGACGCTGCACTTTACGATTTCGTTACTTGCGGTTTCGAGCTCGTCGGGGCAGTAGGTATGAAATCAGTCAAATAATTACAAGTAAAGGCGTCCCATTGGGGCGCTTTTAAAGTTCTGTATTAAGAGCGCCTTGGTGTAGGTACTACTCTTACGCGTGGCATGATCCTGGAACGCATATGGGATATCAACGCTGACTTGTTCACCAACACCGTTGACGTTCATGTGCGTTTCCTCCGCGCGAAGATCGACGAAGGCCATGAGCAGAAATTAATAAAAACCATGCATGGCTATGGCTAAAAAATCGAAGGTGTATAATAGATAAACATGACCAATCCTAAATCACATCTGCCGACCACGTTTGTCGTGCTTGGCGTTACGGGCGACTTAATGACAAAAAAGATTGCGCCGGCACTTTTCAATTTGCATGAGCGGGGGATGTTACCGCCGCAATTTCGCCTCGTTGGCGTTTCGCGCCGCGATTGGACGGACGACGACCTCAAGCGGCACATTCAGGCGATTTTGGAAGTGAAGGTAAAAAACGCGTCGCCGACGAGCGTCGCATCGTTTTTGAAGACGGTGGTGTATCACAAAATTACCTTTGATGTATACGCGGATTACGTGGCGCTCGGCGATGCATTGCGCAAGATCGACGACGAGCACGGCGCGTGCTCGAACAAGCTGTTTTATCTTTCCGTGCCGCCGCAATTCTACGATATGATCTTCACGAACATCCATAAGGCGCGGCTGACGGAATTGTGCGACACCGCGACGGGCTGGGCGCGCGTGGTGGTGGAAAAGCCGTTCGGCAGCGACGAAAATAGTGCGAAGGCGCTCGACGAGCGCATCGCGCGTCTGTTCCGCGAGGAGCAGGTCTATCGCATCGATCATTATCTGGCGAAAGAGACATTGCAGAACATTCTGGCATTCCGCTTTCTCAATAATCTTTTTGAGGACAATTGGGGGCGCGAGTTGATTGAAAAGATTTATGTGCGTGAGCTGGAAAACGTCGGCGCGGAAGACCGCGGGTCGTTCTATGAGAGCGTTGGCGCATTGCGCGACGTCGGGCAGAATCATTTGCTCGAAATGATCGCGCTCATCGCAATGGACCAGCCGCGCGACATGAGCGCGGACGCCATTCGCAACGCCCGCGCGGCGTTACTCGAAACGATCAAGCCGATCACGCCATCTGAGATGGCAAGGAAAACGTTTCGCGCGCAGTACGACGGCTATCGTGGCATCAAAGGCGTGGATTCAAAGTCAACGGTGGAGACGTATTTTAAAGTGGCTCTGGAGCTTGCGCATCCGCGCTGGCAGGGCGTGCCGATATTTATAGAAGCGGGCAAGCGCATCATCAACCCGAAGCGCAATGAGGAGGTGACGGAGATCGAGGTGGTGTTCAAGCATGATGAGCCATGCCTGTGCGCGCTGTACGGCGCCGCGCAGCCGGGCACGGACGTGCCGATGCACTTTAAGAACTCGATTACGTTCCGGCAGGATCCGCACGAAGGTATCACGATCCGTTTTTGGGCAAAGAAGCCGGGGCTTGCTATAGAGATGGAAGAGCGCGTGTTCACCATCGACCTGCGGCAGGGCGAGCGGCAATCGCAGTACATGGAAGAATACGAAAAGCTTTTGCTCGATTGCATTAACGGTGACCAGACGCTCTTTGTCTCCAGCCGTGAGGTCATCGCGATGTGGCACTTTGTGGATCCGATCGTGAAAGGGTGGGCAAAAGGCCTTGTGCCGCTCCGTCGCTACGCGCCGGATTCTGAAGCGGTCGTCGTCGAAGCAACAACGTTGCTTGATCCATCGCCGCACGATGCCGATGCGGAAAAGATTTCTGCCGGGCGCGCGCTCGCGCGAAAGGAGATCGGTATTTTTGGATTAGGGAAGATGGGCGCGAACGTCGCACGACAGTTGCACGAAAAGGGCTGGCGCGTCGTCGCGTCCAACCGCTCGCCCGCGCCGGTGGAAATGATTCAGAAAGAAGGCATTGAAGGCGTGTTCTCTCATGTCGATCTTGTGATGCAACTCAAAACGCCGCGTATCATCTGGCTCATGATCACCGCCGGAAATGGGAATGACGATTTATTATTTGGCCCGGACGGCATCGTCCAACATTTAAAGAAGGGAGATATCGTGATCGACGCGGCGAACGCGTTCTACGAGGACTCGGTGCGTCGCGCGAAGTTGCTCAAGAAGCGCGGCATCCATTTTATGGACGTCGGATTTTCCGGTGGCCCGGGCGGCGCGCGCAACGGCGGATCGCTCATGATCGGCGGCGAGAAAGAAATTTTCCGGCGCTTGGAGCCGCTCTTCCGCGATCTTTCCGTGCCAGGCGGTTATTCGTACTTCGGCGACGCGGGCGCGGGCCACTTCGTGAAGATGGTGCACAATGGCATCGAGTACGGCATGATGCAATCGCTCGCGGAGGGATTCGCTATCATGAAGAAGTCGCCGTTCAAACTGGATCTCGAGCAGGTGGCGGAGGTATACAATCGCGGCAGTGTCATCGAGTCGAAGCTCGTCGGATGGCTCGGCGAGGCGTACAAGATGTACGGCCAGGATCTCAAAGCCGTTTCCGGCTCCGTCGCATACACCGGTGAAGGCGAATGGACGGTCAAGACCGGCAAAAAACTGAAAGTGCCCGTGCCCGTCGTTGAGGACTCGTTCAAATTCCGCGTCCGTTCAAAAAAATCGCCGAGCTATATCGGGAAGGTATTGTCGGCTTTGCGTAACCGGTTTGGGGGACATGCAATAGATCAGGGGAAGGGGGAATAGAAAAGTCTCACGTATAGGTTGCACGCATGGGTGCTTTTCTGTGCGGGACAGATGCGTGGCTCTTTTACCGGCAGGAGTTGAACCACGTTGCTGCGTTTGTCGCCGTGATGGCGCCCATTCCCTCTTCTGGCTCAATTAATGAGACGAATGCATATAGGAAGTTCACTTGATCCGGGTTCAGGCGAGCTTCCCGGTTGGTGGCTGCCGCGATTTGAGCGAGGAATCCGCCATGAATCAGATCTCTCCGAAGCAGAATGTTATTTCTGAACTCGTTATTGTTCGAAAATCGTCCGAGGTGATTTCCGGCACCCAAAATCTCTCAAATAGCGTATAATAAAGGTCATGATCCCGGACGACATAAAGGCATACGGTAAACAATTCGATTTTGAGCCAAATATCGAAAATGCCGCCAAACTGAAGAAGTTTGGCAAATTTGTGGTTGTGGGTATGGGTGGATCGCATTTGGCAGCGAATATCATCACGGCGTGGCATCCGGAAATCGACATCGTGGTGTGGTCAAACTATGGCCTTCCGCCGCTCGCGGAAAAGGATCTTAAGGATCGCTTGATCATCTTGAGCTCGTACTCTGGCAGCACAGAAGAAGTGCTCGACGCGTTCGCCGCGGCAAAGGCAAAGAAGCTTTCCTTCGCCGTCGTTGCCGCAAGAGGAAAATTACTTTCGATGGCGGACAAGGCGAAGATTCCATACGTGCGCATTCCGGATCTACATCTCCAGCCGCGCATGGCGACGGGGCTTAGCTTGAAGGCGATGCTCGCGCTCATGGGGGAAAAGAATCTGCTCGCGGAAGCGAAACTGCTCGCCACGCAGTTGCATCCTTTGCGCGAAGAGCTTCGCGGCAAAGATCTTGCCCGGCGCGTTTTTGGTAGTGTGCCGATCATCTATGCGTCCACGCGCAACGCCGCGCTCGCCGCGAACTGGAAGATCAAGTTCAACGAGACCAGCAAGATCCCATCGTTTTATAACGTAGTGCCCGAACTGAACCACAACGAGATGACGGGTTTTGATGTAAAGACAAAGACGTTGCCGCTCTCGCGCAACTTCCATTTTATATTCTTAAAGGATGCGGGTGACGACCGACGCATCATCAAGCGGATGAATGTGTTGGAAAAGCTCTACCGTGACCGCGGATTCAAAACGGAAATTATTTTACTCCAGGGGAAAACCGAACTGAATAAGATTTTTAATGCACTGAATCTTGCCGATTGGACCGCGTATTACAGTGCAAAAATGTACGTTGTAGAACCGGAACAGGTGCCGATGGTGGAGGAGTTTAAGAAACTGATTGCGCGGAATAACGGATAGGATACCCTCACGGTAGCGCCATTGTGGCTGATGGCCAATATTTTTTATCTGTTTTTAATGCACCACGCGGTATAATGGGATGGATGCCATTTCTTAAAAAACCGATTCAGCTGCAGTGGACGCTCCACGCGCGGGTAAAGATGAACCACTACCGCCTTTCGCCGGCGCGCGTGCGCCACGTACTTCATTCGCCGAAGCGTGTGGAAGAGGGCATTGCACCGAAGACGGTAGCGATGATGCAACCGGTTTCCATAAAGACCGCCGCTGGCAGGGCGGGCGGTGCCGGAAGGGAATCCTGGTCGCAGGAGATCTGGGTGATGGTGCAGGACGTGGTGGATGCGCGGAAGGTCATCAGCGCATGGCGCTATCCGGGTGTCACAAAGCCGCGCGACGCGGCGTTCCTCAAAAAGGAATACGGCGAATTCCTTGCCGACGAGGATGCCGAGGTGGCCGTGGAATAGTATCGAAATGGCATATAAAATGAAATCTTTTCGCTTATTTTATCGTATTATCAATCAAGTATGATCATAACAAGCTCTTCATTTGACGACGGAGGCATGATCCCGAAAAAGTTCACGTGCGATGGCGGGGATATGAACCCCGAGCTTTTAGTACAGAACGTGCCGGCGGAGGCGCGGAGCCTGGCGCTCATCCTGCACGACCCCGATGCGAGGACGCACGGCGGTTTTACACACTGGGTGGTGTGGAATATCGACCCGCGGACGTCGATTATAAAAGAAGAGAGCATCTCGCCGGGAAGTGTGGAAGGAACGAACGACGCCGATCGCGTGGGATACTTTGGTCCGTGTCCGCCGCGGGGAGCACCGCATCGCTACCACTTCCAACTCTACGCGCTCAATGTAGTTCTCGATCTCCCCGAAGCCGCACCGGCGGCGGCGCTCCGGGCAAAAATAGAACAACATAGCATTGCAACCGCGGAACTCATCGGCTGCTACGGTCGAGAATAAAATGGTGTAAAATAAAAAGTAACATGGTCAGAGCCAACTATCTCGACGTCTCATTCGCCGCCCCTGGAAAGGGCGGCCAAAAAAGTGTTGATGAGGTACGCGCGGCACATTCGGGCGACGACGATGCGCGACTTATCGCCGCATTTATAAAAGGAGACGGCGAATCGTTTGCGGCGCTCGTGGATCGGCACATGCCGATGGTCTATAAGTTTGTCTACCGCTATGTGGGCGATGCCGATACCGCGAACGATGTGGTGCAGGATGTCTTTATTAAAGTTTGGAAGAACACAAAAAAGTTCGACCCGGAAAAGAATTTCAAGACGTGGCTGCTCACGATCGCGAAGAACACCGCGCTCGACTCTATTAAAAAGAAAAAAGCATTGCTCTTTTCCAAAATTGAAGAAGGGGAGACCGACCTTGATGCATTTCTTGCGCCGTATGTCGAAAGCGCTGATCTGCCGGATGCGTTACTCCAAAGAAAGCAGACCAAGGCGGATCTCGACCACATATTACAGGAATTAAGCCCTACCTATCGTAGCGTTCTTTTGTTGCGCTATGGCGAGCATCTCAAGTTCCGGGAGATCGCGGACGCGCTCCAGGAGCCTATCGACACCATCAAGAGCAAGCATCGCCGTGCGCTCATTCAACTGAGGAAAATGCTTACTGAAGCACCAAAAGCGGCTAGTGGGTCGTATAGTGAGGGTAATTGATCCTAGTATCCCCATGAACACCAACTACGAAAAACTGTTCGCAACCCTTACCTCTCCCGAGCCGCCGGTTGGTCTTACGGAAAAGATATTGTTGCGCATCAGCCGGCATGAACGGAACATTCTTTGCTCAAAGATCGCCGTTTCCGCGTGCGTGTTCGGCGTATCCGTTGGGGTGGCGGTGGCGGGATATATCAACCTGATGGCGAGCCTTTCGCGGTCGGGATTTTTCCAAATATTTTCGCTTATGTTCTCCGACTTCTCCTCAATGGTGGCGAACTTTCCTGACTTTGCGTTCTCCATTATGGAATCATTCCCGATCTTTACCACGGCGTTGCTTTTGGCCGGGGTGATGTTCGCGATCTGGTCCATGGTGGCGCTTATAGATGAAGCATCACTCTTTCGCCACGGGCGCGTCGGCAAATTCTTTACGGTCGCATGAGTAATTTTTTAGAATCAAAGAAGGTGCGCGCAATACTCTGGATCTTGGGAGGGCTGATCGTCCTCGTGGTGGTGTTTGGCTTGGGCATCGCGGTCGGATACGATCGCGCCGGCTTTGCGTCGGGCTTTGATCAAAATTATTTTAGGATATTTTATGGCGCGGCGCCGGATGGTCCGGTTGGATTGATGGCGCCGCCTATGCCGGTAGCGACCCACGGTGTTGTAGGAACGGTCATTGATCTTGGCACATCCACTATTTCAGTGAAGGACCAGCAAGGAAACGAGCAGTCGGTGGCAGTCTCCTCGGGCACTGATATTCGCAATGGCAATGGCAATATTATGATTGGGGATGTCGTCGTTGGTGACCAGATCGCGGTGATCGGTGAGCCCAACGGCGAGGGGCAGATAGACGCCCACTTCATCCGCATCCTTTCAGTGCTATCGTCGACCACTTATTAACATAATTATCATGAAAAAATTAGGCGCAATCCTGCAGTATGCGCGGGCACATAAAATAATTTCGATCATCGTAATCGTCGTACTGCTTGGAGGCGGGTATTATTGGTATAGTGTTGCCACCGTTGCGCCGACGGTCACAAAATACGTCGTGGAGGACGCGACAACGGGCACTATCGTTTCTTCCGTTTCCGCCACCGGCCAGGTGCAGGCGGGTACCACTATCAACGTCACGCCGAAAGTTTCCGAGAATGTCACTTCCATTCCGGTGACGGTAGGGGAACATGTGTACGCGGGCCAGCTACTTGTGCAACTTGATCCGACGAACGAGCAGCGCGCGCTTCAGCAGGCGCAGCTTTCGCTAGAGCAAGCCCAGCTTTCGGCACAAGAGACCGATCAGGTGGCGACCACGACACTCTTACAGCAGCAGGATGCCGTCACGACGGGAGAGCAATCGGTGGTGAATGCGTCCACAACGCTCGTGCAGGATTATCAGAGTGGATTTGACAGTCTCGGGCCAATGTTCGTCAATCTACAAACAGTGATGACCGGGCTGCAGAGTTTCATGAACGGGACTGATATCAGCAAAACGCAGAGCGATCCAGATGCGCTTGTGGGTCTTCTTCCTAACTATCTTCAGGCGGGCGCGCTTCCCTACGAGACCGCGTTGAAGGATCAATATGCCGCCGCCGTAACGGCGTATCAGCAAAGTTTGACGGATTATCATGCGGCGAACGTGAACTCAAATACGCAGACGCTGAATTCATTATTTACCGAGACATACAATACTACGCAGGCGATCAATGCAACCGTGAAGGCCGGAAAAGACCTCTTTAGTTATGTATCCGAGAACTATCCTGCGCAACCGAACGGTAGCCAGGCCCTTCCCACTTCCGCCGCAACTCTCCAGAACAACTTTTCCACCTATACGTCGACCATGAGCAGTGTAGTGTCGGGCGCGCAGGGTACGATTTCGGGGATCACGAGCGATAAAAATAGCATTATCAATTCACAGAATTCACTCACGCAGGCGAGTGAAACTCTCGCGGAAACGCTTGCCGGTCCTACCGCTACTACGCTGCTTGGCCAACAGATCAGTGCCCAGACTGCGCAGGATAATCTGACCACGGCACAGCAAAATCTTGCATATACATCAGTGACTGCGCCAATCTCGGGGATCGTTTCCGTGATCAGCGCCACAGTAGGCGAGACTGCTGGATCGAATGCGGTAACTATTGTCGGCGACGGCCAGGTTGCGCAGGTGACTTTGAACGAGATCGATGCCGCAAAGGTATCACTGGGAGATCCGGCGACACTTACCTTCGACGCGCTTCCCGATCTTTCGCTTGCGGGGACGGTCGTGCAGATTGATCCGGTAGGCACCGTGAGCCAGGGCGTCGTAAGTTATGATGTGCAGATCGGATTTTCCCAGCCGGCGGACACGTCGAGCACGAATCAGGTCAAATCGGGTATGAGCGTGACGGCAAATATCGTGACGCAGGTGGACCAGAACGTCATTGCGGTGCCGAACGCTGCGGTCACGACATCGGGCAGCACATCATATATTTTAGAACCCTCGACCCCGATCTCTGCGGCTGACCTTGCGTCGAGCGCGAATGGCGGCATTGTTCTTGCGGCAACAAAGCAGGTGCCGGTGACCGTCGGCCTCGCAAATGACACGATGACCGAGATCGCGTCGGGTGTGAATGTGGGCGATCAGATCATTGTGCAGACGATCAAATCAACGACTGCTACAAAAACCACAACGACCGGCAGTACGAGCGCGCTTCAGCTTTTGAGCGGCACTGGCGCGAGAACTGGTGGCAGCGGCGGATTTACGCGCCCCGCAGGAGCCCCATAGCAACGACACATGGAAAAAGATATCATCGTATGTAAGGACATTAAAAAAGCGTATGGAACAGGAGAAACGGAAGTAACCGTTTTAAAAGGGATAACCTTTTCCATTAGGGAAGGTGAATTTGTCGCCATCATGGGACCATCCGGCTCCGGCAAATCGACGCTCATGCACATCTTGGGCGCGCTTGACACGCCGACGAGCGGCACGTATTTTTTGGATGGCAAGGATGTATCCAAACTTTCCGAAGATGAGCTCGCTGATATTCGCAGGGAGAGAATCGGGTTTGTCTTCCAGTCTTTCAATCTACTGCCTCGCACGAGCGTGTTGCGTAATGTTTCCCTTCCACTCATCTATGCGAACATACCGAAGGAAGAGCGAGAGAAGGTCGCGGAAAAGGCACTCACCGATGCCGCATTTCCCCAGGCGTTTTGGTCATACCATTCGAACCAAATTTCAGGAGGTATGCAGCAGCGCGTGGCAATCGCTCGATCGCTGGTGAATAATCCTGCGCTCATCCTTGCGGATGAGCCGACAGGAAATCTTGATTCCAAGACCGGAGAACTTGTGTTGCATACATTTCAAAATCTCAATATGACGCAGGGCAAGACGATTGTGCTCATCACCCACGAACCGTACGTGGCGGAACACGCCGATCGCATCATTCATATTCTCGACGGCAATATCGTGACCGACGAAAAGAACAAAAACAAACGGCTTGCGCGAAACGAAAAAGAAATACCCCATGACCACACGTGATCTTTTAGAGGAAACCTACAGTGCGGTGACCGTCAATAAAGTACGGTCCGGTTTGACGATGCTCGGCATCGTGATTGGCATCGCGTCCGTGATTGCGCTCGTTGCGGTTGGGCAGGGGTCGCAGGCATCCATCCAGGCAAGCGTCGATTCGCTCGGGGCGAACTTGGTGATGATAACGCCGGGCGCGCAAGCGTCGTTTGGCTCCGAGGTGCGCGCGGCGGCGGGCAGTGCACAGACGCTCACTCCCGACGACGCAACCGCGATCGAATCGGTCAATAACGTGGAAGCGGTAGCGCCGGAGATCAGCGGGCGCTATCAGGTTGTCTACAAAGCCAACAATGCCAATACGAGCGTGATGGGCACGACCCCTGCATACGAGCAGGTGCGCGATATTCAGGTTTCCGATGGAAATTTCTTTACCGATACGGATGTCACCGATTCGAACCTTGTTGCAATCATCGGGCCGACGGTGCTCCAGAACCTTTTTGCGCCGAGTGCCGACGCGAGCGCGACGCCGGATATGGCGATTGGTCAGCAGATACGGGTCAACGGCAATATATTTATCGTGATCGGCATTACCGTTGCAAAGGGAGGGACCGGCTTCAGTAACCAGGACGACATGATTTACGTACCGCTCAGTGCTGACCAACACTATCTTTTGGGAAGTAGCGCATATCTGACAGAAGTTGATGTGGAGGCTTCCACGCAAAGCGCGATGACGCAGGTGCAGAATGACATCACGACACTATTACTCCAGCGCCATAATATCGCGAACAGCGCGCAGGCCGATTTTACCGTATTGAACCAGGCGAGTATCGTTTCCACCGCGTCGAGCGTCACCGGCACATTTACAACACTCCTCGCCGCGATTGCCGCCATCTCGCTCCTCGTCGGCGGCATCGGCATTATGAATATGATGCTTACAACCGTTACCGAACGTACCCGCGAGATCGGCTTGCGCAAAGCGATCGGCGCAAAGAAGCAGGACATTACCCTCCAGTTTCTTGCCGAGTCGGTGATGCTCACCTTTAGTGGTGGATTGGTCGGGATCATTTTGGGCTGGCTCGCGGCCACCGTCATATCCCTTGTCACTGGCGTTGCCACAAGCGTATCTATTCCGTACATCTTACTCGCATTCTTTGTGTCGGCAGCGATCGGGATCATTTTCGGATATTATCCGGCAAGAAGGGCGGCCGGTCTTAATCCTATAGAAGCTCTTCGCTATGAGTAGGAACAGGGCATTATGTTTTAAAGTATTTAATCTTCTATGCTTTAAAACATAATGCCCTGTTCCTACTCAAAAGGTCGTTGTTAATAAAAAATTAAGAAAGAAAAAAGATTAAGAAAATATGAAAAAATATTTAGTACATATTGTGTGGTTGGTGATCGCAATCGTGGCGTTGGGTGGAGGATTTTTCTGGGGGAAGGAGAGCGGTGCAGCTTCCCGAGCGTCGGGATTTGCCGGCGCATATAGCTCTTCTACGCGAAGGACGGCGGGTGGTGCAACTGGTGGCGGATTGGTCACTGGGCAGATCGTCACGATGGGTAACTCAAGCATCACGCTTCAGCTCGCGAATGGAAATTCCGAGGTGGTGTTCTATTCCACTTCTACGCCGGTATCGGAACCGACGATGGTTTCGGTCAATACGCTGAAAGTGGGAACGACCATTATGGTGGGGGGGGCATCCAATTCCGATGGTAGCCTGACCGCGCAAACGATCCAGGTGCGGCCTGCAGGCGCAACAAACGGGGGATACGGCGTCGGTAGTGGCGTGAGTGTCGGGCAATAATGATGACAAACTTCGCGTATGCGGAGATTTTTTGGTTATCCACAGGTAATATTCGTATATGAAAAAAGGTTATATAATACGAACATAGCTTACGAGCCGCCGGTTGGTTCTTTCGACGTTCTTCGGTCAGTACTTTTACCATGCCGTTAAAAAAAGCAATCAAAAAAAAGCAAGGGCTTCAAAAGAAAAAACCATTACGCAAAAAAATTGCGTCGGCGAAGAAGGTGATTGCGTCTCGCGCCCAGCGGCAAAAAAAATTGTTGCGTGCGGTACGGCGAGCTTCGGTACATGCAACGGTTACGCAGCCGCGTCCACATCAGCTCGAGCGGCATGAAAGCAATCCCATCATTGAGCCGCGCGAAGGGAATTACTGGGAGATGAAGGCCACCTTTAATCCGGGCGCGATCTATGCCGATCACCGCGTGCATCTGCTGTACCGCGCGATCGGCGGCGATGACGTTTCGGTGTTGGGATACGCATCAAGCGATGATGGTATTTCGTTTGATGAACGATCGAACGAGCCGGCGTATATGCCGTTGTCCACAAAAATGACGACGCCAAAAGAAGAACAGAAGCCACTCGAGTCTGCGTACTTTTCCGGCGGGGGATGGAATGGCGGGTGCGAAGATCCGCGCCTGACGTTGATCGGCGATCGAGTATACCTTACCTATACCGCGTTCGACGGCTGGGGTTCCATCCGCATCGCGCTGTCCTCAATCACGCTCCAAGATTTTTTGAATAAGAACTGGAAGTGGAAGCGGCCGGCGTTGATCTCGCCGGCGGGGGAGATTCATAAGAATTGGGTGCTGTTCCCGGAAAAGATTCATGGCAAGTTTGCGATCCTCCACAGCATCTCCCCAAAAATACTCGTCGATTATTTCGACAGCCTCGATGATTTTGACGAGGAGGAAGTGGTTATTAAAAGCAAATACGATCGCGTTTCAAACACCGGTGCGTGGGACAGCTGGATTCGCGGTGCGGGACCGCCGCCGCTTAAAACAAAAGACGGTTGGTTACTGCTCTATCATGCCATGGATTTTCGCGATCCGAATCGCTATAAGCTCGGCGCGATGCTCTTAGATATCGACGATCCGACGAAAATCCTCTATCGCTCGCGCACGCCGATTCTCGAGCCGGATTTTGATTATGAGAACCATGGGTTCAAGGCGGGTGTCGTCTATTCCTGCGGTGCGGTGATCAACGACGGCGAGCTCTATGTCTATTACGGCGGTGCCGATTCGGTAACGTGTGTTGCGATGGCGAATGTGGAAAAGTTTTTGAACGAGTTGAAGGCCTACGGAGCGCCAAAGATGAAGACCAATGGTAGGCGCTAGAAGATCCTCGGAAAACCCAATACTCATTCCGGATCCGGCGGTGGAGTGGGAGGCGGAAGCGACATTCAACCCGTCCGTCGTTAAGGGACTTGATGGCAAGGTCCACATCCTTTTTCGGGCCGCCGGTGCGAAGCAAAATGTGAATGGGAAAGAGGTGGAAGTTTCCTCCATCGGCCATGCAGTTGGCACGAACGCCGTTCGGTTTGGCGCGCATCATGAGCTCATCGCGCCGATCGAACCGTGGGAATGCTATGGCTGCGAGGATCCACGCGTAACGTTTTTTGAAGGCCGTTATTATATTTTTTATACCGCCGTCTCCGATTTTTCCGCAGACGGCATTAAGGTTGCAGTTGCGATTACGAAGGATTTTAAAACGATCGACGAGCGGCATCTCGTGACGACGTTTAATGCTAAGGCGATGGCGCTCTTTCCGGAACGCGTCGGCGGCAAGATCGCCGCGCTTATCACCGTGAACACCGACCGGCCGCCGGCAAAGATCTGCCTCGCGCTTTTTGATAATGTGGAGGGCCTGTGGTCAAAGGAATATTGGGATGCGTGGTATAAGGATCTCGATGCGCGCGTCATTGATTTTGAGCGGAATGAAAAAGAGGACCAGATCGAGGTCGGATCCGCCCCGCTCAAAACAAAGAACGGATGGCTTATCTTCTATTCGTATATCTATAACTATCTTTCGCCGCCGCCGATTTTTGGCATTCAGGCGGCATTGCTCGACCTCAATGATCCACAAAAGATCGTTGGCGAAGTGAAGCGGCCGTTTATCGTGCCGCAGGAAGAGTACGAGTTTTACGGCCGCGTGCCGCACGTCGTTTTCCCGTCGGGCGCGCTGATTCGTGGCGCGGACGTGCACGTGTATTATGGCGCGACGGATACAACCTCATGCGTGGCGACGTTCAAGAAAAAAGAACTGCTAGAACAGTTGGTGTTTACCGCCAAGCGGCAGTTGCAGCGCTTTGAGAGAAATCCTATCATCGCGCCAATCGCGGAGCATGCGTGGGAGTCGCAGGCCACATTCAATCCCGCGGCGATCTACGAAGGCGGCAAAGTGCACATCTTGTACCGCGCAATGTCGGGGGATAACACGTCGGTCATCGGCTACGCGTCATCGCTGGACGGCGTGGATATCGCCGAGCGATTGGCGGAACCTATCTACATCCCCCGCGTCGACTTTGAGCAAAAGAAAAATCCCGGTGGCAATTCCGGTTGCGAGGACCCACGTATAACGAAGATCGGCGATCGCATTTATATGTGCTACACCGCGTACGACGGCACGAATCCGCCGCGCGTCGCGCTCACTTCCATTGACGCAAAAGATTTTGTGAGCCATCAATGGAAATGGACTGAACCGGTTTTGATCTCGCCACCGAATAGGGATGATAAGGACGCCGCGGTGTTTCCAAGGAAGATCAGCGGGAAATATGTTTTTCTGCACCGGCTTGGTTCGGAAATTTGGATCGATCGGGTGGACGACTTGGAGTTTAAGAATGGAAAATTTTTGGGAGGCACCGTGCTCATGCGCCCACGCGATACCGCGTGGGATTCCAAGCGCATCGGCATTTCCGCACCACCGATCGAAACGCCGTACGGCTGGCTGTTACTCTATCACGGTATCTCCAAGCGCACCGGACATTACAACGTCCGTGCAGCACTACTCGACTTGAAAGACCCATCAAAGATTCTATATCGCACGCACGACCCATTGCTCGAACCTACGCTCGCGTACGAGCGGCAGGGAATCGTCCCGAATGTCGTCTTTCCATGCGGTGCCGTCGTGCTGAGACATCAGCTCTATGTGTACTACGGCGGCGCGGACAAAGTTGTGGGCGTCGCGTCCATCGACATCGATCTGCTTATTGAGGGGTTGGTGAGAGAGGCGAAGTTTGGAGAAAATTAAAAAGCTATCCCCAGTTGACTTCGCGCACCCTCCGGCGCTAAAATAGTTAAGTAACCTAATAGTTATTATGCCGAACAAACAGGCCACCATGGAGGAGCTCGTGTCGCACATATTCATTATGGGACGGTTGATGCGCGACAAGATGCACAAGCATATCGGCGCCGGACAATGCACGCTGATGGAATTTGAGACGCTCAAATATGTCAAGGACGCGGGCAAACCGCACATGCGCGATGTGGCAAAGACATTCCACGTCACCCCGCCTGCGGCAACGCTCATGATCGATGGGCTTGTGAAGGCAAAACTGCTCGCGCGGGTGTTGGATGCGAACGACCGACGTTCGGTGCGCGTGGCGATCACACCAAAGGGAAGGCAGTTGCTCGAGCGGGGGATCACTAAAAAAGTGAAAGAGATGAAAAAGACCTTCGATGTTCTTACGCCTTCGGAGCGCACGCAATTTATTGCCATCATTAGAAAAATAATAAAAAATAATTCATAATATTTATCGAGCGCATGAAGAAATTTTTCGCAAAAAATTATATCGCGGTCGGGGTCGTCGTATTCCTTGCCGCCATTGGCGGGGCATATTGGTATGTCAGCACCGCGATACCACCAGCATTCGGCGCCGTGACGGTGGCGAAGGGGGATGTTGTCCAGTCGGTGGATGAGCCCGGGAGCGTGCTGGCAGAGAATAGCGCGGTGATGTCATTCCAGGAAGGCGGCCAGATCGCGCAGGTGAACGTAAGCGAAGGAAGCCAGGTGTCGGCGGGAACGGTACTTGCAGACCTTGATTCGGCGCAATTGAGCGCGGCGGTACAGCAGACACAGGCGGCAGTGTCTCAGGCGAATGCCGGGCTCGCGGCCGCGCAGGCGCAGCTGAGTCAGCTCGCGAGCGGCACGCGGCCGCAACAGATTACAATCGACGAGAGCGCCGTCACGAGCGCGAACCAGGCGCTCGGCATCGCCGTCGGCAACGCGTACAGCGCGTCCGACGACGCGGTGCGCAATCAGTTGGACAATATGTTCTCCAATGCGCAATCGAACAATCCGGCGTTTCTCGTGCCGAATAACGGCATACAGGGAACAGTGAATAGCATTCAAAATCAACGTGTGCAGATCGGTACGGCGCTTACGGCCTGGTACGCGGCACTGAATGCAACGAGTACCGGGTTCGATCCTGCGTCGCTTTCGGCAACGGCGACGGCCAACCTTCAGCAGATCCAATCATATATTGACACCATCGCGCTCGTGGTGAACAACGCGAATACGAGCGTATCAACCCCCGCCGCCATACTCGCACAATACAAAGGCGATATTGCCGCCGCGCGCGCGGAGATAGAAGCATCCAATAGTGCAGTTTCCGGCGACGACTCGGCTCTCACGACGGCCCAGAACGCGCTCGCGCTCGCGCAGGCGGGATCGACGCCGCAGACGATCGCGACACAGCAGGCGGTGGTAGCGCAAGCGCAAGCAGCAGTGGCACAGGCGCAGGCCGCAGCGGCGAGCGCGCAAGTAGTGTTTGATCATTCCTCGCTTGTTGCCCCGTTTGGGGGAACAATACAGAACCTCACTGCGCAGGTTGGCCAAGTGGTATCGCCGGGCGTGCCGATGATGACGCTTATCAATGCCAGTGGATTGAAGATAGAGACTTATGTTTCAGAAAAAGATGTGGCGAATATAAAACCTGGCGATGCAGCGCGGGTGACGCTTGATGCGTTCGCCACCGGCACGACATTTCCCACAACGGTCGGCACCGTGGACGCGGCGCAAACGCAGGTGAACGGCACCGCCGCATATATGGTGACGCTACACTTTACCAACCCCAATGGCAAGATCAAAGACGGCATGACAGGAAACGTGCACATCATCGAGGCGGAACACGACAACGTCATTGCGGTACCGAGAAATTTGGTGATCAACGATAACAATACTTATTTTGTGTTGGCGCAAAAAGGAAGCACTTCCGAGAAAGTGCCGGTGCAGATCGGGCTTGTAGGGGCGAGCACGACGGAGATTACGTCGGGATTGAACGTCGGCGATACTATCACTAATTTTTAATCACCACCATGCCTGAAAACGAAAAAAAACCATCAAGCGGTGGTCGCGGGAAACTTATTCTTTGGGTGATTGTGGCGCTCGCCGTAGTTGGCGGTGCCGGTGCCGGATTATATTATTACGTTTCATCAAAAACGGTGTATATCGACCTGTCGCAGATCCAGGCACCGCTTATTAATCTGTCACCGACCAATTCCGGCGTGTTGCAGGCGATATATGTGAACCCCGGTGATACGGTGACGGCAAATGAGCCGGTGGCGCTCGTGGGCAACGAAGTGGTAGAGGCGCAGACCGCTGGAGAGATCGTCACCACCAACAATGACATCGGGCAATTTATGAACACACTGACTGGACAGGGAACGGTGGCGACGATGATCGATCCGACACAGCTTCGAGTGGTCGGCAATCTTGATGAGAATAAGGGATTGGATAACGTGGCAGTCGGTGATTCGGCGACCTTTACTGTTGACGCTTTCGGAAACGAGCAATTTAAGGGGATTGTGGACGAGGTGGCACCGACATCGGAACAGAGTAGTGTAGTGTTCAACATTTCCGACGAACGGCCGACGAACCAGTTCGCCGTGTATGTGCGCTTTGACCCGACGCAATATCCGCAGTTGGAGAATGGTATGTCAGCCAAGATCTGGGTGTACACGCAATAATAAAAATGAAAGGGTTATTCTTTTTTATGCGCAAATGCCACGTTGGAACGTGAGCGCATAAAAAAGAATAACCCTTTCATTTTTATTCATTGTAATGGAAGAAAAAGAAACAAAAGATCATAGCAACCTGCGTTGGTTGGTACTTGGCACCGTGATTTTTGGCACATTTCTCGGTCGCCTTGATCAGACAGTGGTTAATCTTGCGCTGCCAAAGATCATCGGTGATTTTAGCATCAGCGTCTCCGACGCGGCGTGGATATCCACGGCGTATATCTTGGCGAACGCGGTGTTCGTGCCGGTGTGGGGAAAACTGGGAGATACCGCCGGGCGGAAGAAAATCTACCTCATTGGATTCATTGGGTTCATTATTGCATCGGCGCTATGCGCAATTGCGTGGAATCTGCCGTCCATGATCGTATTTCGCGTTATCCAGGGATTCGCCGTGTCGGCGGATTATCCGACGGCGATGGCTATTCTTGCGATCACGTTCACCGACATGAAGGAGCGCGCGCAGGCGCTCGGCATTTGGTCGGCGGCATTCGCCGTGGCATCGGTGTTCGGCCCACTGATCGGCGGCCCACTGATCGATAACTTCAACTGGCGTTCGGTGTTCTTCATAAACATTCCGCTCGGTATCATTGGGTTATTTTTGGCGATCACGTTTATTGATGAATCAGTGGGGGAGAAGCGTAGCGCCAAGTTCGACTGGTGGGGCGCATCTTCGCTCGGCGCGGCACTCTTTACGCTGACGCTCGTGCTAGATCAGGGGCAGACCTGGGGATGGGTATCGCTCGCGAGCGTCGCATGCTACGTTGGTACAGTTCTTTTTAGCATTCTGTTTTATGAAATCGAAATGCGACAAGAAGAACCTATTGTGGACTTTAAATTCTTTAAGATTCCCGCATTCGTCTATACGCTCCTCAATAATTTTATCGTATTCATGGCGCTCATCGGCGCGATCTTTCTCATTCCGATCTTTGCCGAGACGTTTTTGGGATATGACGCCACGCAGACGGGCTATCTCTTTATACCCCTCGCCATAGCTCTCATGGTCGCTGCGCCGCTCGGCGGACGGCTGATCGGAAAAGTAAAACCAGGCCTCGTCATCTTCTTCAGCACATTTTTCTGCGGCTTTGGAATATTTCTGCTTTCGTATATCGATCCGCGATCGACGGCGCTCGACATCATCATTCCGATGTGTGCCATGGCGTTCTCTCTCGGCTTCGGTATGGCGCAGCGCACCAATCTCGTTGCCGTCGTCGTGCCGCAGAACGAGATCGGCGAGGCGTCCGCCATTTTAGCGCTCGTGCGTAACATTTCCGGCGCATTTGGCGTGGCGATCTTCAGCACACTGCTCGATAATTCCATCAACGGAAATATATTCAAGATCGCCCAGCAAAGTATTTTAAACGGTTCCGGTAGGCAATTGATGGAAGAATTCACCAGCCTCATTATTTTGAAGGCGCAGGTGGCGGGGTATGCCACGGTCTTTGAGGTGGCGGCAATCGTCGTCATGCTTGGGTCGTTCACCGCGCTACTTATCAATGTGCCAAAGGAAGCAATCAACGCGGAGCATCACGTTATCGCGGAATGATGTTATTTAATATATATTAAACTCCATGCCCATCGTTCTTATTGCAACCCTTATTGTTTTCGAAATATTGCTCGTCATCGTGCACCTTGCGGTGTACGTCACGCTCGTGGCCGCATTCGGCATCGGTGGTATGTGGTTGAAGATTTTATTCATTATCCTCGCGCTCACGTTTGTTCCGGCATCCGCCATCGCCCATTTTTATAAAGGCGCGCTGGTGGATAGATATTACCAGTTCTCAGCGTATTGGTTCGGGCTCGTGCATTTTTTATTCGGTGGCGCGGTGATATTCTATTTCGTGCTGGATATTTTTTATGCGCATGACGTGTATGTGCCGCCGGCGCTCGTCGGCGGCATTTGTTTCGGCGCGGCATTTTTACTACACTTTTATGGCACAGTGCATAGCCAGCGACCAAAGGTTGCGCGTGTTACCATCCCATTCGCATCCTCCCGGGGGTTCCCCGCGGATTTTTGGAAAGGCAAAAAGATCGTGTTCGTGAGCGACCTCCAGCTTGGGAATATATACCGGCAAAAATTTACCGCACGCGTGGCCGCAAAGATAAACGCACTTGACCCATACGCCGTGCTGATCGGCGGCGATCTCTACGATGGCGTTGTATGTGATGAAGAAAGACTGGTCACTCCTCTCCGCTCGCTGCATCCACCCGGCGGCACGTACTTCATTACCGGCAATCACGAATATTATTTGTCGGACGTCCCGCGCGCGATGGCCGCAATCCGTGGCGTGGGAATAACAATACTGGATGACAAAAAAGTAGATATCGGCGGCGGTATTGATGTCATCGGCGTTGACTACCAATCGGTGCATAAAAAAGATGATTTCAAAAAAGTGTTGGACCGCATCGGCATTGACCGCCCGCGGCCGAGCATCCTCCTCAAGCACGAGCCGACTGACCTCGACGTTGCCGAAGCGGCAGGCATTTCACTCACGCTCTCCGGTCACACACATCACGGCCAGATATTTCCACTCATGTTCTTTACCTGGCAGATCTATAAAGGATTTGATTACGGGCTGAAGCGTCTTGGTGCCATGCAAGTCTTTACCTCTAGCGGGGCCGGCACGTGGGGCCCGCCGCTACGACTTGGCACGAAATCGGAGATCGTGGAGATAGAGTTTGAATAACGGTAGAGTTATAATTGACCCATGGTAATTAAACACGCAACGCAGGTTGGCAATCCTATCATTCGGACAAAATCAAAAAGGGTTGTGGTGTCTTCGAAGGGGAACAAAATAGTTGTTAAAAACCTTATTGACTCCATGCGATACCATGGTCTTGTGGGTATGGCCGCGCCACAAATAGGTATTAATAAACGAATTTTTGTAAGCGAAATAAGAAAAACAAAGTCTAGGAAGCCGAGTCAACTTGATCCTGTGCGGATTTTCATCAATCCAAAAATCCTTAGTCTGTCCCGCGAGCGGGTATTTGATTATGAGGGTTGCGGAAGCGTAGCAACTTCGGGATTGTTTGGTAGCGTAAAAAGGCCTCAATCAGTGGTTGTTGAGGCGTTTGATGAGGAGGGAAGGAAATTTAAACTGCGTGCGAATGGATTACTTGCAAGAATTATTCAGCATGAGTTTGATCATCTCGAAGGAAAAATATTTCTTGACCACCTATCAGATATGGAGAGTGTTATGAGTAGGGAAGAATATCTGCGACGGTAAAATCCGTCCCTCTTTATTTTTCTCTCGCTGGCCGGTGCAACAGCATAAAGCAAAGGATCAATGCGAACGCGGTGAGTGACATTGTGGGGATGGTGATGTATCCGTACATAATGAAGTAGACATACTGACAGCTGGGTCCGATCGCCGAGCAGGGGACGAGCGCGCCGCCACCGAACTGTAGATACATGTGATACGCAGCGATGGGGAACCCGATGGCCGAGAGCGCAAGACACGCCTTTTGGGTAAGATTTTGGAATTGTCGCACGTGCTCTTCTTTCCGAGCAAAAAGTGCGAGGAAAAGAATCACCGCCTGCGTGTAGAGCAGTCCGCGCTGGATCCAGCAAAGCTCGCACGGCGCAAAGTGTGCGAATTCGGAATAGAACAGGCTGCCCACTACAGATGCGAGTGTCACCAGGAATGAGAGGATTATTGCACGATTTCCGACGAAGTCATCAATCTTCTTGCCCCAACCATGTTCGCTGAGTGGAGTAAGAATAATTGCGAACAAAAATACCACAACGATATCACAGGCGATGGTGCCGAGCGAAAGGATGTTGGTAACGAATTGGACGAAGGGGGTCATAAAGGGATTATATCACAGCGCACAGCCGGTCTTCGCGGCGAGCGTTTGCGGTGTCTGGACGCCCACTAGGCGTGAGCCGTCGGCAAAGACCCATGTCGGGTATTGCGTGATGTTGTGGTCAATGCATACTTGTGTTTGTGTGGAAGTTCCCGCAATCGCGCATTCAACGTAAGGAAGATATTGCGTGCCAGTGCCGAACTTGATTTTTTGTGTCGCGCAGTGCGGGCACCATGACGCGCCATAAAACGCGGCATCGCTTTGCGTGATGCACTTTGCAAGTGCATCGTACCTATGTGCCGGCGGTGGCAAGCCTTGCCAGTATACAAACGCCGCAAGCGCCGCGCAGATGGCGAACATCACGATGATGGCGATGCGAATCCGTTGCAGGCTTCGTTTTTGCTCTTCGGTGGCACCGTTTACCATCCATCCATCGTACTACTTTTTATAATGCGACGGAAATGGGATAATGAAATAAATCTCCGTAGTGGGTGTAATAAAATCACAGGCGCCCAATAAACACCATGCCCGAGATACTCGAACCTGAACGAACCGATGAAGAGGTCGCCACCTTAGTGCAAAAGGGCGATATTGATGCGTTCCGCATATTGGTGGAGCGGTATGAACCGAAGCTGACCAGATATGCTAAACGTTTTTTCTTTCATGGAGACGATGGGAAAGACATCGTGCAGGAAGTGTTCATCAAGGCATACGTGAACATCAAAAGTTTTGATACCGCACGGCGTTTTTCGCCGTGGATCTACCGCATCGCGCATAACGAGTTTGTGAACAACATCAAAAAACGGCAGAAAGAGAGGGATAATGTTTCCATTTTTGATTTTGATACGCTCTTTCCTCATCTCGTGGCGAAGGAGACCGCCGATGACGGGTTCAATAAGGCGGAGGTCAAGCGCATGCTCGAACGCTCGCTCGACACCTTAAACGAGAAATATAAAGAACCGCTCGTGCTGTATTATTTTGAGGATATGGATTATCGCGAGATCGCGGACATTCTTCATATCCCTATTTCCACGGTGGGCGTGCGGCTGCAACGGGGAAGGATGATGCTAAAAAAAATCGTACAAGAATAATATGGATATGGACGAAGAAAAAATCATAGAGACCATAAAGAGCGGAAAAGCGAAGATGCATTCACGCGCCTATTTTGTGGCGCAGGCGGCACTGGTGGTGCTCGGCGCGATATTGCTGTTCTTACTCATCCTTTTTGTGGCCACCTTCATCATCTTTGCCTTACAGGAGAACGGCGGATTTTTTGCCGCTAACTTTGGACCTGTCGGTTGGGGCGTATTCTTTTCATCGTTACCGTGGACCATGTTATTATTTTCTCTTGCGCTCGTCCTTATTCTTTGGATCCTTCTCCGGCGCTATTCGCTGATCTATCATCAGCCATTCCTCTACGTTCTTTTAGGGCTGATCGTGGTGGTCTCACTCTTGTGCCTTTTCATATCCGCAGGCTCTATCCATGGCGGGATCTATCGTTACGTATCAAGAAATCCGGTTCCGGTAGTCTCGGGTGTTTATGAGTTTGAGACTGCGCCTGCAGGCGGCGTCTATCGCGGCCAAGTAGTAACGCTTTCTACAAGCAGCTTTGTCTTGGAGAATATTTTGGGTCAGACCTCGACGGTGCTCGTGATGCCTGCAGCGCTGTCGTCGGAATCGGAGTTAGGCGAGATCGAACCCGGGGAATATGTCATCGTATTTGGCCACGGCGTGGCCACCGCTACGATCCAGGCCTCCGGCGTGGAGACGATCGTGGATTATCAATAAATATCCGGCGTGATGGACTGAAATAAAGGGTACGTGGTGGTGTATTAATTGATGAGCAGCAAAGGTCATAAACCAATAAATCATATACATTGCCTATGGATTGCCCGTTTCGGGGCGAGATAAATAAAAAAAATAGAAATCATGCATAAATAGAGCAAACCCTCCCTCGCTTTCGACCCGAGTGGAGGGTTGCTGTTTGTATGGCACACATTCTGGAGCATGGAAGATTAAATGCTCCAGAATGTGTGCCATACAAACAGCAACCAGAAATCATTTCACATTAACCATTAAAAGGGTTTGAACATCGTCCACTCGCGTGCACATACAAAGATGCACATGTCGGAGAATAATAGCTATTATGCGTCTTCTGTGTTACTGTTAGCGCATATGGAAACATCTTCAAGTTCAGGTCAAGGGTTTTATGGATTGGGCATTGCGCCGAATATTTTGAATATTTTGGATAAGCTGGGGTTCAAGACGCCGACGCCGATCCAGGAAAAGTCCATTCCGGCGGGGATAGAGGGCAAGGACGTGATGGGACTCGCGCAAACGGGTACCGGCAAGACGCTCGCGTTTGGCGTTCCTTTGATCCAGGCGGCGCTCGCGGGCAAACATGGACTTATCATTCTCCCCACGCGGGAATTGGCCCTGCAGGTTCAGGAGATGCTCAACAAGGTGGGGGGGCCACTTGGCATCCGCACGGCGCTTTTAGTGGGCGGAGAGTCCAATTATCGCCAAGTACAGGCCATCCACCGGTTACCGCAGATCATCATCGGTACGCCAGGCCGCATTATGGACCACATGCAGCAGAAGACATTAAATTTGAATAAAACGAGCGTGCTCATACTCGACGAGGCGGACCGGATGCTCGACATGGGTTTTGCGCCACAGTTGAAACGCATTATGGTGGGCGTCCCGCGTGAGCGGCAGACGATGTTGTTTTCCGCGACGATGCCGCAGAGCATTTTGTCGCTTGCGCAGTCGTATATGAAGTTGCCGTTGCGCATCGAGATTGCGCCGTCGGGCACCACAATCGATAAGATCACGCAAGAATTATATTTCATTTCAAAACCGGACAAGTCGCGTCTGCTTGAAAAATTGTTGTATGAATATCGCGGATCGGTGTTGGTTTTCTCGCGCACCAAGCATGGCGCAAAAAAGATCGCCGCGTCGGTGCGCGCGCTTGGCCACACCGCAGCCGAACTCCACGCCAATCGCTCGCTTAGCCAGCGCCGTGAAGCGCTTGATGGATTTAAGAACGGCAAATATCGTGTGCTTGTGGCAACAGATATCGCCGCGCGCGGCATTGACGTAAAAGGCATTGAGCTCGTCATTAACTATGATCTTCCGGACAACGCTGAAGACTATGTGCATCGCATCGGCCGCACCGGGCGCGCCGGCGCCGCGGGCCATGCTATTTCCTTTGCCACGCCGGATCAACGCGGCGACATCTACGGCATTGAACGTCTCATGCGCACGAAACTGCCGCTTTCCAAGACTCCAGAGTTGCCGCCGGCGCGCGCTGAGCAGTACATTCCGCGCGAACCGTTCACACCGTATCGTGGACGCGGGGGAGCGAGCGTGACTTCGTCACACGGCGCGCGACCGTCATATAGCGGTGGTGTTTCATCTTCGCGCCGTCCGGCGTTCAATCGATCGGCGTATGGCAGCAGCAAGCCAGCGTTCGGCGCTGGCACTTCGCGACCAGCGTATGCCCCGCGCCCGACATTCGGCGGCGGACCTCGTCCGGCAGGAGTTTCGCACTCTGCCTATGCTTCACGTCCAGCATCATCTGGTAGCGCTTCCCCGCGTCGTCCCTTCCATAAGCCAGGCGGTTTTGGCGGCCCGCGTCGGCCACGATCGGGCTCTTCCAGCACAAGCCGGTATCCACGGAGGTAGAGTAGAAAGAATTTTACTATTTTTTCGTTGTTGATATAGTTAAGCCATGGATCAGCAATTAAAAAAGGGAGTGGACTATACCGGCGTTACGGTTGTTTATCTTTGCCATGATGGGCGGGGAAATTATGTATTGAACAAGCGTGGCAACCAGGCCCGTGACGAATATGGTACTTGGGATTGCGGTGGTGGCGGATTGGAATTCAACGATACGGTTGAAAATACATTGAGAAAGGAAATCAAAGAAGAATATTGTACCGATGTCATTAGCTATCAATTCCTTGGATTTCGGGATGTCCGCCGAATAAACGAAGGAAAGCCTACGCACTGGATCGCGCTGGATTTTAAAGTTTTAGTAAATCGCGAAAAAGTAAAAAACGGAGAGCCGCATAAGTTTGATGAGGTCGGATGGTTTAAGCTGGATGAATTCCCTCAGCCGTTGCACTCCCAATTTCCTATTTTCCTGGAAAAGTATAAGGAAAAAATTTTGGAAGATTACAAATTGTCTTTACCTAAAAAGCGCATGGCTTCCGGCGTTATTATTCGCAACTTAAAAAGGGAGATGCTTGTATTGAAAACAACCTACAAGGATCACTGGGAAATCCCCGGAGGAATTATTGAGGAAGACGAATCGCCCAAACAGACTGCCGAGCGAGAAGTATCGGAAGAAATCGGACTTTCCGTGCATATTACCGAGTGCTTGGTGACGCATTATCGGGCGGCGCAAGGAGATCAAAATGAGAATATCATGTTTATTTTCGACGGCGGAATTATTAATGATATTTCTCAAATTAAAATCGATGGTAAAGAAATTTCAGAAGCCCGCTTTGTTTCATTTTCTGACGCTGTTCCTCTTGTCGGAGAGCGAATCGCAAGTCGCTTACCCGCTTGTGAGCGGGCGCTGAAGGAGAAAAGATCAATTTACCTCGAAAGCATCGATACTATCGAGCCCTCATTTATAAGCTAATATGAAATCTCGCAATAAGAAAATCGTCTGGGTAATCATTGTTATTATTGTGGTGACTGTTGCCGCATTTGCGATCGATCAATTTTTTGTTCTCCAAAAAGCGCACAGTACGTTCGATAACTACTATGCGTTTCGCGGATGTACGCAGCTGCTTTCAAAGACCGACACCTCCGGCGTTTGTAAGGCCAGCTCGGGCGATACGATCACAATAGTTCTGATCAACGGCAAGTGGTATTTACAAGGCGACGGCCCGGGCATGTGGTAGGGGATAAGGCTGCGCAAAAAGCCACCGCCAGTTACGTCGTCTTCACCAGTTTCCAGTCTTTTGCAAAGAAATACTGCGACATTTTGAATATGCCGTAGGTCATGTACGGTGCCGCAAGGACGTCCATCGTGTAATGGATGTGGGCAAAGAGTACGGCAATGCCAAAGACAATGGAAAGAACAATGTACGCGTAGCGCCAGAATTTTTTATTCCAAAGGATGAGAGCCATGAGGAGCGGCAGTCCGGTGTGCCCGGAAAAGAAGAATCCTGCCTCCAGTCCGAGCCCAGTGTAGATACGGTCAAAAAATCCGACGTCGGGATTGATCTGGCCCGGGTAGATGCCGATGTGCGTCACGGCGATGAACATCGCGCGCGTGGCGATGAAGATCGCTCCGGCCTTCAGCGTAAATAAAAGATATTGCGGCTTTGCAAGAACAAGAAGGATGCTGAAGACAATAGCGGCAAGTGCGCCCTCGACGATAAGGAGGTTGAGATTGACGATGGGGAGGAAGCCGAGAAAAAGATCGACTGCCGGGTTGCCGGGGGTTCGTTCCACGTATGCCGATGCATAGTATTGAAATATAGTGGCGAGTGCGAGGAGGATGAGGGCGTTTACGAGCGACCGGACATGTTCGCGGGTCCAGAAGCCTTTGTAGTTGAAGTATTTCATGGGGGATTGGGACGTGGCGGAATTTCCTATTATTCTAGCATTTTTTGAGCGTTTTTTGCAGAGTTCAGGCATATTGTCAAGGTTGTCCACAGTTACACTTGACAGTATTATTTAAAGGATTAAACTGTAATTATGCATACCATACAACAAAAACTATTAGCGCTGGCAGAAAAAAAGAACTTGGGTAATTACACCCTGCGAGAGATCGGCGGGTTTGTGGGGGAGACGTCGCCGCAGAAGATAAAGCATCACCTTCAGCAGTTGGAAAAGCGCGGATTCATCACTATCAATAAAATGGAACACTCGATAACCACCACAAAACAGCAAGGCGCGACGATAAATGGGATATTAAAAAATGCTAAACTCCTTTCCATCCCGATCTTGGGTGCGGCGAATGCCGGACCGGCCATGGTTTTCGCCAATTCCAATATTGAAGGTTATCTTCGCGTGTCGAGCTCGCTCGTGCCGCGTCAGCGATCGGCGCATCGGCTGTTTGCGCTCAAAGTGGACGGCCCATCCATGAATATGGCATACGTGGGTGGAAAAAGAATCGAGGATGGTGATTACGTCATCATCGACAGCGAGGATCGCGAGGCGGCGAACGACGACATCGTACTTTCCGTCATTGAAGGCATGGCCAACATTAAAAAATATTATGTGGACAAGGAGAATAATCAGATTTTATTGATGTCCGAATCCACGCACGACTTTCCCGCAATCCATATTCACGAGAACGACGAGTTCGCGATCAACGGAAAGGTGATTGGGGTGATCAAGACACCGCATCCGAAGAAGAAATAGTATTAATTTATATAGCCGTCAAACAGCCCGGGAATTTGACGGAATAGCAATTAAAATGCTATGATATTTTGGAGATATTGGGAGGTGCTATGGAATTTTCGTGGTGGGTTTTTTTCTGGAAAAATTCTTTGTTGCTCCTGGCATTCGCATGTTTCATCGTTCCCTTCGTTCTATTCCGGCGGCAGAGCCGTTGGATCCAGCGTCAGATAATCCGCCGAGATTAGCTGACGCCAGCAGCCCGGGTCGTTCGGAGAGATTTTTTCTTCGCACGGCCCATTTTTTATCGGTAATTTCCAAATGCGAATTACTTGCAAGTTAATTGACGAGCGCAGACGTTGCTTCGTATACTGGATAGTAATGAGAAGAACAACGTGGATCGGTATCGTCATTGTCGTTGCGATTATTGTTGCCGGCGTGGTGGGCGCATATTTTTTTATGAGGTCTGGTAGCGCCGATCAGTCGGTGAGCAGCGTTTCGGGCGGTGCCATCAAGATCGTTGCGGCGGAAGATTTCTATGGCAACATCGCGCAACAACTGGGTGGAGATAAAGTGTCGGTGACGAGCATCCTTTCGGATCCGAATGTCGATCCGCACGAATATGAATCCGACGTGCAGGACGGGATCGCGATCACGAACGCGAATATCGTCATTGAGAATGGGCTTGAGTACGATACATGGATGGACAAGCTGCTCTCCGCGTCGCCGAATGCGAATCGCATAGTCCTTTTCGCTGGCACGCTCGCGCCGGATCTGTTGCCGGAAAATCCGCACGTGTGGTATGGCATCGATAATATTTCTGCCATCGCTCGCGCTACCACGGATGCGCTCATCAAGACCGATCCGGCGGATACGGCGTTCTTCCAGAACAATTTAACAATTTTTAATGATTCATTAGCGCCGATCACCGCCAAGATGAACGAGATCAAGGCGCAATATGTTGGAACGCCGGTGGGGCTTACAGAAACGATCTATCTCTATCAGACCGAACCAATGGGACTCAATGTGCTCACGCCATTCACATTCGAGAAAGCTATCGCGGAAGGCAATGATCCGTCGGCGCAGGACGTGAATACGATGGATCAACAGATCGCCGGAAAAAAAATAAAAGTGTTGATCTATAACAGCCAAACGATAACGCCCATTACGACGAATCTGCAGAACGCGGCACAGGCGAACGGCATTCCGGTTGTGCCGGTGACGGAATTAATGCCGCCGAACGATACCTACCAATCGTGGATGATGGATGAACTGAACGCGCTCGAAACCGCGCTTGTACAAAGCCATGGATAAAAATAAGGTCATTTCACTTGATGGCGTCACGGTAGAACTCGGCGGACGTGCGATATTCAACGATGTCAGCTTTGCGATTGAGAAAGGGGAGTTTGTGGCGGTGCTCGGGCCGAATGGTGCGGGAAAGACGACGCTATTGAAATTATTATTGGGATTGTTGAAACCATTCAAGGGCGACGTCCGCGTGCTGGACGCGGTGCCGCATCGCGGCGATGGCAATATTGGGTACGCGCCGCAACATCGCGTTTTGGAAACCGATCTCGCGCTCCGGGCGCGCGACGTAGTGGGCTTCGGATTTGACGGGAATAAATGGGGAATCGGTTTTGGCAATCGCAAGCGAGATGCGCTCATCGATGCGGCGCTCAAAGAAGTGGATGCCTATCGATTTGCAAATGCGCCGATAGGGCACTTGTCGGGCGGCGAGCAACAGCGGTTGCTCATCGCGCAGGCGCTCATCACCGATCCGAAAATATTACTACTCGATGAACCTCTCTCCAACCTGGACATCAATCATGCGCAGGAGATCATCGCTTTGCTCACGGAAATTTCAAAGCATCGCGGCGTGACGATCATGCTCGTTTCACACGACATCAATCCGCTCCTACCGGTTGCGAACCGCGTGCTGTACTTTGCGCGCGGACATAGCGCGATGGGTACGCCGGACGAGATCATCACGAGCGCGACGCTTTCCCGATTGTATGACACTAAAGTGGAAGTGATACGGAGTGGCGGCCATGTCTTCGTGGTCGGTGCGGAAATATAACACTTGGTTTTTTTATGTTCTCCATCTTCCAATATTCATTCATTCAGAACGCTTTTCTTGCCGGAACGGTCGTGGCGATTGTGGGCGGATTCGTCGGCTATTTTTTGGTGACGCGCGGGCTTACGTTTGCCGGCGAGGCGCTGTCGCACATCGGTTTCGCGGGTGCCGCCGCCGCGCTGTTTGTGGGAGCTGACCCCATCTTTGGCCTGCTTATTTTTACGATCGTTGCCGGTATCGCCATCGGTATTTTTAGCAAGGACCTGCGCGAGGAGGATATCAACATCGGTATTGTGATGACACTCGCGCTCGGCCTCGGTGCACTTTTTATTTCGCTGTACAACGGTTATGCGGAACAGGCGTACAGTATTTTATTCGGGACTATTTTAGGGATCAGCCGTACCGATGTTCTTGTCACGCTGATTTTCGGCATCGGCACGATCGCGGTGTTGGCGACAATTTTTCGTCCGCTATTATTCAGCTCGGTGGATCCGGAGGTGGCGGAGGCACGCGGCGTGCCGATACGCGCGCTTGGTATTTTATTCTTAGTACTCGTTGCCATTGCCGTTTCTATGTCGGTGCAGGTGGTCGGCGTGCTCCTTATTTTTACCTTGCTCGTCGGTCCTGCCGCCACCGCCATCCGTCTTGTCCATAATCCGCTTGGCGCGGCAACGGTCTCGATCGCGCTCGCGCTTGCGTACACGTGGCTCGGAATATTCTTGGCGGCGACGGGCAGTTGGCCGGTGACATTTTATATTGCGACGATATCGTTCGTCGTGTATATTCCGGTACGATTATTGACCGCGCGAACATAACATGAAAATAATATGAGCTCATTCCTGGAATTATTATTGCAATCCTTCGTGGAGAACGCGTTCATGGCGGGAACGCTGATTGCGATCGTGTCGGCAATCGTTGGCTATTTTGTGGTGTTGCGCGCGCAGGCATTCGCTGCACATGCGCTGTCGCACGTCGGCTTCGCGGGCGCCACGCTTGCGGCGGTGCTCGGCATAAGTGGATTACTTGGCATGTCGGGATTTACCGTGGCGGCCGCACTCGGCATGGGAGCGTTGGGAAAGCGCATCCACGGGCGCGACGTGGAGATCGGCATGATACTGTCATTCGCACTCGGCCTCGGTGTTTTGTTTTTACGGTTATACACCAATTCATCGAGCGAGACGGTGAGAGTGCTCTTCGGTTCAATTTTGAGTGTCACACATGCGGATATTATCCTCACGCTCATATTCGGTATCGGCACGCTTATCATTCTCGCCGCCATCTTCCGCCCATTGCTCTTTAGCTCAATCGATCCGGAAGTGGCGGAGGCGCGCGGCGTGCCGACGAAAGCGCTCTCGATACTTTTTATGTTTTTGCTTGCGATCACCGTGGCGGAAGCAATCCAGGTGGTGGGGGTCTTGCTCGTGTTCGCGCTGATTGTCGCTCCGGCTGCAGCGGCGCAGCATCTGACGCGTAAGCCGTTTTCAGCCATCGCCATTTCGATCGCGCTCGGCGTCGCTTTCACGTGGGGCGGCCTGCTCCTCGCGCTCGCCACCAACTGGCCGGTGAGCTTCTATATCGCCACGCTCGCGGCGCTCACGTACTTTATCGCCATCAGAATAGCGCACTTCGCGTGGCCGCATGCGCGCGCGGCGCACGAACATCGCGGCGGAGAATATATAAAGGCGGTGTGATTCGATAAAAATAAAAAAGCCGCAGGGGATGATGTCCCTTCTGCGGTTTTGTGCTATGCGTATATGCTTCGGATTATTTTACTGCGTCTTGATCTTCCCGAGGCAACTGCTGTACATTTCCTTCATCTTCGCAGTCACGATGATCTC
>CAVVHF010000005.1:0-14004 GCA_963747905.1 uncultured bacterium | reverse complement strand
ATCGTCATATGTCCACGCGACCGGCAAATTTTGAGTTTGTGCGGTCTTCCACGGTAAAGATCTTATTGCCAAAGAGTGCCGGGATCTCTATCTGGGTGCCGAAAGGAAGGAAGTTTGCCGCCACGACGCCGTCGCTCACCATGCCGCCCGAGGCGGTGATGAGGGGATGGTCGGACGTCTCATCCGGGTCGCTGGTATAGGCAGTCACCCAGACCGTTTTAGTGTCTGGGGCAATTGCTGGCAGGGCCGACGTGGCCGTCACGGCTGAAGGAGCCGCGAATGCTGTACTTTGCGGATGGGGGACGGCCGTATCGGCCTGAATAGTTGCCGGGTACGCCAAAAGCGCCACGACCACTAAAACCTTCAGGGATTTGCCCACTTTCCCAATAAAATAGCCCCTCGCGGGGCGCATGTTAGTACTCATTCAGTTGTGCTTCCATATTAGCAAATACCACCCAAAAAGTCAACCGGGCGGCAGGGGGATGGTCAAAAGGAAGTCTTGGACGATTTTGCGTACTTCGGCAGCGTTTTCGACCTCCATCAGCCGCATGCGGAATTCTTTTTCTCCCGGCGTATACGATTTATAGTGTTTTTTCATGATATCAAAGTTCTTGATGCGACCGCCCTGGCTGATCGGCTTGGGGTTGTCGCTCCGGTAGAGCTTTTCAAAGAGCTCGGTGTGGGAGACAAGGCGTTCGAGCCTCTCTTTAACGTTTGGAGTCCGTCCGGAGAAGAACCAGGGGTTGCCAAAGACGCTGGCGCCGACCATCACCCCGCCTATGCCGGATTCCTTGATTTTAACGCGGGCATCTTTCAGCGAACGGACGTCGCCGTTACCCAAAAGCACGGTTTTGGGGGAGATCTTATCGCGGAGCGCTACTATTTGCGGTGCCAACTCCCAATGCGCGGGCACATCGGACATCTCGGCGCGGGTGCGGAGATGGACGGTCAGCGCTGCAGGTTGTTCTTCTAACAGCGCGGTGAGCCATCCTTCGAGCTCGGCGGTTTTGCTATAGCCGAGTCGGGTCTTTACGGAGACGGGCAGGGCGCCGGCGCCACGCTTAAGCGCACGAATGATCTCCTTTGCCCGCATTGGATTTTTAATAAGTGCCGCGCCACCGCCGGACTTCTCCACGCCGCGATCGGGGCATCCCATATTGATATCAATGCCGTCGAAGCCGAGCTCTTTAATGAGTGGCGCCACTTCTTCAAACTGTTCCGGCTTGCCGCCGAATATCTGTGCCACGATCGGATGCTCGCCCGAGCTGAACCACAGGTCGGACAAAAGACGATCGCGGCCTTTTGACAGAAGCCCCTCGACACTAACGAACTCGGTCCAGAAGACGTCCGGTTTCCCGCATTCCACGAACATGCGCCGAAACGCCGCATCTGTGACGTTCGCCATCGGCGCCATTGCCATAATCGGGAGGGGGAGGTTTTTCCAAAAATTTTTAGAGATGGTTTTTGTCATATGACCATTAGCATAATAGAATTCGCCGTTCGAATCCAATCCGGTGCGGGAAAGTTAGATTTCATACCACGCGAAACGTGGCCGCTCGCGGTGGAAAGTAAAAATCGAATTATTGTGCGGAGACGGAAGGATTCGAACCTTCGAGGGGATTTCTCCCCTAACATCTTAGCAGGATGCTGCCTTCAGCCACTCGGCCACGTCTCCACTTACTGGTTGAGTGTAGATTATTATGGAAGTTTTCTCAAGATATGCCTGTAGTGGTCCGCCTCACTCTTGTTTTTTATCCCGATTTTTGCTATAATTTGTTGGAGTTTGGGGTTTAATTTCTTTTTAATACTCTCAATTATATTTCTATTTATGCCAAAGGAAACGCTCAAAAATATTGCTATAAAATCTGCGGTTAAGACCCGTCCTCCGATCGTCGTTGTGATGGGGCATGTTGATCACGGGAAGACGACATTGCTTGACTATATCCGCAAGGCGAACATCGCCGCGCGCGAGGCGGGTGGCATCACGCAGGCGACGGCCGCGTATGAGATTGAGCATCGTGCCGCTGGCGCCACTGAAGCACGCAAAATTACTTTTATCGACACGCCCGGGCACGAGGCGTTCATCGCCATGCGTGCGCGTGGTGCGCAGGTTGCCGACTTGGCAATTTTGGTGATCGCCGCAGACGAAGGCGTAAAGCCGCAAACCAAGGAAGCGATCAAAATAATAGAGGAGGCGAAGACGCCGTTCATTGTTGCGATTAATAAAGTGGATAAGACCGGTGGCAACTTAGACAAGGCGCGCAATGATCTGATGGCTGCGGGCGTTCTGCTCGAGGGCTACGGCGGACAGGTGAGTTACTGCGCCGTTTCCGCAAAAACCGGCGAAGGTGTTAATGGACTTCTTGACTTGATTTTGCTCGCCGCCGACGTGGAAGGCTTGACGTATGATACGTCCGCGCCGGCATCCGGTTTTGTTTTAGAAGCCAAGCGTGATCCCAAGCGCGGCATCGAGGTGACGGTCATCGTCAAAAATGGGACGCTTTCGCGCGGTGATGCTGTTCATACGCACACCGCTTCCGGTAAGGTCAAGATTTTGGAAAATTTTTTAGGCAAGGCGGCGCTGGAGCTTGAGCCGTCCGCGCCGGCGGTCATCATTGGTTTTGAAAAGATTCCGAAGGTGGGAGAGGAGTTCGCGGTGGGAGAGTTGGCGGAAGGAGCGGCGCAGGGTGTGGCAGCATCCGGCTCGGCGAGTGCCACGAGTGGCGCTACCGCAAAAGCTGTGAACCAAATTGCAAAATCAAAACCCAACACACTTAACTTGATTTTGAAGGCCGGGGACGCCGGTTCGCTCGAGGCGCTTTCGGTGGTTCTGCGCGGCATTGATCAGAAGGGCGGCAAGGAGATCAATATAGTAGAGGAGGGGGTGGGAGATATCACGGACGGCGACATCCGCCACGCGATTGCGACGAAGGCGACGATTATCGGTTTCAAAAATCGCATGGAGAAGGGCGCAAAAGTTTTGGCTGATGCGCAGACGGTGACGGTCATCACCTCGGAGATCGTGTACGACCTCGCGACGGCGGTGGAGGAATATTTCAGCGGAGCGCGCGGGCCGGCGGCCGCGGGCGAGCTCGAGGTGCTCGCACTTTTCAATCAGGAAAAACCGCAGAAGCAGTTGGTGGGTGGTCGCGTAACGAACGGCACATTCCGTCCGAAGACATCGTTCGATGTCGTACGTGGTCCTGTGGGCACGCCGCCAGTCGGGCATGGAAAAGTTTTGAGTTTACGTGAGAATAAGAGTGAGATCTTCCAGGCGGACAAAGGAAAGGAGATTGGCGTCCTGCTTGATGCGCAATCGATCGTGCAGGTAGGGGATAAATTAGTGATAAGAAAATAACACGCGATGAACTTCCGCTCCGAGCGGGTGGGAAAACTGATACGCGAGGAGCTTTCGAAGATGATCCTTCGCGAAGTGGAACTTCCTGTGCTTGCGACCATCACCGAGGTAGAGGTGGACAAGAAGCTGGAGGGCGCGCGGGTAAAAGTGAGTGTCCTTCCGGCGTCCGGCGAGAAGGCGGTGCTCGCGGAGCTGACGGCTCGCGCCGGATATCTCCAACACCTCCTGCTCAAAAAAATAAACATCAAGCCGATGCCGCGAATATTCTTTGTGATCGATCACGGGTTCGAGAACGCGGCGCTGGTTGAAAAATTATTAGGGCAGGATACTATTAAGGCTCGGGAGGAAGACAGCCATGGCCACGTGGTGAAGCAGTAACACAGCCCTCTGCAAAAGGGCGATGCGCGGGTGCAATTCCCGCCGTGGCCTCATACATGAGAGAAGGATAAAATGCCCGGGTGGCGAAATTGGTTAGACGCGCGACACTTAAAATGTCGTGGCCGTAAGGCCTTGCCGGTTCGAGTCCGGCCCTGGGCACAAAAAAGAAAAAAGCGCATGCCGGTGGGCACGCGCTCTGGGGATGAGGCTGATCGTCGCCTCACATCGGATTGAATTTTACATGTGGCATCACTGAAGCGATGACAATGAGAATCACGATTAGTGCTATGCCAACGTATGCAAGGGCTTTCGCCAGTGAGATCTTCATATTTACTCCCCCTGTTCCGGTTCAATATTATCACTAATGGGTATATAATAAAACCACTATGGCATCCTCCTTTGATTACACCATCGGACAAGCTTTCCTCCGCGATGCATTCGTGCCATTTGCGTCCGCGAACGTGAGCATCGCGAGCTCGCCGGTGCTGTATGGCTTGAGCGTGTATACGGTGTTCAGTGTCAATTGGAACGAGGCGGAGAAAAAGCGCTATGCGTTCAGATTAAAAGATCATTATAATCGGTTGGTGAACTCGTCGGCGATCATGGATTTCAATAAATTTGCCGCGGCGTGGCCGTACGAAAAATTCGAGGCGACGATGCGCGAGCTGATCATGCGCAATAATATAGAGGGCGAGGATGTTCTCGTGCGCGTGACGGTGTTTGTGGATGCGCTCATCGCGGGAACGAAGATCCACGATCTTCCACAATCGCTTTCCGCGTACGTCTATCCGATGGGAGCGATCCTTCCTCGCACGGGCGTGAAGGTATGTGTCTCAAGCTGGACGCATGGCATCGACAACGTGATCCCGTCACGTGCGAAGGTGAACGGCGGATATGCCAACAATTCGCTCATCAAGAACGAGGCGATCCTGAACGGCTATGACGACGCGATCGTGCTTGACGTGCAGGGGCGTGTCACCGAGGCAACCGTCGCGAACATTTTTATCGTGCGCAATGGCGTGCTGATCACCCCTGGCGTGAGCATTGATATTCTGGAAGGCATCACCCGTGCGAGCGTCATTGCGATTGCACGCGACGCGGGCATCCTAGTGGAGGAGCGCGCGGTGGACCGCACGGAGCTCTATATCGCTGACGAAGCGTTCATATCCGGCAGCTCCGCGCGTATCACGCCGATCATGTCGGTGGATAAGCGGCTGGTGGGCGATGGTGTAGTGCCTGGTTCTATCACGAAGATGATTTCCGAAAAATACGAGGCGACGCAACGCGGTACCGACGGCGGGACGTATGCGGAGTGGAGGACGGAGATATAATTTTTTTGTGCTCAGCTCGCCCTCGTCACAAAGGTAGAAAGTTGTCCTATCTGCCTTTTGGCTTCTTCCGGCGAGATGTGGTTTTTCGACTATAATAAAAGATATGGAAGAGGAAAAGAGCGACTCACATGAACGAATAAGCCCAACAGCTTGGATTGTCGCACGTCAGAGGACATTCACGGACATCCCATACTCTCAAGAGGTGTTTGATGGACTTCAGGCAATTATGAGAACGACGTGGTCTGCGGAGGAGATGGAAAAACTCGAGAGCTTGATCGAGCCGGAGATCACCCCTTTCATGGAAGCGAGAGTTAAGCTTGTGAATCGAATTTTAAAGGAAAAAAATGTAAAGCAAGTTCTTGAAATTGCTGCAGGATTTTCTTCGCGTGGTATAGAGATGACGAAGGACGCCTCGATCAATTTTATTGAAGTTGATCTACCAGGTATTATGAATGAGAAGAGGGGGATTTTGAAAGCATTAGTTGAGCAGTCAAAGATATCGTCACGGCCAAACTTATATTTTTATGATGGCAATGCACTTAATCAAGGGGATTTGTTGACGGCAACAAAAGTGTTTAAGAAGGAACCAATTGCGGTGGTGAACGAAGGCCTTTTGACATATTTGGATTTTGAAGAAAAGGCAAACGTGGCAGGGAATGTCCATCGGCTATTGGAAAGCTTTGGAGGAGTGTGGGTAACGCCCGATCTTTCTCTCTGGTCTGGTGGGAAGGCGCAAGCGGTAAATAATCGAGTAGCGCATATTACTGGCATTGATAAACAAAAAATCTCTTTTGAAAGTGAGGCAAAGGCTCGTGAGTTTTTTGAAGGCCTTGGTTTTGTTGTGGAAAGCCATAGCTTTAGAGAGGTGCTGGATGAGCTTTCATCGCCGCAAAAACTGAATCTTTCTCGCGAGCGGGTCATAGAGATTCTTGGAGCTCGTGCTGTTTTTGTGATGACGTTACGGCTATAAATACGGAGTGCGAGTTTAGCGATCCTTATTGTAGAAAATTTGTCTCGAAACTTCTTGTATTCAAAGAATTCGACCTTTTTTGGTATCTATTTTGAAGATTCAATTAAACTGTGGCTTGTAGCGAAGTGTGCTCAGGGAGGGAGTCGAACCCTCACGCCCTTGCGAGCACGGGATTTTGAGTCCCGCATGTCTGCCATTCCATCACCTGAGCGTCGGCACAATTGATAATAGTCATTTATAAAGGTAAAATCAAGGTAACATGGCACGTGTTATCGCGATCTGCAATCAGAAAGGAGGCGTCGGAAAGACGACGACCGCGGTCAATCTTGGTGCATATCTTGCTGCCGCCGGTAAGCGCGTGCTGCTTGTAGATTTCGATCCACAAGCGAATGCGAGCTCGGCGCTCGGCCACAACCAGATGACAGGCGAGGCGAGTGTGTATCACGCCATTTTGGAGCAGGTGACGCCGGAGCAGGTGATCAAGCCGAGCGTCATTTATAATTTCCACTATGTGCCGTCCGCGCCACACCTGGCAGGCGCACTCGTGGAGCTTGTGAACGTTCCTGAACGCGAATATTTTTTGCGAAAATTCATCAATCGTGTGCGGCATGACTACGATTATATTTTGATCGATCTCCCGCCAAGCCTCAGTTTGCTCACTGTGAATGGTTTGGTTGCCGCGGATGAGGTGCTTATCCCGGTGCAGACGGAGTATTATAGTTTGGAAGGGATCGGCCAACTGCTTGAGACGATTAACCTGATCCGCGACAATCTCGCACACCCGATCCACGTGACGGGCGCCGTAATCACGATGTATGACAAACGCGAGCACTTGAGCCGCGAGGTATCTAAAAATATCCGGGGGCATTTCCCGCATCATGTGTTCGAAGTGGAGGTGCCGCGCGCGGTGGCGCTCGCCGAGGCGCCGAGCTTTTCAAAACCGATTATCCTGTACCGTCCCGATTCGCCGGGCGCGCAAGCGTACGAGCGGCTCGCGCGCGAGGTGATCGCGCAGGAAGTGGCGCTTGCCGAGGCGGTGGTCGCGCCGACGATGTCAAGTAAAAATTTCGGAAATTTTAATATTTAAGAAAGATTAAAAAATAATATGCTCGGCAAAGGACTCGAATCGTTGATACCAAAAAATAACAACCAAGGACAAGGCGCCGATGGCGTTTCGCCATCGCAACCACAGTCGTTCGCGCGGTCGGAAAATGTTCAGCCACAATTTCAACCGCAGCCGCGTCCGGGTTTTGTCCCGCCAGTCCAGCCGCCGGCGCAGCCGGTATCGCAACCTGTGCAGCCTATTGCGCAACCGCAACCCCAGTACCAACCGCAGCCGCAAAAACGTGATGACCTTGCACAGGAATCTATTTATCATATTGAAATAGAAAAGATTACGCCGAACCCGGATCAGCCGCGCCGACATTTTGACGAGGATGCGCTTCGCGAACTTGCGAGTTCCATCCGCGAATTCGGTTTTCTCCAGCCGCTCGTGGTGTCGAAAATAGAAAAGGAAACGCCGACCGGCATCACGGTGGAATATCAGGTCATCGCAGGGGAACGGCGTCTCATGGCGGCAAAATTGCTTGGGCTCCCGCGTGTCCCCGCGATCGTGCGCAATATCAATCTTGAGCGCGAAAAATTGGAACTTGGCGTCATCGAGAATATTCAAAGAGAAAATCTGAATCCCATCGAAATGGCGCGTGCGTTCCAGCGCCTACAGGAGGAATTCCGCATGACCCAGCGTGAGATCGCGGCGAAGCTCGGCAAGAGCCGTGAAGTGGTGGCAAACGCGGTGCGACTTCTCGATCTTCCGGAATACATCCAGCGCGCGGTGGAGGATGGCAGTCTTTCCGAGAGCAACGCGCGGCTTTTGATCGCGGTTGAAGATCCAGCGGAACAGAAAAAATTACTTGAGGATATCATTCAGAACAAGCTCACCACGCGCGATGTCAAGGAGCGCGTGCAGCGTGTCGCGATTTCGTCCGGCGGCGTTGCGGCGCATCGTCGCGGTCGTCCGCCGTTGCAGGAAGTGCGTCTTACGCCGGAAGTGAAGGCGATGCAGGATGAGTTGAGCTCATCGCTTGGCGCGCCCGTGGAGATCAGCAAGAACGCAAACAACGGGAAAATTATCATCACATTCTTTTCGGAAGAAGAACTCAAAAACATTCTTGAGAAATTAAAAAAAGAAGAAGGAGGTCGTTTTTGAGACGATATAAAAAACCCTTCACATTGAGCGAGCGGAAATACTTACGTCGGAGCGAAACGCGCAAAGGTATTTTTATATAAGCCGATAGCTGATTTCTTTCACGCCATTCACGTCGCGTAATTTTGCGATCAGCTTCTCGATTTTCTTTTTATCGGTCGATTGGATCTCGATCTTGTTGATATGGAACCGCTTTCCCGTTACGGGTTCGGTATGGAAGCTTATAATGGCGATATGCAGCTGTGCGATCGATCCGGAGATATCTTTGATGAGCCCGACACGGTCCTCGACGGTCATCTTGAGTTCGGTGTGCATGGGTTTGGTAAAGGACATCCCGAACAACTTTTTCTTGCGTAGCGCCATTCGGATGTGCTCGTGCGCGATTGTTGTCTTCGCGAAGCGGAGCCAATCCTCGGATGGCTTTTTCCCTTTTTGCGTGATGATCTCCACGACGTCGCCGGATTTCAAGATGCGATCGAGCGTGCTCGTGGCGCCGTTCACCTTCGCCCCCGTTGCCGAGTTGCCGATTTCGGAATGGATGTGATATGCGAAGTCGATCGGCGTTGAGCCGACGGGGAGATCGATCACGTCACCGCGCGGCGTGACGGCGAAGATGCGGTCGGTGAAAAAATCAATCTTCATCGCGCGTACGAACTCCTCGGAGCCCTCGGCGTTGCCCGCGAAGTGTTCCTGCCAGTTCTTGAGTTGCTGCACCCACGCGATCTCTTGCGCGAGTTTTTTCCCGGAGATCTTCGCTCCCTCATTTTTTTCCTTGTAGAGCCAGTGGGCAGCGATACCGTATTCATTCTCGTCGTGCATCTCCTGTGTCCGGATTTGGATTTCCACCTGCTTGCCATCCGGGCCGATGACGGTGGTATGTAAACTGCGGTAGGCGTTCGGCTTGGGCATCGCGATGTAATCCTTAATACGGCGGGGGAGCGGCGGCCACGCTTCGTGGATCACGCCGAGCGCGGCGTAACATTCGGGCAGCGTGGCGACGATGACGCGCATGGCCACGAGGTCATGGACACGGCTGATGTCCATGTCGCGCTTCACTAATTTTTTATATAGACTACTGTAGCGTTTGGCGCGGATCTCGATATCGAGCGGCTTGATGTCGTGCTCTTCGAGTAGCTTTTTTATCTGTGGTTTTACCTTTTCAAGATATTTCATCCGTTCGGCATAATGCTCCTTTGTCGCGCGCATCAGCCATCCGTATTCGCGTGGATGGAGATAGGGGAACGCAAGGTCTTGCAATTCGCCACTCACATTATGCATGCCGAGCCGGTAGGCGAGTGATGCATAGATCTCGTCCGTTTCGAGCGCGATGCGTTTCTGCTTGGCGGGCGGTAGCGACGAGAGTGTCTGCATGTTGTGCATTCGGTCGGCGAGTTTGATGAAGACCACGCGCAGATCTTGGCTGAGCGCGAGCACCATCTTGCGTAGATTTTCCGCCTTGTTGTGCTCTGCCGTCTCGTCCTCCGTGCCGCGGTATTTGAGGTGTCCGAGCTTCGTGACGCCGTCAACAAGCGATGCCACCTCATCCCCAAATTCTTTTTTTATCGTTTCAAGCGGCACGCCGGTGTCCTCGACGGTGTCGTGCAGAATCCCTGCGGCGATGGTTGCATCATCAAGGTTCCACGAGCGTAAAATTTCCGCTGTTGCGAGCGGATGGTTGAAATATGGCTCGCCGCTCTTTCGTTTTTGTCCGGTGTGTGCATGTTCTGCAAACGCATATGCCCGCCCAATAAGGCTATTCGGTTCTTTTTTTGAGATCTCTATGACGGTCGTCATTGCGTTATGGCTAGTTATTTTATTTTCGCCTTCTTCATTTTCGGGGGATTTTCTATCCAATGTTTAAGCGCGGCTTGTAATTCTTCCTCCGACTCCGGCTTTTTGTTCATCACAAACGTGCAGTCGGGGTAGCGCGTACAGGCAAAGAACGGTTTGCCGCGGCCGCGGGATTTTTTCTCCACGATGTCGCCGGGTTTGTCGCGCCGGTCGGTCGAGGCAAGGCAATTCGGACATTTGAATCCGGTTTTGTTCCAGATCTTCATGATGCCTTTGCATTTTGGATAATCCGTGCAACCGAGGAAGAAGCCGAAGCGGCCGCGTGTGACCTTCATCGGTTTGCCGCAGATGGGGCAGCGCTCATCTTTGGTTTTTTCTTCGAGCGCTTTGATCTGCGCCGCCTCTTCCGGCATCGGGAGGGTCACCTTTACCCCCGGCTCCGGACAGGCGAGGAATTTTCCCATGCGGCCGAACTTGATGAGCATCGGTTTGCCGCAGTGCGGGCACGGCGTCGTGGAAACCTCCACCTGCTTTTCCACACTTGCTTCCTTTTCATCCAGATTTTTCTTGAACGGGCCGTAAAATTCCCGGCAGACCTCTACCCATTTTGTTTTACCTTCGGCGACATCGTCGAATTCTTCTTCGATGTGCGATGTAAATTTAATATCTACGATCTCCGGGAAGTTTTCTACGAGGAGGTCGTTCACGAGGACGCCGATTTCCGTCGGTGCATATTTCTTATCAATTTTTTCCACATAGCCGCGCTCTTGAATAGTAGAGAGCGTCGGCGCATACGTTGACGGACGCCCAACACCTTCAGCCTCGAGCGCCTTCACGAGGGTGGCGTCCGTGTAACGCGCCGGTGGTTCGGTAAAGTGTTGGATGCCCGCGGGATTTTCTTTACCATCCAGCTTGGCGAGGGCGAGAATCATGTTTTTCTCCAATTTTGGCAATCCGCCTTCGATCTCGTCGCTTGCATCGTCGTCGCGGCCTTCGGTATAGACGCGAATGAATCCATCAAAGGTTACGGTCTGGCCATTCGCGCGAAAGATTTCATGGTGCGGTGTGTCCGTCTCGATATCCACGGAAGTCTGTTCCAAAATAGCCTCTTTCATTTGCGACGCGATGGTGCGTTTCCAGATGAGGTCGTAGAGCCGGATTTCGCCGCGATCTTTTAGGCCGAGCGCCACACTGGAGATCATTTCAAGATTCGCGGGGCGGATAGCCTCGTGCGCTTCCTGCGCGCCTTTGCTTTTGGTGGAATAGATGCGTGGTGAGGGGAGCTGATATTCCTTGCCGAACTCGCGGCCAATCACCGCGTGCGCTGTGGCGAGCGCGGAGGCGGCGAGGTTCGTGCTGTCGGTTCTCATATATGTGATATGCCCGTTTTCGTAGAGATGCTGCGCGATGACCATCGTTTGCTTTGCACTGAAGCCAAGCTTGCGCGCCGCTTCCTGCTGCAGCGTGGATGTGGTGAACGGCGGTGCCGGATTCCGGCGTATCTCTTTGACGGTGATCTCCGCAACGCGGTAATCGGCGTTCTTTAATCCCTCTATTATATTGTTTGCATCCACGCCGCCCTTGATGCCCATTTTGCCGACCGCCTTTCCATCGATAGCATTAAGCACGGCAGAAAACTGGCCTTTGGAACTTGTTTGGGATTTGGCATTTGGCGTTTGGAACGTGGCCTCGATCGTCCAATACTCCTCTTTATTGAAAACCTGAATCAGCCGCTCGCGCTCCACGACGAGGCGCACCGCTACGCTCTGCACGCGCCCGGCGGAAAGTCCATAGCGAATTTTGCGCCATAAAAATGGCGAGAGTTCGTAGCCCACGAGCCGGTCGAGCACGCGTCGGGCCTGCTGTGCGTCAACGAGATTGATGTCGAGTGCGCGCGGGTGCTCGAGCGCCTCCATGATGGCATTCTTGGTGATCTCGTGAAACGCGATGCGCTCGTACGGTTTCGGTGCCATGGCGGCCAATCCTTTTTTCTTCGGCTCTCCGTCTAGCCCGAGCGCGCTCACGAGATGCCATGCGATCGCTTCTCCTTCGCGGTCCTCGTCAGTCGCAAGGATTACCTTATCCGCTTTCTTTGCAAGCGCGCGCAAATTGGCCACCACCGGCGCGGCTTTTGCGGGGATTATATAGCTGGGGGCGAAGTCATGCGCAACATCAATGCCGATCTTGCTTTTGGGGAGATCGCGGATGTGACCGTACGATGATTCGACGGTGAATCCTTTGCCGACGAACTCACTGATGGTCTTCGCCTTAGTGGGCGACTCTACGATGATGAGGTCCATGTGCAGATAATATAGAGTGAATTGTTTATATTGTATACCCTCCCTCCGTTTCTTTGACGATTCCGCGGATCAAAAGAAAGCTGAGCGTTTGATTGACTGTGCAGGGTTCGAGTCTAGTCAATGTAATTAATTTGTCAACGTCGGCAGGTGTTCCAATCTCCGTGAGCGCTTTTAAAATAACGATTTCCTTCGGTGATAATACTCCAGCGTGCGCCGGAGCATTATCTTTTTTGTCGATGTCGTAAGCACTCAAAATATCATCGGGAGAAGTGACGAGTTCCGCCCCTTGACGGATAAGTGCATGAGAGCCTTTATGGTGGCGTAGCCGCTCTGGGTCGCGACGGCGAGCGTATGATAAGAAGATGCTTCGTCCACGTGTTTGATTGATATTTTTTTGAGCCTAACGGTTTTTTCAAAAATCAAGAAATATCATTTAATAGTGATTTAATTTTCTGTAGTGAGGTATAATAAAAGGATAATGGAAAAGAAGCGTTTTGCTAGGCAATTATGGATTAGTTTTGGGGTCATTTTAGGAAGCATTGCTATCGCTATCGGGATGTTGGCGTTCTTTTTGGGGCAGATTTCTTCTCAGGCCGATGCAATCGTGGGCGACCGTGCGATGGTTCAGAGCAAGACTGATGCCTTGGCGAATCTCGCCCAACTCGAGTCTGATGCGCCGCAGGCGGCGCAATATCAGGTATTGATCAATCAGCTTCTACCGGATCAGTATGGGTTGGTCACGTTTACCCAATGGCTTACTCAATTGGGGAATAAGTATGGAGTTACCACGGATGCTGCGTTTCAAGGATCTGTCACGCCGCCAGCAGGAACGACCGCCGGTACTGCACAATTTTCCTTCAGCGCACAGGGGTCGCCGAGCGCCCTCGCCGCTTTTCTGAATGGCATGAGCACAAAGTCATCCGGGTTTTTGCTCACATTGACGTCGTTCAGCATAACCGGCGAAGGGTCGAATGAAAATATGACGGGGCAGGGGACGTTATTTTTCAGATAATCACTATTAGTATGAAAAAATTTTTATATTCGCATCCTAACATCATCATCGGCGCCTTTGCGGTAGTATTTATCGGTACCCTCATTTTTTTCTATTCTTGGGCGATCGATGGCACGTTTAGCCAGATTCCTCGCGCACTTATACCGCCCGCGCCACAAAGTATCACGGGTTTTGACATCTCCGGCGCGTCAAAGCTTGGCCTGGGAGGCCTCGTCAACGGAGCGCCGTCACCCGCCCCGAGCTTACCCACTTCCCCTTCCTCATCAGCCACTGCTTCGCCAACGCCTTGAAAAAAATGTCGTGAGGCCGTATCATGAACCTTGCCTGCGAGGCCGCGTTCGGCGCGATTAGCTCAGTGGTAGAGCGCTTCATTGACATTGAAGAGGTCGGAGGTCCGATCCCTCCATCGCGCACAGTCCAGTGATGGGTGTTTCAAGACCGTGTTTGCTGAGGTTCCTCAGCGTCCTTGATGGTCGACCAGATTGGACGGAACTACCTGTCACACACAAAACACCGCCGCAAAATTTGCAGCGGTATTTTGTATTTCAGATCTGCCTGTTATGCAGCCACCTGCGGCATCAAGCTGATCACTCGATTTTTGAGCATCAGCTTGCTTTCCAGATTTGACAGTAGCTCCCGTTTCTCCGTGATCGTGCCC
>CAVVHF010000004.1:0-25487 GCA_963747905.1 uncultured bacterium | reverse complement strand
CTTCGAGGTCTATGCGGTGAACGCGGTCGGGGCGAGCGCGAGTTCGAGCAACATGGTGACGGCGACGCCCGCCACGGTGCCGGGTGCGCCCGTGATCGGCACCGCCACGGGCGGCAACGCCCAAGCGACCGTCACCTTCGCCACATCCACGAACGGCGGATCGGCCATCTTGTATTTCACGGCCACCGCCAACTCCGGCGGATTCTCTGCCACGTCCACGGGGAGTCCCATCACCGTGACCGGACTCACGAACGGCACTTCGTACACGTTCACCGTCACCGCCACGAACGGGGTGGGGACAAGCGCGGCATCGGCCGCGTCGAACAGCGTGACACCGGCGACATCAGCAGGCTCCCCGACACTCAACAGCGCGGTCTCCGGAAATGCGCAAGTCGCCCTCTCATGGACAGCTCCTTCGTCGACGGGGGGATCGGGCATCACGCAGTATCTCGTCTACGACCGCCTGACCGGTTCCGGCAGTTTCTCTCTCTACGCGACGACGACGGTGAGTCAAACCACTTCGACGGTGAGTCCGCTCACAAACGGGCAGAGCTATGACTTCGAGATCGTCGCCCAAAACGGCGTGGGCACTTCTACGCCATCGAACATCCTCTCGGCGACACCCGCGACTGTCCCCGATGCTCCGACAGGCCTCATCGCCTCCTCCGGCAACGGGCAGGTTGCCCTCTCGTGGACGGCTCCGTCGAACACCGGTGGTAGCCCGCTCACGAATTACATCGTCGATTACCAGCTCACTTCTACTTCTACGTGGACGCAGTTCGGTCTTCCGGCATCGACCTCCACCTCTGCCACGGTCACCGGACTCACGAATGGCTCGTCGTACAACTTCGAGGTCTACGCCGTGAACGCCGTCGGGGCGAGCGCGAGTCCGTCGAACGTTGCGACGGCCACGCCAGCCACGGTGCCCAGTGCGCCGATCATCGGCACCGCCACGGGCGGCAACGCCCAAGCGGCCATTTCTTTCATCGCTTCCTCCACGGGGGGATCGGCCATCCTCTATTACACAGCGACCGACAACACCGACACTTACACCGCAACCGGTACGGGGAGTCCCATCACCGTGACCGGACTCACGAACGGCACTTCGTACACGTTCACCGTCACCGCCACGAACGGGGTGGGGACAAGCGCGGCATCGGCCGCGTCGAACAGCGTGACACCGGCGACATCAGCAGGCTCCCCGACACTCAACAGCGCGGTCTCCGGAAATGCGCAAGTCGCCCTCTCATGGACAGCTCCTTCGTCGACGGGGGGATCGGGCATCACGCAGTATCTCGTCTACGACCGCCTGACCGGTTCCGGCAGTTTCTCTCTCTACGCGACGACGACGGTGAGTCAAACCACTTCGACGGTGAGTCCGCTCACAAACGGGCAGAGCTATGACTTCGAGATCGTCGCCCAAAACGGCGTGGGCACTTCTACGCCATCGAACATCCTCTCGGCGACACCCGCGACTGTCCCCGATGCTCCGACAGGCCTCATCGCCTCCTCCGGCAACGGGCAGGTTGCCCTCTCGTGGACGGCTCCGTCGAACACCGGTGGTAGCCCGCTCACGAATTACATCGTCGATTACCAGCTCACTTCTACTTCTACGTGGACGCAGTTCGGTCTTCCGGCATCGACCTCCACCTCTGCCACGGTCACCGGACTCACGAATGGCTCGTCGTACAACTTCGAGGTCTACGCCGTGAACGCCGTCGGGGCGAGCGCGAGTCCGTCGAACGTTGCGACGGCCACGCCAGCCACGGTGCCCAGTGCGCCGATCATCGGCACCGCCACGGGCGGCAACGCCCAAGCGGCCATTTCTTTCATCGCTTCCTCCACGGGGGGATCGGCCATCCTCTATTACACAGCGACCGACAACACCGACACTTACACCGCAACCGGTACGGGGAGTCCCATCACCGTGACCGGACTCACGAACGGCACTTCGTACACGTTCACCGTCACCGCCACGAACGGGGTGGGGACAAGCGCGGCATCGGCCGCGTCGAACAGCGTGACACCGGCGACCGTGCCTGACGCGCCGACGGCAGTTTCCGCCACAGCCGGAAACGCGCAAGTTTCTCTACTATGGAGTGCACCGGCATATGACGGGGGTTCATCGATTATGAACTACGTCGTCGAGTACGAACTTACGACCGGCGGATCATGGTCTGTCTTCGCCGAAGGAACTTCGACGGCGACCTCCACGACAGTCACCGGACTTACGAATGGCACATCGTACAATTTTGAGATTTCCGCCGTGAACACCGCCGGACAGGGGAATCCGAGCAGTATCGTGTCGGCCACGCCGATCACGGTGCCCGACGCTCCGACTTCCGTCACCGCGACCGGCGGCAATGCGGAAGCAACAGTTTCTTTCAATGCTCCCGCCAATGATGGCGGTTCAGTAATCACGACCTACACCGTTACCGGCAGTCCGGGCGGGGTCGGCACGGGCACGTCGTCGCCGATCACTGTCACCGGTCTCACGAACGGAACGCCGTACACATTCACCGTCACTGCTACCAACGCCGCCGGTACGGGCGCGGCTTCCACCTCGACCAGTCCCGTCACGCCCGCCACGGTTCCTAATGCGCCGACTTCTCCTTCGGCAATATCAAGTAATGCGGAAGCGACCATCACTTTTACGCCACCAGCAAACAACGGCGGCGCGACAGTCCTTTATTACACCGCGACCTCGAACCCCGACAATATTTCTGCGACCTCGACCGGAGATTCCATCAATATCAACGGACTCACGAACGGAACGCCATATACCTTTACGGTCACTGCAACTAATAACGTAGGCACCGGCTCCCCGTCCGTGGCGACGAACTCGGTGACGCCAATGACCGTGCCGGACGCTCCGGTCATCGGCACCTCAACCGCAGGCAACGCCCAAGTCACAATATCTTTTTCTCCACCCGACACCGATGGCGGCAGTCCGATCACGGGCTACACCGTTACTTCAAATCCGGGCGGGTTCACCGCAACTGGAGCATCGTCGCCGATCACCGTCACCGGTCTCACGAACGGCACGTCGTATACGTTTACCGTCACAGCAACCAATTCCGTCGGGATAGGAGCGGCGTCGGCCGCCTCGAACAGCACGACTCCAATTACGGTACCCGATCCGCCCACGGGTCTCACGCCCACGGCGGGCAACGCGCAGGTTTCTCTTTCGTGGACGGCTCCCACGAACACCGGCGGTTCGGCCATCACCGATTACGTGATGGAATACGAGCTTACCGGAAGCGGCTCGTGGTCTGTCTTCGCCGAAGGGACGAGCACCAATACCAACGGTACCGTGACCGGACTCACGAACGGAACGTCATATGATTTTGAAGTCGCGGCGGTCAATGCGGCCGGACAAGGAAGTCCGAGCGCATCGGTCACGGCCATACCGGTCACCGTTCCTGACGCTCCGACAGGGGCTTCGGCCGTTGGCGGCAACGCAGAGGCAACGATTTCTTTTACCGCTCCCGACACCGATGGCGGCAGTCCGATCACGGGCTACACCGTTACTTCAAATCCGGGCGGATTTACCGGGACTGGCACGTCTTCGCCGATCACGGTCACCGGACTCACGAACGGGACTGCTTATACATTCACCGTCACCGCGACGAACGCGGTAGGGATTGGAGCATCTTCATCGCCGTCAAATTCGGTAACGCCCGCGACCGTTCCTGATCCGCCGACTTCCGTTTCGGCGGTCGCTGGAAATACTCAAGCGACCGTCACTTTTACCACTCCTTCTTTCAATGGCGGCTCCGCCATAACCGGTTACACAGTCACCGACAATACTGATACGTATACCGCGACCGGCACTTCTTCCCCGATCACCGTGACCGGACTCACGAACGGGGACATGTATTCTTTCACGGTGACGGCCACCAACGCGGTGGGAACGGGAGCATCTTCAACACCATCAAACTCGGTGACGTTATCCACCCAGCCGAGCGCACCTCTCAATCTCGCCGCGACGGTCGAGGAGAGCGGTATCGGACTCTCGTGGTCACCTCCCTCTTCCGACGGCGGATCGCCCGTCACGAATTACGTCGTCGAATATGAACTCACGACCGGCGGCACGTGGTCTGTCTTTGCGAATGGGGTGAGCACCAGCACGACCGCAACCGTAACGGGGCTGTCCGACCGCACATCGTATGATTTTCATGTGAGTGCGGTGAACGCCATCGGCCAGAGTTCTCCGAGCACACCCGTCACGGCAATCCCCGGCGAACCGGCGCAGGTGCTCATTCAAAGTTTTTCCAATCTGAACGTGCCAAACATCGGCACGGCGGTACGAATCACGAACGAAGGTTCCGTTGATTATGAATATGAATACACGTGGTGCATCACCGCTTCGGCGGGCGTTCCGTGTAGCAGCGGTACCGACGTATTCAGTGCGACCGCCGCGAAGCTCATCAAGGCGGGAACGAATTTCGATACCATCCTCACCTCGACCGTGTCGACTCCGGGCAGTTATTGGTTTACCATCATCGCGGATTACGGCTCGGCGTCGTCCACGGCAACACAATCATTCACTGCTGTCGCCACATATCCAGACGCGCCAACTTCCGTTTCAGCGACGGCGGGAAACGCCCAAGCGGTCATTTCATTCAATGTTCCCGACACTAACGGCGGTAGTCCGATCACTGGCTACACCGTCACGTCAAATCCTAGCGGCATCACCGCAACCGGCACGGGGAGTCCCATCACCGTGACCGGACTCACGAACGGCACCGCCTACACATTCACCGTGACCGCCACCAACGCGGTTGGAACGGGAACGGCATCAACGCCATCCGCCAGTGTGACGCCCGCGACCGTCCCCAATCCGCCGACAGCAGTTTCAGCTCTCGCGGGGAACGGCGAAGTCACCCTGTCGTGGCTCCCGCCGTCTTCCGACGGCGGCTCGCCCATCACCGATTACGTGATCCAATACAAATTGAGTTCCGATTCCAACTGGACGGTCTTCGCCACTCCCGTTTCGACGGCGACCACGGCCACCGTGACCGGACTCACGAACGACGTGAGCTACGATTTCGAGGTGAGCGCAGTGAACGCCATCGGCCAAAGCGTTGTGAATTCCGCGAGCGCGACCCTGCCGTCGAACGCTCCCGTCTATTCATCCGGCGGAGGTGGCGGAGGAGGTGGTAGCAGTATCCCGTATTATTTCATCAGTGCGTCCGTCGCCCCCAACGGTTCCATCAACCCGTCGGGTTCCGTCGTCTTGACGCAAGGAAGCGGCCAGACGTTCACGATAACTCCAAGCATCGGTTATCAAGTCGCCAACGTGTTTGTGGACAACAACCCAATCGGAGCGACGACGACGTATACCTTCAATGGGGTCACGGGCAATCACACGATCTCGGCGGTCTTCGCGCCGATAGGGACAACGGTAACAATTACGACGACGACCGTCACAATCGCACCGCCGACAACTCCTGTTTCACCGGCAAAGCCGAAAAAGAAAACGCCGAAGGGAACGCCGCCGATTACCTCGCCAATGACGCCAAATGAGAACGGCGTACCGCCGATTACCTCGCCGACCGCGCCAAGTACGAACAATAGCGGTGTGCCGCCGACCGCCCCATCTGTCGCGCCGACTAGCACGGAGATAACCGGCAATGAAGTTTCGTCTACTCCCACGGCTACCTCCGCGCAATCGTCCGCGCCGACGGTGACCGTCGAAAGGAGCGGCGAATGGATGCTGTGGACACTGATCTCTCTGCTCATCGCACTCTCTCTTGGCGGCCTGTTTATCTTCTTCGTCTACCGCCGCCGCAAGAAACAAGAGCAGAAACACTCTGACAAAGAAATGGAATTATAATTGTGATATAATTCAAGCAATGGCAAAAACGGCTAAACCTGCGAATGTGATACCCGTCACTCCCACGGTCGCTCCTGTCGTCCCCGCGGCGACAAGCAACCCCGGCACGCTTACCGTGGTCGTGCTCGACGCGAAAAGCCAACCCGTTTCCGGCGCACAAGTTTCGATCTCTCCGTCGGACGCATCCGCCGTGACCGACAGTGCCGGAGAAGTCCAGTTTCAGCTTGGGAGTTCCCTCAAGTACGAGGTCACGGCGTCGGCGGACAACAAGACAGTAACGGTTCCGTACTACGTCACTCCGAACGGCGCGACTCGGCTGGTCGTTAATCCTACCTATGTCGAGGCCGTCGAAGCTCAACTACATCCCGCACCGTGGTTCGATTCTCCGTTTGTGGTCACGGCCGGTATCATATTGGCAGTAGTCATCATAGCTTTCATTGTCTGGAAGTTCTTTCGACGCAAGTAAAAGAGACTTGGCCGATTTTTTAATCGCATATAATACGAACAATCTCATCAAATGAAATTCTTTATCGCTTCTCCGTGGCGCAACAAGGAAGCCGTGAAAGAACTGGAATCCACTCTCGTCCTGCGCGGTCATTCGGCATGGTCGTTTCTTGATAACGGGGCGAACCTCTGCACTGACACGGGCGTTATGGAGGAGTTCAAGAAATTCGATCTGTCCATGACGAACTGGGAAAGCGATCCGTTGATAGAAAATATTTTCAAGTCCGAGATGCAAGCTCTCAAGGACTGCGAAACGCTCATCCTCCTCGAACCATCAGGTCATTCCTCCCTCGCCGAGGCGGGTATCGCCTACGACATGGGGAAAAGGGTTTTTCTCGTCGGCCTTGCGGAGCATCCCGAAGTCGTCCACCTGATCTGTGAGAACAAGTATCCCACCATCGAGGCGTTCTTGAAAGACATCGACCCTTGCCCCCCCCCCCCCCCCCTATCCCCGAAAAAATCCGGCAGTGAAGGGGCGCGTTTTACGAAAGTCACGCATTATGGAATTATCTCCTAGAAGTTGAAAGAATATATAATGGGGAGATGTTGTGGACGAGTTGGGATTTGCCCGTCCGCAACTGGAAGATGCGGGTACAACATAACGGTATTGCGAGGATGATATTCGAACTTTCCTAATTCTTATAAACTTATCGAAAACTCGGATTGAAAGAAAATAATCTCAATGCAAAAAGGGAGTAGCCGATCTTCATATCGGCACGATTCATACTGCGCGCACGGGTGGCGTGGGGCAAGCAGTATACCGTAATGTATTTCGCCGACCCCACCCCCAAAAAATCTTCACTCTTAAAAATCTTCGGCTCCAACCTTCTTCTCAAAAACCGTTCTCTCGTTTCCACCCCCACCCCACCTTACGCTTCGCTCCGCGAAGCGCGTCAAAATTTTTCTGAAACTGACTTAAACAATTCTCTGGTGAGTATCTACAACTCCGTCCGAACGTATTTTATGCAAAATTGGTGATCTTTTCCACCGATTTACCCCTTCACACACCCCTTCACTCCGGCATTGATTTACTTTAAAATCGTCCTAGACCCCGAATTTAGACACAAAGAAAAAACCCACTACCATAGGTAGAGGGTTCTCTTTTGGTGGCGGGTTGGTAATTGTCTAGGAAATCATTGAGCGTTAAGTAGATGTCATGTGGCTCTGCTCGCGCAGGATGCGTGCGCCTCGGCAGCGAGCCATGAAAAGACTTCCTCGCTCGAGGTCGAGACCTTCATGGACGGCAATATCAAGTTGGAAGAAAGATTCTCTGACGGATGGCGACGAAAATCAGCTTCCTGATCAAAGAGTCGTGAGGGGGCAGAGAACCTGTCCGCATGTGATATCTCCCGCATGAATCGGGGGGTAGCTCCTTCGCTGATTCGATCATCTGCTCAAATTTCTGATTTGCAGCAGAAATTGTCTGTTGACGCTCGACGACGTTGATGCAGGCCCAGACAACAACGATTATCGCCAGGACGACCAAAAGGTATGCGGTTACGAGTTTCATTTCAGCACCTCACATTCAGAATTCAAGCGGCTGGATAAAAAATAACCTTCTTATTATATATTGTCAAGACTCAGAAAATGTGGCCATTCACCGCATTAGACCGCGAAATCGTTCGAAAATCGTCCAGGCGGGCGCACAAAAAAAGAGACCTTAACTGCTTTCGCAGGTCGAGTCTCTTTGGGCGAGCCGGCATTGGGTTAGGTCCGAAACGCAGTATCGAGTTTCTGACCGCAGAATTCGCACTCAGTAACCCGATGCGGCTCCTTGTCGCCATAATAAACCTGTGTGGCGATTACTTGGCCGCCCCTTGCCTCCAGCCTTATTTTATTGATGGGGTTGCGTCCTGCCTGCGCGGCTTCCATTTGCGGACAGCGATGGTGGCCCTTTAGGCGGAGTTCTTGTAACGTGTTTACTCCATCGAAGCGTCGCTCCTCGGAACGTTTCATAGAGTTCTCCCTCCCTCTCTCTAGCGATAAAATAATTCAAATCATTTTGTTTGTCAATAACGAAAAACAGGCACCACGAGGATGCCTGCTATGGGATCGAAAAGGAGAGTGGAGGGTCCTCGCGTCTCCTTCTTTTATCCATTTCGGGAAACGGGCCAACCCCGAAAAATTATGGCCGAAACCATGTTTGCCAGCGGCACGCGCGTATCCGCTGTCCATTCAAAGAACCTACCTATTGGCGATCCCGTTACTAGCGTAAAGTATCGTTCGAAAATCGTCCATCCGGGCGCACAAAAATGTATAATAGCATTGATGTTTTCTTGAGTTTTTGGTATAAGGTTTACAGAGGAGAGCATATGGACAATGGCTCCGTGTATTGTTTGACCGGCCTATCAGAGGAAGGCGCTAGCTTCACGAGGATGGACTTCTCGGGCACTTTCGAGGATTTCAAGAAAAAGAATCCGTCGCCCAAGATTAGCCTGGATGCAAGTCCGCGCAGGGAGGGGCACACCTACATCTTTGTTCGGGGCCAGATGCATCCGCCGTACGGTATCTTTGTGCCGGACGGGGTGCCACACGATGTCGTGCTGAAGCAGGTGAAGTCCCGATGGGGATTATCGAGCGAAGTGAGGGGATAGTTCAATCCCAGAGCCGAAAAGGTTTTTGTCGGGGAACATGGGCATCGCCACAATAGCGACGCCCATTTTTTATATTGAAACTTATGGTTTGCGGTTATGATAGAATTCATAGCATGACTTTTAAAAGGCCATTTACGCGTGCGGAATTCAAAAAAATATATTCAAAAGTGCCGCGTTTGACTGTTGATGTCATCGTGCGTGGCCCCGAAGGAATCGCCCTTACTTTTCGTTCGATTGTCCCTTATCGTAACCGGTGGCATATTCCGGGCGCTACGGTGCTATACGGAGAAAGCGCTGTGAAAACCGCTCATCGTGTTGCTCACGATGAACTTCATGTATCGATCCACGCACCAAAATTTTTGGGTTATATCGAATATAACGAAGAATCTCAACGTGGTTTTGGGCATAGTTTGAGCCTTGTGTTTCTTGCTAAACTAAAATCCGGAGAATTGGCTCATGACGAAAACGCCTCGAAAGCCGATTTTTTCTCTCGGTTGCCAAAGAATATCATTCATAATCAGAGAAAATTTCTTAAGGAACATTTACCCGAGATGTTGTAGAAGCAAGAATTCTTCGAACATCATCTCCATCCTCCATACGTGCGTAGAGTTATCAGGGTGGGGCTGGTGGCGTGACGCCCCTCTTTTTTGTTTTGGTATACTGTACGAATGGAAATCGAGATTGAGGCAAAGTTTTTGGATATTGATCCCGCCGCAATGCGCGCGAAGTTGAAAGCGCTTGGCGCGGCACTCGTCTATCCCGAAGTGTTGATGAAGCGAAAAGTGTTTGACCATCCGACAAACAAGCAAAGCGATTGGCTCCGAGTGCGCGATGAAGGGGATAAGATCACAATGAGCTATAAGAAGGTCACTGACCGAACGGTGCACGGGACAAAAGAGATATCTATAGAGGTTTCGGATTTTGATGATGCGTGCGCGATCCTGGCGGCGGCGCAACTTCGATTGGGGTCGTATCAGGAGACGCGGCGCGAAAAATGGATGCTGGGTGATGCGGAAGTGACAATCGATACCTGGCCGTGGATACCGACATTCGTCGAGATCGAAGCGCCTTCCGAAGAGAAGCTGAAAGTTGCGGCAAAAAAATTGGGATTGCAATGGGGCGATGCGCTCTTTGGCAGCGTGGAGCCGGCATATCAAAAATATTACGACGTGACAGAAAAAGAGATTGATAGCTGGCCAGAGATAGTTTTCGATCCCATTCCCGACTGGCTCCTCAAGAGAAAAAAATGATCTGATGCAATCTCAAAAAAATATGCTGGGCTTGTTCTTTTCTGGGGGTTTGTTATAATCATTTCCAATGAGGCGCCATCCAGGTCTGTTTTTATCGCTTATCGTCATCCTCGCCATTATCGCGGGGGTTTTCGTGTATCCGAAAGGCGTTGGCGAAAAAGTGGAGCCGTGGAAGCTTGGTCTCGATCTCGTGGGTGGTAGCCATCTTGTGTATCAGATTGATCTTTCGAACGTTTCTTCTACCGACCAGGCATCGGTGGTCTCCGGCTTGCGTGACGTGATCGAAAAGCGCGTCAACCTGTTCGGCGTTAGCGAGCCGGATATCTATACTTCGCAGAGCGGCAATCAAGCCCAACTTTTTGTGGATCTCGCCGGTATCAGCAAGGTAAGCGACGCGATTAACGAGATCGGGCAGACGCCACTCTTGCAGTTTGAGACGGTGATTCAACCTGCCGGGTCGACCGGATCGAGCACGTTGTTGGATACGCAATCAAGCACACAATATATTCCGACGAATCTGACCGGACAGTACATCACTGGCGCGCAGTTGACATTCGATTCGACGACGAACGCGCCGCAGGTTTCGATCTCTTTCAATAGCCAGGGCGCGCAACTCTTCCAACAGATCACGGCCGCGAACGTTGGTAAGCCCTTGGCGATCTTCCTCGACAACCAGCTTATCGAGGCGCCGACGGTGGAACAGGCGATCTCCGGCGGACAAGCGGTCATCAGCGGGGGATTCACGGTCGCGACCGCGCAGCAGCTGGTGGAACGTTTTAACGCCGGCGCACTTCCCGCGCCAATCACGCTGGTCAGCCAACAAACGATCAGCCCGACACTCGGGAGCAATTCATTGAAGCAATTGATCGTCGCTGGCATCATCGGCACCTTACTTGTGATGCTCTTTATGATTTTTTACTACCGCCTGCTTGGCATTTTTGCTGCGCTCGCGCTCATTATCTACATTGCACTTACACTCGGCGTCTTCAAGCTGATCTCTGTCACGCTGAGCCTCGCCGGCCTCGCGGGCTTCATTCTCACCATCGGCATGGCGGTGGACGCGAACGTGCTCATCTTCGAACGCGTGAAAGAAGAGCTCAAGCGGGGATTGCCAAAATCTTCCGCCATCGAGGAAGGGTTCCGCCGTGCGTGGCCGTCCATCCGCGATTCGAACAGCTCCACTATTATCACGGCGATCATCCTGTACTTCTTTACCTCCAGCTTTGTGCAGGGCTTTGCGCTCACGCTCGGCATTGGAACGATCGTCAGTCTCTTTAGCGCCATCACCACCACGCGCCTCTTCCTGCGCCTCTTCCTGAAGGATGACAAAGTATCCGCCAAAGCATAAACTATCTACCACCATGCTCAACATCGTAGGACATAAAAAGATCTGGTTCACAATATCCATCATACTAGTGGGCATCGCACTTGTTGCCATCGCAATGTTTGGGTTCCAAGAGAGTGCCGAGCTCAAGGGCGGAACACTGTGGGAGATCAAGATTCCTGGGCAAACTCTTTCCGCTGCCGACGTGCAGACTTTTTTCCAGAATGATCTTCACGTGCCTGATGCACAAGTGACGGTGGATAACGGTGACCAGTCGTTCTTGGTGGTCTTTGGATTGGTTAACGAAACGGTCCATCAGCAATATATGAGCGAGCTCACTGCCCAGTGGCCATCATTTCAAGAGTTGAGCTTCCAATCTATCAGTTCTTCGGTGGGAGCGAACCTCCGCAATGCTTCCATCATCGGAATCATTCTTGTATTGATCGGCATCTCGCTCTATATTGCATTCGCATTCCGGAAAGCGTCGCGACCGATCAGCTCGTGGAAGTATGGGTGGATCACGCTAATGACACTGTTCCACGACGTGGCCATCCCGGCCGGCATGCTTGCCATCCTTGGCCATTATATGAATGTGCAGCTCAATTCGGACATCATAGTGGCCCTGCTCGTCGTTATGGGATTTTCCGTGCACGATACGATTGTGGTCTTTGATCGCATTCGCGAGAATCTTCTGAATCACCGCGGCAAGATGCCGTTTGCCACGATCGTGAACGATAGTGTCAACCAAACGCTCGCGCGCTCCATCAACACGTCACTCACTCTTATCCTCGTGCTGCTTTCGCTCTACTTCGTCGGTCCGGCGGACCTCAAATATTTTGTGCTGACGCTGCTCGTGGGAGTGACGACAGGCATCTACTCGTCGATCTTTATCGCGAGCCCGGCGCTCGTGGCGACGAGTCGGAATGAAAGCGTCTAGCGACAATAGAGCAAAGTTATCCCCAGTTTCTTGACGGTGCTTGCAATTTAGTTTAATATGAATTACAATAGAACAGGATAAATAAGGCGGTAAGTCCAGTGGGGGATTGAGCGCTTGACATTTATCTTAATATAATATAAAATATCCTGGATATAAAAAATATGGCATCTATCACTAAAATCATCACCAATTCGCTGAATGGTCTTAACCCCCGTCAAAAGGAGGTTATTACGGCTCGTTTTGGATTGGACGGCAAAACGGATGGGGAGACGCTCGCCGCGATCGGCGATCGTTTGGACGTTACCCGTGAGCGCGTGCGTCAGATCGAGAACGGTGCGATTATGCTCGTAAAGGCGAATATCGCAAAGAACTCGGAAACTGGCGCAGTGTTGGAGAAGGTCAAGAAGTTCATTACCGCGCGCGGTGGGGTTTCGGGAAAGCCCGAGGTCGTCCGGTATGCGACGACGCTTACCAACGGTGTACGAGAGAACCACCTCGATTTTCTGGCGGAAGCATCGGGCGCGTTCAATCTTCACCGCGAGGACGATGCGTTCGAGCCTTTTTATTATGTGACCGACAAGGACTTCAGGACTGCGAGCGCGTTCGTGAATGGCTGGGTTGGATTTTTAAAATCGCATAAAGAGAAGGTCTTTGCAGATTCATACCAGGTCCAACTCGCAAGTTTTTTGAAGACAAAATCGGTCGCGCAGGAGATCGCCGAAAATTATTTGAGCATCGCGAAGCAGATCGATAAGAATCCGTATGGCGATATGGGCCTGAGCGAATGGCCGGAGATTAACCCGGCGACGGTTCGGGATAAGATCTATCTTGTACTCAAAAAGAAAGCCGAGCCACTGCACTTTGAAGACATCGCCACGCATATCAACAAAGTTGGCTTTGATGACCAGAAGGCGCTTGCGCCCACAGTGCATAACGAGCTCATCAAAGATAGCCGTTTCGTGCTCGTCGGCCGGGGTATGTACGGCCTTAAGGAACATGGCTATGAGCCGGGAACCGCGCGTGAGGTCATTACCAAGGTTTTGAAGACTAAGGGTCCGCTCAAGGCGAATGACGTCGTGGCGCACGTGAACCAGCAGCGTTTTTTTAAGCAGAATACTATTCTTATTAATCTCCAGAACCGGAATTTTTTTGAGCGCATGAACGACGGTCGCTACCGCGTCCGGGAATCCTAGACCGGTCTTCACGGTCCGGCGTTTTGCACTTTGTCGTTTCACGGTTGATAATAAGCATATATGGCTCATATCGTATCAGGAATTTTGGGTAGCATCTTCGTGGTGTGGGGGATGGTATGGTGGTTTGTTCTGCCCCTTATCGCTATCCTCGTCTTTTGGGAAGCGTGGAAAATGTATTTGCACTACCAATGGATCACCGGGATTAAGTGGAAACTATTGGAGATCAAGGTGCCGAAGACCATTCTCAAAACGCCAAAAGCGATGGAGCAGATCTTCGCCGCCGCGCATGCACCTTATTCGTACGGCATCGGTCCCTATAATACATATTGGAAAGGGCAGGAGGAATATTGGATGGTCTTCGAGCTCGTCGGCCGCGCCGGCGAGACGCATTTTTATCTCCGCGTGCCGACGCAATTCCGCAATATGATGGAATCGGCAATTTACGCGGCATATCCAGAGGCGGAAATCACCGAAGCGGAGGATTATCTAGAAGAGTTTCCCCACGTCCTGCCGAACGAAACTTTCGACATTTCTGGGCTTGAAGAGGTATTGCGCCATGAGAATTATCTGCCGATCCGCACCTACCCGATGTTTGAGGAAGCGGTAGAAGAGCATCGCATCGATACCATCGCGCCGCTCATGGAGGCGATGTCGAAATTGAAGAATGATGAGCAATTATGGTTCCAATTGCTCATTAAGCCGACCGGCGAGAATTTTCGTAATGAGGGGGAGAAGGAGATCAAAAAATTGCTCGGCATCGAGGAGCAAAAAAAGCCGAGCATGTGGCCGAAGTTTGACCTCGGCATCACTCCCAGCGAGGTGCTCCGCGCGCCCTTCGAGCATCCGGGCGAGGCAAGCATGAGCAAGGATAAAAACCAAGAAAGGTTCCCCCGCTTTTTAATGACGCCGGTAGACAAGGAACGTGCGGATGCCATCCATCTCAAAATTTCTAAAATTGCGTTCGAGGCAACGTTGCGGTTTATGTATGTCGAGAAGCGTGAAGAAGCGGTGGATTCCGGCCACATCAATTCCATCCATGGGTTTATCCGCCAATTCAACACGCAGAACCTGAATTCTCTGAAACCATACAGTCCGACATCGACCGCGTCGTATACGGTGAAATATATATTCAAGAAGCTCCGTCTGCGCGCGCGGAAGCGCTACCTTTACGAGAATTACCGGCATCTTACCCCCGGAGTCCACGAATCGATCCTCAACATAGAGGAGCTCGCGACCGTGTTCCACTTCCCGTTGGCGGTGGTTTCGACGACCGAGCTTGAAAAAGTGGAATCGCGGAAGGGAAGTCCGCCGACGACACTTCCTATTATCGAGGAATAGCGGGATAATCATCGTATGGCAAACGGAAAATCACCACAGGACATCACGCCGATCGGGTATCATAATTATCGCGGCAATGCCGAACAAAAATTTGGCATTAAATTTGATGATCGCCGCCGCCACGTGTACGTGGTGGGGAAGACCGGCGTGGGAAAATCCACGCTCCTTGAGAACATGGCTATCGCGGACATCGAGGCCGGCCGTGGCATCGCATTCATCGATCCTCACGGAGAATCCGCGGAAAAACTTTTAGATTTCATTCCCGAGGAACGTTTGGACGACGTGATCTACTTCAATCCGTCCGATATGGAATACCCGATCGCGTTCAATCCAATGGAACAGGTGGGTACCGAATTCCGGCACCTCGTTGCTTCGGGCATTATGGGCGTGTTCAAGAAGATATGGGTGGACGCGTGGTCCGCTCGTATGGAATATATTTTGAATAACACATTGCTCGCGCTCCTCGAGCTGCCCAACTCCACCCTGTTGGGCGTTTTGAGGATGTTTGCCGAGCCACCGTACCGTAAAAAAATTGTTGATAATCTACAGGATCCGGTCATTAAGGCGTTTTGGCAGAATGAATTCGCGCGTTACTCGCAAAAGCTTGAGACGGAAGCGCTCGCCGCCATCCAAAACAAGGTGGGGCAGTTTGTCTCCAATCCTTTGATCCGCAATATTCTCGGGCAGTCGCGCTCCACTATTAATATGCGCGAGATCATGGACACAGGAAAAATATTCATCGTGAACCTCTCAAAGGGGAAAATGGGGGAGGACAATTCCGCCCTGCTCGGCGCAATGATCATCTCCCGGTTGCAGCTTGCCGCTATGTCGCGCGTGGATATCCCGGAGGATAAACGCCGCGATTTCTATATGTATGTGGACGAATTCCAGAACTTTGCAACGGATTCCTTCGCGAGCATCCTTTCCGAGGCGCGCAAATATCGCCTCTCGCTCACGCTCGCGCACCAGTATATCGGCCAGCTCGTCACGAACGACGGTAATACCAAAGTGCGTGACGCGGTGTTCGGAAACGTGGGCACCATCATTACCTTCCGCGTCGGCGCCGCCGACGGCGAGTTCCTGGAAAAGGAATTCATGCCGGAGTTCTTGCAAAACGACCTCGTCAATCTTGCGAAAGCGAATATTTATATCAAACTGATGATCGACGGCGTTTCCTCCAAGCCGTTTTCGGCAACGACGCTTCCGCCGCATATCCAGCCGCTTCAGTCCTATAAGGACATCATCATCAAAAATACCCGCGAACATTATGCTGTGCCGCGTAAGATTGTGGACGAGCGGATCGCAAGCGAGTGGAACGGTCAAAGCGATGCGGTCCTCAACGAAAAGATCGGGCGGCGCGATGAGAAGTCGCTTGCGCAGGTCTTGCGTCCTGCGCCGCCACGCGCGGATATTTCGCGGGGAGAAGTGCGTCCTCGCAGCGACGCCGGTGCGCGTGATCGCTATGCGCCGCCACGCGCGTCGACATCCTCATCAGCGCCTTCATCGCTCCGCGCGGTTGCGCCGGTTGAAAAACCTATCCCACCGGAGTCCGCACTCGCGCCTGTTTCAACTCCCGCTTCGGCTCCAACCGCCGCTTTTGCGCCGAAGCAGTTTGCGAGGCCGAAAGTGGATATTGAAGAACTGCGCCGTTCGATCAATGAGTCGTTGAAAAAACAAGCGGCGGAGGAAATACCCGGAGAAAAGCCGCAAGCATGATGCGTTTCCATATCCTCACCATTTTCCCCGGCATATTCGATTCCTATTTTGCGGAATCGCTTTTTAAGCGCGCGCAGGCGAAAAAAATCATTTCGGTGCGCGCGTATGACCTTCGCGCATTCACAAAAGATAAACATAAAAAAGTGGACGACCGGCCGTTCGGCGGCGGTCCGGGGATGGTGCTCGCGATCCAGCCCGTCTGGGATGCGGTAAAAAAGATCAAAAGCGCACGGCGAAAATTATTAAAAAAATCTAAAACGCGTGTGATCTTATTTTCGACGCGTGGAAAGCATTTAGATGCGGCGGCCGCGCGTCGCATGGCAAAATACGATGACCTCATTCTGATCTGCGGTCGGTACGAGGGCGTGGATGAACGCGTAGCGGAACATATTGCCGATGAGGAGATCTCGATAGGGGATTATGTATTGTCCGGTGGCGAGATCCCGGCGCTTGCACTCATGGAAACCGTAAGCCGCCAGATTCCCGGATTTCTTGGGAAGGAAGAATCTCTTGAGGAGATTAATGGTTCGTTCCCGACGTACACGCGGCCGGAAGTTTTTGTTCCCACAAAAGAAAAAAAGTGGCGTGTGCCGCCGATATTACTCTCTGGCGACCACAAAAAGATCGAGGAATGGCGAAAGGGGTTGCGGAGTGATAAAAAATAGATTACAATACGGGCAGTAACTCAAAACCGAAGCGAGGAGGGTTAATAATGTTCAAAACGCCCAGAGAGGAAGTGTACGCGTACAGAACTTTTGTCCGAGGGTTGTGGTTTGTCGTAGTTTTATTTGGTGCCCTCGGTCTGATGTTCTTTGTCCATCATCTCGTATCACTTGCTTTCGCCTCCATTGTTCTGTCGGTAGTTTCCTTAACGGCTGCTTTCGCAAGTTCCAACTCAAAATTTGCAAAAGAAGCTGAGGTAATCGAACAATTCTGTTGTGAGAGGGAGTGTGATTATGATGGCTATCCAACCAGTCGTGCCCAGTGCGATGAACTTCGTGGAGACGATGGCATCCTTCTTGAATTAACCGGATTAGCGACCGCTGTCATCGAGGCGCGGCGAGAGATCGATCGGCGTTGGCATATGAGAGATCTGTTGGGCGAGAAGGCGGCGAAGGTACATGAGCAGAACGTAAGAAAGGATCTCAGCGAACGGTGGTGCTACTATCGGAGCATCGGCGATGGCGGCATCTTACCCTTCAGAAATCCCATTCGGCAGACCGAGTGGAAAAACGAAGAGGAGTTTTTATCCGATGTTTCGTTGGGTATGATCTCTCTCGGGTTCCATGCGATTGGGCAACGATATGCTTAGTCTTTGACTCGCGTATCTGGCGTAGCTTCTTCACGGGCTGCGCCATTTTTTTATATTCTTTTAATCTCGCGTGAATATGATAGGTGGATGCGCGCATCCATTGGCACAAAGATAAAAGTAGGAGACGTTTCTTTTGGCATTGCCGCGTTCGCGCGCAGTCCTGAGTCGAGCGATACGGGCGTCATCCACCGCATCATCCACGAAAGCGGCGGTTGTTTCCTTAAGGCCTGGCATATTTTTGTTGTATAATAAGTAGGCATGACACTCCTTATTAAAAACGTCCAACTTGTTGACGGTGCGAATAGCACGCGCGTCTCCGGTGGCCCGTCCGCTCGCGCCTGTGATGTCTTCGTGAGCGATAACAGGGTTTCCGCTATCGGCAATTTTCCAAATAAAAAAGCCACCACCGTCATTGACGGGCAGGGCGCGTATCTTTGCCCAGGATTCATTGACGGCAACACCAGCTCGGATCACTACCTTACCCTGTTTAACGACCGGAGCCAGGAAGATTTCTTGCGGCAGGGGGTGACAACCATCATGGGCGGTATGTGCGGCGCATCGCTCGCGCCGCTGCTCTATGGCACGCTTGAGTCCGTCCAAAAATGGGGCGACACGAACCGCATCAATGTAAACTGGCACACGATGGCGGAATTTTTGGCGGTGATGGATCAGCGCCCGACGACCGTGAACTTCGGCACGCTCGTCGGCCACGCGACGATCCGTCGTGCGATCGTGGGCGAGGCGCTTCGCGATCTCACGCGTAACGAACTAAACGTGTTCGTGCGCACACTCGAGGCGGCGCTCGAGGAAGGCGCGTTCGGATTTTCGACGGGGCTTGGTTATGTACATGCGCGCAAGACGCCGTACGCGGAATTACGCACGCTCGCGGAGACGGTAAAAAAATATAACGGCGTGTACGCCACACACTTGCGCCGCGATACGGCTGGCATAAAAGAATCGGTGGAAGAAACGATCAAACTCGCGCGCGAGACCGGCGTCTCGACGATCATCAGCCACTTTGCGCCGGTCGTCGGTGCGGAGAAAGAATATGAGGAAGCGCTCGCGCTCGTGAACGACTTGCCCCCGGAGATTGATCTGCATTTTGACATCGCGCCGTCAACAAGCTCGCTCGTCCCGATACGCACTTTTTTGCCGGAGTGGGCGCAGGCGGGCGGCGTCGGCGTCATGGTGGCGAACATAAAAGACGAATGGCTTTTGCCGCGCATCAAAAAAGATATTCCGAAGCTCGATGAAAATAATTTCATTATTGCACAGGCGCCAGGCAGCGAATTTCTCGTTGGCAAATCACTTAAAGAGGTCAGGGAAATGTACGAGATGAAAGACGGCCGCGACGCGCTCCTGCGCCTGATGCAAGCTATGCAGTTGAAGGGGAGTGTGCTCTATAAAAATCTTAACGCCGCGCTCATCGCCCACGCGATTACGTCGCCGCGCAGTCTCATCGCTTCCAACGCGCCGAGCGTTTCCGATGTGTCGTCCGGAGAAAAGCATTTCAAATCCGAGCGGAGCACTTCCACATTTTCCGCATTCCTTTCGCTCGTTGAAGAAAATAAAATGATGCCGTTCGAGGACGCGGTCAAAAAGATCACGCTCGCACCCGCAAAAAAGTTTGGCATTACGGGCAGGGGAACGATCAAGGAAGGAAATTTTGCCGATCTTGTATGCTTGCGCGGCAACGAAATAAAGTTCACCGTGGTAAACGGTCGCGTAGTGGAAAAAGAGAACGAATTCCATGCAGTGTTCCCGGGAAAAACCTTGCGTCATCTGGCGCCAATCCGGAGCGGTAAAAAATCTGCATAATGTATGGCAAAAAACGGACGACGAACTAGTGCCGGTACTCCTGATTATTTTTTACTGGCGGCGCTTTGCATCCTTCTCGTCTTCGGGCTCGCGATGCTTTCGTCCGCGTCTTCCGGCCTCGGTAAACAGCTCTTTAACAACAGCTATTATTATTTGGAGCATCAGCTAGAGTTTGGGTTGACGATCGGGCTCGCCGGGTTTTTGGTCGGTTATTTTGTGCCGTACTATAAATTCAAGAACGTTGCATTCATTTTATTGCTCATCAGTATGGCGGCATTGGTGCTCGTATTCACACCACTTGGCACCGCCGCGAGCGGTTCCACGCGCTGGCTTCGGTTCGGTCCGCTCAGCTTTCAGCCCGCGGAGCTGATGAAGCTCACCTATATTTTATATCTCGCCGCGTGGCTCTCGAACTCAAAAAAACGCGCCACCGATTTTCAATCCGGCCTTCTTCCTTTTGCGATCATTTCCGGCGCGATGGCCGTGCTTCTTATCCTCCAGCCGGCCACTTCCACGGTGGCGATTTTGCTTGGCGCGGGTCTTGTCGTCTATTTTGTGAGCGGCGCGCCGTGGAAATATATTTTTGGCATCATCGGCGTCGCGGTCGCGGCGGTCGCGCTCCTCATCTTCGTCACGCCGTACCGCATGTCGCGCATCATGGGATTTCTCCACCCTACGCAAAATCTGCAGGGGCAGAACTATCAGGTCAACCAGTCGCTGATCGCGATCGGGTCGGGCGGCCTATGGGGCGTCGGCTATGGACAGTCGGCAACGAAAGACAGCTATCTGCCGACGCCGATCGATGATTCCATTTTTGCCGTCGTCGCGGAGGAGCTCGGCTTCATCGGCGCCGGATGCCTTGTCGCACTCTTTGCGATCGTCACATTCCGCATGTTCTGGATCGCGAAGCGCACGGGCGACCAGTTTGGCCGTATGATCCTAATCGGCTTCGGCACGGTCATCGCGCTCCAGGCGTTCGTCAACATGGCGTCCATCTCCGGTATCATCCCGCTCACCGGCGTGCCATTGCCGTTTGTCAGTTACGGCGGCACGGCGCTTGCGGTATTCATCACGATGAGCGGTGTGGCATTGAACGTTACGCGGTATAATTAACAGAACGCAATCATTAAAAAATCATGGAAAAATTTCGCGTAGTATTCACGGGCGGCGGGAGCGGGGGGCACATCTATCCGATACTCGCGGTGGCGGAGGCGTTGCAGACAAAGTGCAACCAGCTTCGCGCGCCGGTGGAGTTTTCATATCTTGGCCCAAAGGACGCGTACAGCGCGTTGCTTTCGCAACGCGGCATTCCGGTCTATCCGATCGCGTCGGGAAAGATGCGCCGCTATTTTTCTTTGCAGAATTTTTTGGACGGACCAAAGTTTGTCATTGGATTTTTCCAGGCTTTGTGGAAACTTTATTTTATTATGCCGGATGTTGTTTTTTCCAAAGGCGGCACCGGAGCGTTGCCGGTCGTCGTTGCCGCGTGGTTCTATCGCGTCCCCATCGCCATCCATGATTCCGACGCTCAGCCCGGACTCACTAACGTCACCTCCAGTCGTTTCGCCACGCGCGTGTTCCTGAGCTTCGCCCGCGCGGCGGCGTTCTTCCGCGCCGACAAAGTGGAGGTCACGGGATCGCCGCTCCGCACCGAACTGCTCGGCGAGCGCGTCTCAAAAGAGTCCGCAAAGGAGATCATGGGTTTTGATAAGACCCAGCCGCTCGTGCTCGTGCTTGGCGGATCGCAGGGCGCGCAACGCATCAACGAGTTTGTGCTCGCAAACTTGCCGCAACTCATTGCGATGACGTCGGTGCTCCACCAAACCGGCGCAGGGAATTTTGTGGAAGTAGAAAAATTATCCAAGGTCGCGCTCGCGAATGCGCCGGTCACGTATCGCTATGTTCCGGTCGGCTATTTTGGCGGTGGCGGTGCCGGAAGCGCTGGCAGCGCGAGCGGTGACATGGCTACCACGCTCACTGCCGCAGACGTCATCGTTGCGCGTTCCGGCAGCTCAGTGTGCGAGTTCGCCGCGTTCGGCCTTCCCGCCATTCTCATCCCTTTATCAACGTCCGCCAATGATCACCAACGCGTGGACGCCTACGAGTTCGCCGCCACCGGCGCTGCAATCGTCATCGAAGAGGCAAACCTCCTGCCCGGCATTTTCTTCGCTCAGCTTACAAACATCCTCACCGACGCCGACTTGCGCGCCAAGATGAGCGCCGCGTCTTCGGCGTTTTTCATCCCCGGCGCCGCTGACAAGATCGCGGACGGGCTGATGAGGATAAGCACGAAGTAGGGGATATCCCCAGTTTCGCTTCCACATTCCAGTTTGTGGTGCTTTAATTAGATTATCAGTACTCCAATGCCCGACGAAAATTTGCTGAAGTATATTAAGGACGGGTTGGCACAGGGTCGAACAGAGGACATTATACGTTCTATGCTATCTTCTGCTGGTTGGGCAGAGAAGGACGTTAATGAAGCGTTTATTTTTATACATAACGGTGGCCAGCCGGTCACGCCGGCTCCAGTCCAACAACCCGTGGCAGTTCAACCCGCCGTTACTACACGAACCACTTCTGTAAAAATTGTTGGCATTATTATTTTTGTCGTGCTTCTTCTCAGTGCGGGAAGTGCCGCCGCATATTACTATTTCCAATCATCGCTTTCACCCTCGCAAGTTTTGAATAAGACATTTGCGGCAATGCAGAATGTAAAAACCTATTCTTTTGCCGTAAACGCCACTTCTACTATTCGGGTTCCCACCAGCTCGCTTGCAGTCGTCGGCGCAGGTACGAATAGCACGGGGCAAGTTTTTCTCTCCGCAAACGCCACGGGTTCGGTTGATGTAAGCAATCTCAGCAATATACACCAATCTCTTGCATTGAATGTTTCAGCAAGCACCGGCACTACGCCAGCCCTCGGGGCAACAATAGAATATATCGCACTGGATAATATCTATTATGTGAAGATCGATGATCTCAATATGGGAGCGGTGGCATCATCAACATCAAATCCGATAACCGCGATGGTCCAATTCTTTGTCGGGTCGTGGTTTAAAATCGACCCCGTCGCTCTTCAAAAAACCTTTGGCGGAAATATCGCCACTACCACGCTTTCCCAAATTCAATCGTCGACACAGCTTTCCGCAAGCAAAATCGACCAATTGAGATCCATTGCGGCGCAATACCCGATCCTGTCCGTTAGTCAAACATTGCCAAGCCAAGCGATTGCCGGCCAAGATACCTATCATTATGAGCTTGCGATCAATAAGGATAATTTAACTAACTTTATCACCGCGGCATACCCCGTCGTTTCCGGGCAATCACTTTCAGGTGAACAAATCGCGTCGGCGACCGCCGCGTTCGATAACATCACCGTAAAAGATTTGGAAGTGTGGATAGGAAAGAATGATTTTCTTATATATAAAATATCCGCAGATATTGCGGTTCAACAAGATCAATCAGGGCCGGCAGATGATATACAGTTTTCCGACCTGAACAGTGGGTATAACCAGCCGATAAATATCGTTGCCCCGGACGGCGCAAAGGATGTGGCTCAGATATTGGGAGGATTTCTCGGTGGGTCTGAAAGTCCTGCCGCCACTTCGACAGTACAGACTAAAAGTGTGGGAAGTAAGAAATAATAAGCGCGGCGCTTTAGCCCAACCCCTAGCCTCGCGTCCATTTTCGTGCTAAAATAGGGGAATATGGAAGCCGCCGTCCCAAATCTGAAAACTCAAGCAACATCCATCCGCGTCCGCTTTGCGCCGAGCCCGACGGGGCCGCTCCACGTAGGTGGCGTTCGCACAGCGCTGTTTAGCTGGCTCTTCGCGCGCAAGTACGGCGGCACGTTCATCCTGCGCATCGAGGACACAGACAAAGAGCGCTCGGAAAAGCGCTACGACGAAGAACTGCTCCAGGGGCTTGTGTGGCTCGGCTTGGATTGGGATGAAGGCCCGGAGCCGATTGGCGCCGGCGGCCAACTGCCGCTCGGCGGCGAGCGCGGCGAATTCGGTCCGTATCGCCAGAGTGAGCGCACCGCCATCTATAAAAAATATTTGACTCAACTGATCGAGGGCGGTGATGCGTATTATTGTTATTGCACCAAGGAAGACATTGAAGCTCAGCGCCAGGCGATGCTTTCGCAGGGATTGCCGCCAAAGTACAGTGGCCACTGCCGCAACCTCGCTGCGCCGCCGGAAGGAAAAATACCGGAGGTCATCCGCTTTAAAGTCCCCGAAGTAAAAGTGGAGTTCAAAGATCTCGTGCGCGGCAAAGTCGTCTTCGATGCCGCGCTCTTTGGCGATATCATCATCGCAAAAGATCTCGACACGCCGCTCTATAACTTTGCCGTTGTGGTGGACGATGCGTTGATGCAGATCTCGCACGTCATCCGCGCGGAAGATCATCTTTCCAACACGCCGAAGCAGATATTGATGGGCCGCGCGCTTGGGTTTGCCGAACCGCTCTACGCGCATATCCCGCTCATCCTTAACGCCGATCGGAGCAAAATGTCCAAGCGATTTTCCGACACCGCACTTTTGAACTATCGCGAGCGGGGATACGTGCCGGAGGCGATGATCAATTTTTTAGCATTGCTCGGCTGGCATCCGTATGGCGATAAGGAAATGTTGTCGCGCGAAGAGCTGATTGCGGAGTTCGACATCGATCGCGTCCAACAGTCCGGTGCGGTGTTCAATGAGGAAAAATTAGATTGGCTAAACCGCGAGCATATCAAGGCGATGCCGGTGGCGGAGGTAGCCGCGCTCGCCGCGCCGTTCTTTGCCAATCAGAATATCGTGGTGCACGATGAAGCGCTTTTGGAGCGCGTCGTCGCCGTACAGATCGCACGCGCAAAGACGCTAGAAGACCTCGCGATTGCCAGTGCGTTCTTTTTCGCCGTTCCGGAATACGAACCGAAACTTTTGATATGGAAAGATAATTCCACGCTTAAGGAAGTTTCGGAAGTTTTGGCGTCCGCGCGCGTGGTGATCAACGGCATTGCCGCAGAGGATTTCAACCGCGAGACGCTCACTGCGTGCTTGCCGCTCATCGTTGGCGAGCGCAGCAGGGGAGTGGTTCTTTGGCCATTGCGCGTCGCCGTTTCCGGCCAGGCGAACTCCCCCGACCCCATCGAAATCATGGCGGTGATTGGCAAGGATGAATCATTGCGTCGCATAGACGCGGCGATAAAGAGAGCTACCGCGTAGCGCGCGAGCATTATACACACCGCGAATATTTTTCAAAGTGCTATAATAAAATCATGAAAAATGCCTTAAAGAACTGCGTGATGTTCTTTGGCGCGGTGATCGTTGGCATAGTCGCCCTTTTTATTCTCTTTGGCGCGATAATGCCCGTGCCACAGGCGCATGCTTATGCGATCGGATCGGTATCGCCAGCAGCGTCCATGCCTAGCCTCACCACCACCGGAACGGGCGGTACCAGCTACGGCATTGGCAACTCGTTTCAAAATCTTATTTCACCGTTTACCGGATTCATCAACAGCCTTAAGTTCAGCAACAATACGCCGATCAACCCCAGCGGCATGAGCACTGGGATAAACGGCACAAGCTTTACATGGCCGACCACCAACCTGACGCCCGTTTCTCGAAAGCAGTGTGCAAAACACATTGAGCCAGTGGTTCAGCCAGTTCGACAATTG
>CAVVHF010000003.1:0-19208 GCA_963747905.1 uncultured bacterium | reverse complement strand
CGCCGTCGGGGTATCTCAATACCAAAATCGAAGCGCAGGGTGAACGCTATATCATAAAAGACCCCGAGCGCTTCCCACTCGTCCGCAGAGCGTGGGATTTGATGCTCACCGGCAATCATACGCCACCAAAAATCTTGGACATGCTGAACGAGTGGGGCTTCAGAACACCGCGAACAAAAAGAAGGGGCGGGAAGCCAATGTCATACAGCACGATTTATAAGATCTTCACGAATCAATTTTATGCAGGCCTCATCCCTTACAGCGGACAGATTTTTCAGGGCCAGCACGAACCGATGGTCACGCTCGAAGAGTTCGACCGGGTGCAAGTGCTTCTCGGCAGGAAGGGAAAGCCGAGACCAAAAACCCACGTCTTCGCGTTCACCGGCTGCATCCGCTGCGCCGAGTGCGGATGCCTCATCACGGCCATCAAGAAGATAAAGTTCATCAAGCGCGATAAAAAGACAAAGACCTATGTTTTCTATCACTGCACACGGCGGAAGAAGAGCGCTCAGTGTTCCCAACGGAAAGAGCTGACATTAGACAAGCTCGAGCTCCAGATCGAGATGGAGATTGAGAAATACACCATCTTGCCGGAGTTTAGGGATTGGGCACTCGAGATCCTAAACGAGCACAACGATACGGAAATCAACGACCGGAGTAAAATCTACGAATCACAACTCAAGGATCTCGCGGCGTCGCAGAACGAGCTCGATGAACTGACGCGGATGCGCTACCGGAGCCAAGTTACCGATGATTTCTTCAATACCGAAAAAGCGGCGCTCCAAAAAAAGATTGTGCGCCTAAAAGATCAATTACGCGATACCGAAAAGCGTGCCGAGAACTGGCTTGAGCTTTCCGAGCGGACGTTCAACTTCGCGCTCTATGCCCGAAAGGCGTTCGTTATGGGCGATATGACGGCCAAGCGCGAGATACTGCGGGCGTTAGGTGAGAATCCGCTCCTGAATGACCAAAAACTTAGTGTTTACGCATATGAATGGCTACAACGCATCGAAAATGGCTATCCTGAGCTGAAGGCCGAATTTGAAGCGTTGGAACCAACGAAAATGCCGATGGATACTGCACGAAGTGAGGCACTCGCATCAATTCGTACACGATGGTACCACCATCGGGATTTGAACCCGAGTTCCCGCCGTGAGAGGGCGATGTCCTAGACCAGGCTAGACGATGATGGCATTTGTATATATCGAAAAAAAGTATAAGGAAAAAATGGGGATAAAACAAGGTATGAAGCCGAACGGCGCTAGCTAAGCGACACCGCCGTCGGGATCGGCACTTCACGGATTTCCTCCACGATCTTATTTAATTCCATCGAGTGAGACCCCTTCACCAACACCAAGTCCCCTTTCTTGATAAAGTCCTGCACCGGCTTGCGCGCCTCGTCGGCAGTGTCGAAGGAGAATATCACCGCACGCTTCATGCCTGCCCCGCGTGCTGCTTCCGCGATGAACTTTGCGCGCGGACCGACGGTGAATAACACATCTGCATCGCGCGCGACCAGCCGACCTACCGCCTCGTGCGCCTCCGACGTATATTTGCCGATCTCCAACATGTCGCCCAATACCGCCACCTTGCGCTTGGCGGGAAGAGCCGCGAGCGCCTCGAGCGCCGAACGCATAGCAATCAAGCTCGCGTTATATGAATCATCAATGACCTGCGTATACTTGATGCCAGGTACAAGTTGCATGCGCGATCCCGGCGGCGCGTAGTGCGCGAGCGCATCAGAAATCGTCACCAGGTTCATGCCAAATACAAGCCCGATCGCCGCCGCCGCGCCTGCAGCGTACGCGTGCGCACGACCAAATACATGATCAATACGCACCGGCACGATTGCACTGCCATGCTCAAGCTTGAACGAAATGCCGATCGGATTGCCATCATGCACTTTATTTTCAAAACGGGAAAGCCGCACCTCGGACTCTTTATCAAATCCGAACGTCATCACCCGCGCACGGGTGCGCGACTGCAAGTTCATTACCGCGTCATCATCGCCGTTTAATATCGCAAAGCCACCGACGGGGAGATATTCAATAAGCCTCCCCTTTTCCCGCGCCACCTCGTCCGACCCGGCGTAATATTCCACGTGCACTGGAATGTCACCGATGGCAGTGATCACACTGATATTCGGCCGCGCGATGCTTAATAAATATTTAATGTCACCGGGTCGGTCCGCACCGTATTCCAAAACCAAGATCTCCGGATAGTCGGCGGACGCCGAAAAAATAATGCGCCATGCGGAACAAAAAATCACTTTTATCCAAAATCCTATTTTTTGGATGGTTTTCGTTCCGCGCGGTGTCGCGCGGCTGACAAGTGCCAAGTCTCCCGCGCTCCAATCGCCGAGGATGGTAAGCGGCACACCGAGATCGCTGTTCAGATTTCCGAACGACACGCGCACGCGGCGGTCGCGCTCGAGCACCGCTTTGATCGCAAGCTTTGTTGACGTCTTTCCTGCGCTTCCCGTCACACCAATGACCGCCGGCCGATAGCGCCAAATCGTCCATCGCGCAAGTCGTCGTAAAATTTTACGCAAAATCTTTACGGACATATCAAATTGTGACAATTAGGGATGACGTCGTTCGTTGCCCGATCGGGCGCGACATTGTAATAGTTGATGATCCATTGCGCGAGCTGATTCCACGCCGGAACCACCGTCTCCGCCGCAAGCGATGTGACCGGGATCGTGTTTAACCGAATGAACGCGATGAACTTCGGATCCGACGTCGGCCCGAAACCGATGTACGAATCAGTAAGCTTGTTCAGATATCCGCCGCCCGCCGGATTCGGGATGTACGCACTGCCCGTTTTTCCCGCCATCGCGTAGCCGTTGATCTCCGCCACCTGCGCGAGATCCACGGCATCCACCATCATCTGGGTCACCTGCTGCGCCGTGCTGGTGCTGATCACGCGGCGGATAACCTGCGGCTGAAGTGCCGCGTTGAGATACGGCCGCATGAGCGTACCGCCGTTTGCGATCGCCGCAATCGCGCTCACGAGCTCCACCGGCGTCACCGCAACGCCCTGCCCGTACGCTGCAGTGTCCCAATCAACCTGTGGAGCATTCAGCTGAAGCTGGCTCAGGTTTCCCGCGACCTCACCCGGAAGATCAATCCCCGTCTTATCGCCAAGCCCAAATTTTTTCAAATAGCTCAGATAGATATCATTACCCGTGGCATTCTCCGCCCAGATGGCACCCGTGTTAATGGAATGCTCGATCACCTCCGTCATAGTGGTGTTCGCGCCATACGCGCCTTCGGTCGTCAAATTGTAGTTCGTGATATGCGCGTGGTCGATGTTCACATATCCCATATCATCATACGTCGTGTCCGGCGTAATCTTTCCGGAATCAATACCTGCGGCCATGGTGATGACCTTCATGATGGAACCCGGCTCGTACACTCCCTGTACATCGGTGTTCAAAAAATTCGCGATCGGCGCCTGACTGTAATTATTCGGGTCGAAGTCGGGGTCACTGCCCATCGCAAGGATCTTCCCCGTCATCGGGTCCATCACCATCACGTCCCCGCCGGACGCGCCCGTCGTCGTCACTAAATTATCCAAAATTTTTTCCGCTTCGATCTGGATATTCGGATCGATCGTAGTGGTGAGATCCGATCCGCCAGCGCCGCCGGCCGAAGAATTTCCCTCAAGCAGATTATTATAGTATTTCTCAAGACCATACTTTCCACTCTCGCCAGTATTCGACGCATTCGGTCCGACGTACCCCAGCACCTGCGATGCAACCGTCGAAAGCGGATAATATCGCTCCGGCTCAAACTCGGTGTACACGCCAGGAATGTTCAGTGTGGTCACTTTTTGCGCCACCGCAGGATCCGCCTTATTCACCAAGAGTTCATATTGATCGCCGGGCCGTGAAAATATTTTCTGAAGCGTTGCGACCGGCATATTCAATATCGGCGCAAACGTTGCGGCCGTCGCGGCAGGGCTCTTCACCGCCGTCGGCACCGCGTAGATAACCGGGAATTCCTGGTCGATCGCCGCTGGCAACGTGTTGCCGTTATTGTCGGTAAAATAAATAGCTCCACGGTCGGCGTTATTGCTTGCAGCGGCCGACTGCTCGGATTCCGCCTGCGCATAATAATAATCGCCTTTTACCAGCTGTAATTGATAGAGATGAAATCCTAAATAGGTAAAAGCAAGGAGAAAAAAAGCGACGATTATTGTGAAGCGATAGGCCATTGTTGATTAGCGGTAAAGTACTGAGGGTTCTTATCTGCCACGAGGCCATCCGCCGCCGCGAGCGCGGTAAAATCGGCTCCTCCCAGTGTGGCGAGGACTTGGTTGTTCAGTGCGGTGTTCTGCGCTCCTACTGATTGCAATTGTGCTTTTATTGAAACGATATCGTGGCTGAAATCTACTGTTTTATTATAAGCGATAACCAGCCAAAAAGTCCCGCCCAGTAGTGCAACGATCAATAGGGCAATGACCAAATTCAATATATTCGCGTGCTTGGTTGGTTGTATAAATGTCATTTTTTTATAAAATTTTCGCTACCCGCTATTTTATTTCCACCGCCCGTATTTTTGCCGACCGGCTCCGAGGATTCTCTTTTATTTCCTCCCGCGTTGCTTCCACCGGCTTCTTGGTAATAATTTCTATCTTTCCTTCTTTTGCCAATGATTGAAATGCCCGCTTTACGATCCCATCCTCCGTCGAATGGAAGCTGATGATCGCCACCCGACCGCCGGGTTTTACGATACGCACGAGATTTTTTAATAACGTTTTAAGGTTTTCGAGCTCGCCATTTGCGTAGATCCGAAATGCCTGGAACGTCCGCGTCGCCGGATCGATTCTGCCATGCTCGTATTTTCCGCGATTTTCTCCACTGCGCGTGCCCGTCAGCGCTTCGCGCACCACGTCTGCCAACTCGCCACTCGTCATGATCGGCTTTCTGCGCCCATGATCCTTTATCGATTTCGCGATCCGCCGCGACATTCGTTCGCCGCCAAATTCATAAATAATATTCGCGAGCGATTCTTCGCTTTCTTCGCGAAGGATCCGCCACACCGGCGTCCGTGAATCGTCGTAGGTCATGAGCAACGGCTCATCTTTGTATGCTTCGCTGAAACTGAACCCCCTACCCGACGCTTCAAGCTGTTCGGAAGAAAATCCGAGATCAATCAGCAATCCGTCGGCTCTGCCATCCGCTTGCGCTCTGACCAAATTATTTTCAGCTGTCAAGATTTCCGGCAGTTCAACATAATTGCCGTGAATCAAAACCACATTTTTTTGGCCGGCGAATCGCGTTTTGCACTTTTCAAGTAACCGCTCATCCCAGTCGAGTCCGAGTAATGTTCCACTCAACCCGATGATCTCCGCAATCACCGCAGCGTGTCCGCCCCCATCCACCGTCCCATCGATGATGAAATCTCCCGGCTTTGGATCGAGAAACACTATTACCTCCTGTAAAAGAACTGGCTTGTGTAAACTTCGAACTGCCTCGCTCTTCTCGATCGCCGCCATCTTATATTCCCAATTCTCCTAACTGCTCGGCGATCGCTTCAGAAGAACTTTCCGTCTTGGTCTTATAAGTGACCCACGTTGCCTCATCCCAAATTTCGATGCGATTGTACAATCCCGCGACCACCACCGCTTTTTTCAAACCCGCATACTTTCGCAGATAGTCAGGGATCAAGATCCTGCCCTGCGCATCCAACTCAACATCGGTTGCGCCAGCCAACATCAACCGCGTGAACGCCCGCGAGTTCGCCTGCGCGAGCGGGAGCGCAATCAGCTTTGCCGCCAACGCTTCCCACTCCGTGTTCGCGAACACGAATAAACAATTATCAATTCCGCGCGTGATGATAGCGCCCGCCGTTAATTTATCGCGGAACTTAGCGGGGATCGCCATCCGGCCTTTAATATCTAAATTGTGTTTGAATTCGCCTAATAACATGGAAATATGGATTTATGGGTGGTTTATGGCAATAAAAGTTATGCACAGAAAGTGGCAGTTATCCCCAGTTTCCTCCACAACCCACCACTTGTATACAATCATACTCCACTCCTATATATAGTCAAAATATCCCCTTTCACAGGGACAATAGGCTAACGAGCTATTGATTTTGCTGGTGTTTTTAAAAGCCGGACGACGCTAAAAACCGAAGATATGCACAGGGCAAATTTATTTATAGAAAATCCCCATTCCCCACTTAATATTTTTCCACAAAAAAAGAATCCGTAGCTGTTGAGCGAGTGGACATTCTTAAGTCGGAACGAAACAGTTACGGGTTCTTTTTTTGTGGGCGTTGCAGGGATCGGACCTGCGACCTCTCCGATGTGAACGGAACGCTCTACCACTGAGCTAAACGCCCTTCGTAAAAGTATAGTAATGTAGTTCATCTTTCTTTTCAAGGAATCGTAGAACAACAAAAGCCCCTTCTTTTTTAACGGTCACGTTCCTACGTGACATTTCCGTTAAAAAAGAAGGGGCTTTTGTTGTTCTACTGAATCTCCGCGACTCCTCCCGCCGCTTCGATCTTCTTTTTGATCTCTTCGGCCTCGTCCTTCTTGATATTTTCCTTGACCGTCTTCGGGCGCCGCATCTACGAGGTCCTTCGCTTCCTTGAGACCAAGCGTGGTGACTTCGCGGACCACCTTGATAACGTTCAACTTACTTGCACCGCTGGATTTCAAGACAACATTAAATGCCGTCTTCTCTTCCGGCGCAGCCGCACCAGCTCCCGCGCCCGCCGCCACCGGCGCCGCAGCAGAGATACCGAACTTTTCCTCAAGCTTCTTCACGAGCTCCGCGAGCTCAACCACCGTGAGAGACTCTATTTTTGAGATTAAATCGTCGAAATTTGCCATTGTATTTATTGTGCTTGCGTTAGCTCGACCTTTTGTTCAGGGGGATTGGTATCGGTGGAAGATGCTTTAGGCGTCGGCGATTCTGCGACCGACGCGGCAACTACATTTACTATGGGCCGTGCGCCACCTCCAATCTTTGATTTCTCGTCCAAAATGTAGAGAAACGAACGGATCGGTGCAGCGAGCATACCGAGCAGCTGCGCCAGCACGACCTCGCGCGGCGGAAGCTTGCCGATGTAAACGACGTCTTCGGCGGTCATCGCCGTACCGGCGGTGATGTTGTAACCCGCGAGAATCTTCTTTATCCAGACATCCTTTGCTTCACCTTCCGGAACTTCCATACCGGAAAAGAATTTGAACGCCGGACCCGCAATATGCTCGCTGTCCACCTCGGAGAAAATAGTACCGACAGAAGTCTTGAACTGCTTGAGATCCACGTCAATCCCCTTCTCCTTGAGTAAAATGCCGAGGATGCGCTTTTTGATGACGAGAAAATTCGCACCGGACTTTTTGAGTTCGATGCGAAGCTTACGGAGGTTCTCCGCGGTGATCTTTGTGAAGTCGGCAAAAATCAACGCTTCGCTCTTTTCGAAAAGCTCGCGCGCGTTTGCTAATTCTATTTCTTTTTGTGCCCGTGTTTTCATGATTGGTAAATTATTTAATAATCCTTTAATAAACGAAAGCGGCCATTCCAAGGCCGCGAGTAATGATCAAACATAAAGTTTATCACTCCTCTCATAGGGCTTTTACTTGCGACGCCCTGCGAGATCGCCGAGCGAAACAAACCTATGGTCTTTGGAATTGGTTCAAGTATAGCGGAACTTCAAAATTTGTCAACCGATAGACCGTTTGGCGTATAAAACTCCTTTTTGGTTGTATAATGACCATATGGGTAAATTTGGCATCGCCGTACTTTTAATAATCGTGGTTGTGGTATTAACCGCAGGGTTTTTGTGGTTTATAAATTTCGGCAGCCAGAATGACACGATCACTCCGGCGAATCCCGCCAGTAGCACGTCCTCGGACACCGTACCAACGCTCGTGCTTGGCACACCGACCGGAACGGCACCTGCGGGAAGCAAAAGCGTTTCCGACGGGACGATCACACTTGTCTACCCCACCGCCGACTTTGGGCTGGCAACTTCATCACAACAGATAACAACGCACTCTTATATCCCGCCATGCGACGCAGATTTTACTTATTGTCTTTACTATATCAGCGCCGCATATCAGGGAACCAACTTTGACAGCGCTGGCATCCGCGTAGAAAAGCGCACCGACCTTACCACGCAAACCGCGTGCCTAACCACACCGCCGAGCGGCTTTGCGAACTTCACTCCCACAAGCACCATCGCGGGCGATTACGCGGTGAGCGAGTTTACCCCGATTGGCAACGCGGGCGCCGGACACTATTCCACGGGGACGCTTTACCGGCTGGAATATAACGGCGCATGCTATGAGTTTGAGACGCGTATCGGGCAAAGCCAATTTACAAACTATCCGTCCGGCACGATCCAACAGTTCATCGGCGCTGAAGAAGCGAGCTTGCAAGCGGAAATAATTAGCATTCTGAACGACGTCACACTACCGTCGGGAGAAACGGTAATGTTCCCAAATTAATTTAAATCGGTGCGGGAGCTGAAGGAATCGAACCTTCGACATCGGTTTTGGAGACCGAAGTTATGCCACTTAACTAAGCTCCCAATTTCTTCCTTTCTATTTTAATACAAATTTAAAAAATGCGCCTGTGCCCCTTTCATAGAGACAAAGCGCATTTTTTCTCTGGGACGATCGTTACTTTCCGGAGATCCTGGACTCTTTGTGTAGCGTTTTCACACGGCACCAATCGCAAAACTTCTGGAGCTCGATCTTCCGCTCCACCAGCTTCTTATTCTTATTGGTGTAATAATTACGGCGCTTGCAGACAGTGCAACGCATTGTGATCAGCCTATCGGCATGTTTTAGCTTGGCCATGGGAAAGATGATACTATATTCGTGCTCTTATTGCAAATCTGAGCCAGCCAACCAGATTCTCTAGTATTTTTCTTCATCCCTCCGCAAATGAGCAGAATGCAAATGGTATATCTTTCCGGCGAATTCGTCCTCGCACGAGCCAGAAAGATATACTATTTGCATTCTGCAAGTGAGGGCATTGTATACCGAAGTGCGAACATATTTTACCCAAAATCCGTGAGTTTGGACACCGATTTACCCCTACGTTGACCCCTACATGCGCCTACCCTTGGCATGTAGGGGTAGCAACTCCGAAAGCACCGATATTTCCTCATCTTTCTGCCCCTCTCCTCGCAGATCAGAAATCGGACTTCACTCCGCTCGGCCTCACGTCCTCGCTCCGTTCAATAGTCGCGGGTGCCGCGCCTGTTCCTCGGCCTCCCTTCGTTCTGTCCCGTCGTTTCTTTTTGCTTGTCGTGGGGGGGGTGATCTTGGAAAAAGGTAGCGGGACAGGACGAAGGGAGGCCTCGGTTCGGGGGTCGCTTTGACGTATAATTTGAGGTGAAATCCATGGCAAAACCCCGCCTTCAAAAATTCATCCGTGGCGACGAAATCGACCCCCTTAAACTGACTTCCCGCGACATGGGACTCATCCGCGATGTGTACGAGTATCGTTTTTTGAACTCGGAACAACTCGTGGCTCTGCACGAGGGAAGTGAGCGCGGCATCCTTAACCGCTTGAGTCTCCTCTACCGTCATGGCTATCTTGATCGGCCGGAGATTCAAAAAACGAAACATCTTTCTTCTTCTCATATCGTGTACTCCCTCGAACGCAAGGGCGCGGTGGAGCTTTCCCGAAGCGCGGACGAGCGGGAAGGAATGTATCGCCGCATCCGCGAGGTGAAGCATACATCCGCACTCGTCGCCCACGCTTTGATGATTTCGCAGTTCAGGATTTGTTTGACGCTCGCCGTGAAGCAACGGCCGGACGTGAAGCTCACGCGCTGGGCGCAGGGCAACGACTTGGTAACGCTCTTGCAGAGGCGCGGCGAAAATCCGTCGCTCAAGCCGGATGCGTTCTTCGTCCTTGAAACGAGCGAGTTCAAATATCCGTGCTTCCTCGAAGCCGACCGAGCTACGGAGAGTGAAGGACGATTCCTCTCCAAGTTGCAGGCGTACTGGCGGCACAACCGCGAGCGGCGTTTCGAGGATTCGCTCGGCGTCTCCCACTTCCGCGTCCTCACGACCACCCCGACCGAAAAACGCGCCGAGAAGCTCTGTCTTGTGGCGAAGGATGCGGACGACGACCGGAAAGGCAGTCCGATGTATCTGTTCCTGTCGGAGACGCGCTTTTCGTTATCCAAACCGGAGGCGATCCTCTCGCCAATCTGGGCTTCGCCTGTGGGCGAAGGACGCGGGATACTCGAATAGCCGGTACCGCTCCCTTAGGAGAATATCGTCGCAACGGCTATCCTCATCGAAAACCGCTTTGCGGATTTTCAATTCGGCCTGCGCCGATATTCTCCTGCCGGAGCTATATGGTGCTTGCCCTTTGCCCCGCGCCACCCATGCGCGGGCAAGCGAACGATTGAACTCCCCGTAAAGATAAAAAGATTATCCAAAGCCTTTCCAAGCGTTTGGAGTTGCGACTGTGTAAATAAGAAGCCAAATAAATGAAGCTACATAAATTATAAAATCTAACAGAAACAGCGAAGCGGCCACTCCGACAACGTAAAACGTAAGGGAAATCAGGATGAACCGAGTTTTATCAACCGCCGATGATAAATCTTTTTTGTAGCTAGACAAGAAGAATAAAATCAGGAAAAACGGTAAAGAAAAAATCTGCGTCCATGGCGTTGAGCTAGGCATCGCGGCCGGATCTAAAAAATAATAGTTAATAAAGTGATTTTTTAGAATGACAAATTCTAATATTCCGTATATCAAAATTTGTATACCGACTCCCAGCAGGAACGGGATTAACTTCCAACTGCGGCGAGGTATATTTTTTGAATCATTGGCTGTTTCCATTGAAATATTTACTGAACATAGTATAGCATTTGCCTTGCTCTAACTGCACCCCGCAGAAAATTTGCGGGGTGCAACTGTTGGTGGATGGTTTGAGTGTTTCTAGTGTCCGCAAAGCTTGTTCAGCACCGCGCGAGTCGCCGAGCCTACATAGCCGGAACGGCAGCCATCGAACTTGAAGCAACGCTGGCGACACCGGAAGACACGCCAGAATTTCTGTTGCCAAGATAATAGGATGATCCGGCGACTACGACTACCCCGCCTGCAATCCATAGGATGAGAGCAAATTTATTTTTCATGGTTTTATAAGGAGAATGGATTTTATTTGCCCGCGTTTTCGTCGTCAATTAGTTGAGTTTCGGAAAGATTGGTAATCGAGAGACTATCTTTCCCATCGCAAGTCATAATAGTCGTCGTCGGCGCAATCCCTTGACCCGTGGACGCAGGGAGGGGAAAATTCATGGTTGCGTTCGGCGACAGCGTTACTGTCCCAAAACTGCCCGTCATGCCCATCTGATGAGATTGGGCATCAAGATTTATCAGCACGAGCGTTGCCGTGAGTTCCCCAAAATTATCTGTCCCGTAATCCGAGTCGGTGAGGATAATGCTTGACGGAGTGGCAACGCAATCCGAAAAGCGCACGCTTTCCTTGCCGACGCTCGCGGCGGCATTTCTCACATCACGAACTGTGGGGGCGGCGATAATACGGTTCCAAAAGATGAGTACCAAGAACAATGCGAATACGATGAGAAGTCCGACCACGATGCCGAGAAGAAAGGCAAACCACCAACGCTTGTAAAATCTTTTTTTAGGTTTATCGTCCATGTTTTTTGTTAAAGAAAAAACCAACTGGCGAGAATCGACGTTGGCTTTGTGCGAGAAACACACAAAGCTCCCAGCCAGCGATGCCTTGCGGCACCCATGCAACCTTTCGGAAGCATGGCCAAGAACGACGCTCTGACTAGGAGCTTTGTATGTCGTTCTTGAACTTTGGGGTAGCCCTGCCGCAGATTGCTCTGCGGGTTAGGCCTCTTATTAAGTTGAGATAATCATAACGCGACCAGAAAAGAAGTCAAAGATAAAAAACGACCGCTCCATGTGAGCGGCTTTTTTTATATCCCCATTATCGAATGTCTTTACATCAAGACCGAGATATTCAACTGCTTCCTTTTTAGAGAGAGGAGTTTTCGGCATGTCTATTTTATGAAAAAGGAAACATCCTTTTTGTATATGATCGAGAACTTTTTAATCTCTGCAACGTCAAGTCGTCTTTCGCCCGACTCTATCTTGGAGATATAAGATTGTGGTTTGCCAAGTTTGTTAGCAACTTCCTGCTGGGAAAAACCAGCTTCTGCGCGCGCTTTTTTCAAGTGGTCAATAATCTCCTTGTAGTCCTTAGAATAGACAGACTTGTTCATTTATTTTTAATCTTATATCCTATTGTGGTATAATCCCAAAATAGGATTATCCAACCTCTATGCCTAACTATTTCCTCTACGCCCGCAAATCAACCGACGTTGAAGATAAGCAAGTCCGCTCTATTGAGGATCAACTTGCTGTGTTGCGGGCTTTAGCTAAACAAGAGGGACTTCATATAGTCCATGAGTTTATCGAGAAACAATCGGCTAAGATGCCTGGCCGCCCCGTATTCGGCGATATGCTCCAACGCATCGAGCAGGGCGAGGCGCAGGGCATCATCTGTTGGAAATTGGATCGTCTCTCCCGTAACTCAATAGACGGCGGACAGATAACATGGTTCTTGCAGAAGGGCATCATCCAGCACATCCAAGCCCACGACAAGAGCTATCGCCCCACCGACAATATGCTTATGATGGCCGTCGAGTTCGGGATGGCAAACCAGTTCATTTTGGACTTGAGCCAGAACACGAAGCGCGGACTTCACGAGAAAGTGCGGAGAGGAGATTACCCGCAACGCGCTCCAATCGGTTATCTAAACGATACTCGGATAAAACGGATTGCCATAAACCGCAAAGAAGCGAAGATTGTGAAAGCGGCCTTCGAGCTGTACGCCGAAGGCAATTCACGCCTTGAGGACATAGCCGCGTTCCTTGCGAAGAATGGCCTTCTCACATTGACTGGTAAAGTCATTCCCCGCGCGAGAGTGGCCTTCATGCTCTCGAACAAATTTTACATCGGCATATTCAGCTACGCTGGAGAGATATACGAGGGCAACCATGAAACCTTCATCTCGAAAAAGCTATTTGACGCCGTGCAAGCCGTCCATGCGGATCGTGGCCGTCCCCGTTTCAAACCGAAGAATGAAGCTCAACCGCTTTGCGGCCTATTCAAATGCGGCGAGTGCGGACGGAGTATCACCGCCGAGAATAAGATGAAGAAACAGGTACACGCCGATCCACACCACTACATCTACTATCGTTGCACCAAGAGAAACACGAACTGCTCCCAACCCTTTATCCGCGATCACGAACTTGTCGCCAAGCTGTCGGACGTTCTCCAAGAGTTCACCCTTCCGCCAGATTGGGCGGCCGAACTTAGGGCTATGGCCGACGTAGATGAGAAAGACACAGCACAATCAACCCTTACGGCAAGCCAGGCCATGCAGGGCGAGATAGAGACTATCGTGGCCAAGACCCAACGCCTTCTTACCGCCTATTTGGAACAGGACGTAGACCGCGAGGCGTATCTCCGAGAGAAGGCAGACCTTCTCTCCCGTAAGAAGTCGTTGGAGGAGAAAATCGCCAATCTCAAAAGAGGGGCTGTCGCTTGGCTCGAACCGATGCGAGAATGGATAAAAGATATGGAAAATGCTGGCGAAAGCGCGGCTTCGCCCTCACTTTCGCGTAAAAAATCGTCTGCCCAAAAAATCTTCGGCTCGAACCTCTTTCTTAAAAACCGTCGTATCGAATTTACCCCCACCCCACCTAGCGTTGCGCTTCGCGCAACGCGGAAAAATTTTTCTGAAACTCACTCTGTTCTTTTGCTGAGCCGTTGGCCGGAATTGAACCGGCGACCTACTCCTTACCATGGAGTTGCTCTACCAGCTGAGCTACAACGGCGCTAGGTAAAGGATACGGCATGCCAAGTTTTTTTTCAACATAAAAAAGAAAAGGCGGCCGACTCATAAAAACAAGCACCCACCGTTATGCCGATATTAATGTCGATGTTGATCTTGCCGCCATCGCGCGTCGTGCCCCGCAAGGCACGAGCACTTTTTGCCATATGAGACGGTCAAGCGCCGGTAGTCGCGGCAGAGTTTATCAATCAGCTCAGCCGCCGCCAACCGCTGCCAACTGGCTGCTTCCTGCCTTATAGCCTTGTCCAGGGGTGTCTTCATCCTAGCAAGACCGGCCCGAACCGCGCAACGATCGTCAGAAGACCCCGCACACACACGATCGGCATGCGTTCTGAATCTTCCCTATGCACGCAAGCGCTGGTAGATATTATCCTCAATGCCCTGCCGGTCCTGGCCGTACTTTATGCGCGAATATTCTTTTAATTTTTCCGCCAACTCTTTATTGCCACCATTCCAGGATGCGGTACCGACTTTCAGGTTAAACGGCTTTGATGTCTGCCCGTTGATCAAAATCTTCGCGTAGGCGTTAAGGTTGTCGATGTTGATGAGATCATTCTGATTGAACGCGGGCTCGAACTGCTTCACGAGGAACTCCGCGTCCTGCACGCCTACGCGGAATACAAGCTCGGAGCCAACATTGCCGAAAACGGCGTCTTTGATCTTGTCCTCGAGTTGCGCGATGAACTGGTGCGCCATCGTCAGGTTTAATCGATACTTGCGCGCCTCGGACAGAATCGTCGCGATGGAATCCGTGGTGAAATTCTGAAACTCGTCTATATACAAGTTGAAGTCAGGGCGACTGTTGGCATCCACGATATCCACGCGCGAGAGCGCGGCCATCAATATCTTCCCCGTGAAGACCATACCGAGCAACCCGGCGTTGATGTCCCCTATTTTTCCTTTTGATAAGTTAATGAGCAATATTTTTTTGTTGTCCATCACGTCGCGGAAGTTGAACGCGGACTTCGGCTGGCCGATAATTGGGCGCATATAGTCGTTCGAGATGAAGTTATTAAACTTGGACGTGATGTACGGCGTCATGTTCGCGAGCGACGCTTCGCCGCCAGCCTTCACCGCTTCCTTTTCCCAAAAATCGATGACGACGGGATTGTGGATACGCGCGAGCTTGCGCGCGCGATAGGCGCTATCGGTAAAAATACGTGGCACCTCCACGAGCGTCGCCGGTTCATTCGGCATGTCTTCCATCATAAGTAACAAGGCGTTGCGCATATACTGCTCGAACATCGGACCCATCGTCTCCTGCGAGAATAGCTTGTTGAAAATGCTCTGCATCTCATTCACGATAAACGTTTTTTCTTCGGGGCGGTCAAAATTGAAATCAAGCATATTCAACCCGAGCGGGCGCGCGAGGTCACCGGGGTTGAAGTAAATGACATCGTCCAGCCGTTCCTTCGGCACGAAGCCAAGCGCGTTCTCCACGAGATCGCCATGCGGATCAATGATCGCTACTCCTTTGCCGGACTGGATGTCCTCGATGATCATATTGCCAAGCAACGTTGATTTGCCAGTGCCGGTTTGCCCGACCACATAGATATGGCGGCGGCGATCGTCGTCGGTGATGTACACCGGTTTGGCCACGCCACGGAACATGGCGTCACCGATAAGGATGCCACTCGTCGGAAGATTATCCGGTGGTGGCGCCTCCTTTGACTTGAGCCATTTCACTCGCGGCGTCTCCGTAGACGAGATCGGCAAGTGGTAGATGCTCGCGATCTCTTCGCCCGACAAGATCATTTTTTCGCCGTCATCGAACATGCGGTAGATAAAATCGTTCACGATATTTTTTGGATTGCGCGGTTTGACGATCTTAAAATCGTTACGCATCGGACTGCCAAACTGGCTGAACCCCGCCGTAAGCCCATCCAAAATGTCATTTGCCTGAAACGTCGACCCCGCGGACGCGACAAGTCGGAGATTCACTTCAAAGAGCGGCTTTGCCACCTTGAGTTGCAACGCCTTCACCGCTTCGTCGTCCACCACGCGCTTACTCTTTTCTTCCGCCTGCTCCTCTTTTGTTTTTGGATTAAACACGTCCGTCACATCGGAAACGTTGACTCCCGAAACGATATTTTTGCCCAAAACTTTTTTGATCGGCTCACCTTTCTTTAATTGTTCGATATAGTGATAGATCTCTTTCTTGCAGCCGCCCGATGCCGCGCGCACGACAAGCTGGAGCGAAGCTCCCTCGCCGATCTCGTTGATCTTCGCGAACGCGCCCACGATAGACTCAAAAGAATCAAGGCCCAATTCCGCGTACGTCCGAATCGGCAACGCATAGTGTTCCTTCTGCGCCACATACGCCGCCGCCGTGACGCCGTTCGCGTTGAAGATATTGAAATCGTCGCCCACGAGCTCCACGCTCGCACCATTCCATAATCCCTGAATTTGTTTCATGGCAACCTCAGCAGACAACTTTGGCACCCCGATATAAAAGTGTATCTCCTCGCCGATATGCGGCACCGCAACTTCAAAGACGATCGGCTTCTTAATGGCCGTGAGGCCGCCCAACAGTTGCTCAAAGTGCGCGAGTTCTGTTTTGAAGTCGCCACCTTCCCCGCCCGCGTGCGACTGATCCGACGGCTGCGCCTTCGGAATCTTTATTAAAAAAAGCGACGTCTGCAACGAGTCGAAGATCCGCCGCCGCGCGAGCGCGCGGATGATAAAAAACGCCGCGACTACGATGATGGCCCCGACCACGATTCCGAGCAATAAATAAAATGTCGGCATGGTATTTCGCTACTTCACGAGACCGCGCTTTTGTAATTCCGGATAAAGCCGCCCCGCGAGCGCATCATGGAACGCGTCCTGCACGAAGTATGGTGACTTTGCGGATTCGGAAAGTGCCGCGCTAATGCCTTTATGTAGTGCAATGTCGAGTAAATATTCTATTTCCAAGCGAATTTCTGGCGCGGCGCTTTGCGCATATGCGGGCAGCGGGCTGTTTGAAAATGCCCGCACATCAGCCGCAGGTACGGGCACACCGTTATCATCCGATGCGCCGTGATCAAACTGCGGAAACGCACGGATAGCCTCCTTCACCGCATCCAACCCTTCCGCATTCTTTGCATCCTTCATTTCCCGCGTGCGATGAATTTCCGCCGCAAGCGTTTTCATATCGGCCTCCAATATATGTTCGAACGACGATGATGAATCCATTTTGATATAATAAAAGGAATGTCTAAAACCCAGCGGAACGTTCTCCTATTCGGCATCCTCATTATAGCAATCTTCCTCCGCTTCTACCATTTTACCACCACGCCGCCCGGACTCTACCCGGACGAGGCGATGGATGGGAATAACGCCGTTGAGGCTGCAGAGACAAATCACTTCCAGGTATTCTATCCCGAAGACAACGGGCGCGAAGGGCTGTATGTGAACATCATTGCCATCACGATGGATCTATCTCATGTTTACACCGCGCCATGGATCGTTCGCTTGCCCGCGGCCGTCGCCGGCGTACTTACCGTGTGGGGACTCTATCTGCTCGTCGCCGAACTTTTTGGCGATGGCCCGGGACTGCTCACTGCCTTTTTACTGGCAACCAGTTTCTGGGGAATCATTTTTTCGCGCATCGGATTCCGCGCGATCCTGGCGCCGCTCGCGCTCGTATGGGCATTGTGGCTAATCATTAAAGCATTCCGTGCGGGTGTAGATAAAAAACGCACCGCATTTTTGTATGCGCTCGCACAGAATACTTTAATGATTAGCCACAATGCCCATACGAGCGCGAGCGGCGCCAGGAGTCGCGCGGAATCCGATGCGCGAAAATGATTCCCCAGAAACTGGTTGCCAGTAAAAAGGCGGTGGGCGGATCCGGGCCATCGCCAAAAAGTACGGCGACGAGCAAATAAGTCCCCACACGGTAAGTACACGGCGACGGCCGCGGGCAAGCGAACGATCCATGGCGCGGTATAAACGTGGGTCAATCCATCATGATGGCGATGATGTTCACGTAGAGCCCTTCGCGGCCGTTATCTTCGGGATAGAACACCTGGAAATGGTTCGTCTCTGCGGCTTCGACCGCGTTGTTCCCGTCCATCGCCTCGTCCGGATAGAGCCCGGGCGGCGTGGCGGTGAAATGGTAGAAGCGGAGGAAGATTGCTATAATAAGAATGCCGAACAGGAGTACGTTCCGCTGGGTTGTAGACATTCCTTTTATTATATCAAAAATGGATTCATCATCGTTATCGTTCGAACACGTGTTGGAAACCGATTTTTTTTTTTTTTTAATTTTTATATTTAATATTTACTCGTTCAGTTAGTGCTCCTGGCGAAGTTCATGACCGACCCGGTCTGGTGGTTCTATATCTTCTGGCTGCCCAAATACCTGATTGAGGCGCGCCACCTTTCCGTCGAGAACCTGCGGCTTTTCGGATTCATTCCCTTCCTGGCAGCGGTGCCGGGTTCGATTGCCGGCGGCTGGCTTTCCGGCTATCTGCTTCGCCGCGGCCGGTCCGTCAACTTCGCGCGCAAAACCGCCCTGCTGGCCTGCGCCTCTGTATGCCGCTCGGCATCCTGGCGGTGTTTTCCGCAAGCCCTTGGATGGCCTTGGTCTTCATCTCGATCGGCACTGCCGCCCACCAGGGCTGGTCCGCCAACGTCTTTACCCTCGCCTCCGATACGTTTCCGAAGAAGGACGTGGGTTCAGTGGTGGGAATCGGAGGAGCCGCCGGCGCCTTCGGAGGAGCGATCCTGGCGTGGGTGGCGGGCCATATCCTGCAACATCACTCGTATCTCCCGCTGTTTATCATCGCCGGCGTCATGCATCCACTGGCCATGGGGGTTGTCCAATTACTGGCGCCGAAAATCGAGAAAATTCCCCAACCGGCTGCCGCATGGCTCGGCTCATCATTTTATTGTCCTCTACTTGGCTCCGGTTGCGTATTGCTCGATCGCCCCCTTTGTCCTCCTGGGAGTCCGAGGACGAGGTGGCCCGGCACTGTCCTGACGACGGGCAGGACGGTGTCGTAGCTGACGAGGAAGCGGCGCCGGGCGACCATGCCCTTGGCCACGGCGTAGAGCCACGTGCGCGCCACGCTGATGATCACCTCCCGAGAGTTTGCCGGTGGTGCGACGGCGGACAGCTGAACATCCGGCACCCAGCCGATGATGCCGTCGGGGAAGCGGAGCCACGTTGGTCAGGCACCTCGACCTTGCTCCATCGCCCCCGGCGTGCGAGGACTAGGACCTCTTGGCCTAACAGGACCTGGGTGTTGATGCGGCTGTCGAGGCCGAGCCGCTGGGTCACGCTCAGCCAGTGAGCCAGTGCTCGATCCCTGCCGGGTTCCCGAGCGCCAGCGCGTCG
>CAVVHF010000002.1:0-40358 GCA_963747905.1 uncultured bacterium | reverse complement strand
GATCAACTCCACGGTCTCCGCGGTCGAAGACTACGGGCTTCTTGCCCACCAGAGCCTTGCCTCGCTGAGGTCAGGAGCACGCGTTGAGGTGAACGAGGAGAAGCGCTCGCCTCTGGACTTCGCCCTCTGGAAGAAGGCAAAGCCCGCGGAGCCCTGGTGGGACTCGCCGTGGGGTGCTGGACGTCCCGGTTGGCACACCGAGTGCGTCGTCATGTCACTCGCCCTCCTCGGCGAGGGATTCGACCTTCACGGAGGTGGCCAGGACCTCATCTTCCCGCATCACGAGAACGAGCGGGCACAAGCCGTCGCGATCGGGAAGCAGTTCGCCCGCCGTTGGATGCACCACGGCATGGTCGAAGCGCGTGGAGGCGAGAAGATGTCCAAATCGTTGGGCAATGTGCTTCTCTTGTCTGAGCTCTTCGAGCAGGGCGATCCCCGTGCCTACCGGTTGCTGGTGCTCCAGTCGCACTATCGGGCGCCGATCGAGGTGACGACCACGACACTCGGCGACGCGGCGTCGGCACTGGGCCGACTTGACGCGTTGAGCGATCGGCTCACCGAGGCGGGCACCCTCGCCGGCGAAAGGGCCGATCCCGAGGTGAGGAGAGCGTTCTCAGACAGGATGCAGGACGACCTTGACACGCCGGGCGCCACAGCGGTCCTCTTCGACGCGATCCGGCGTGCGAACGCGGCCTTCGACGCCCGCGAGGCGTCACGAGGCGGCGAGTTGGCCCGCGCCGTCCTGGAGTGCTTCGGGGCCGTCGGCCTGGAGGCGAAAGGCGTGGCAGTAATCCCGGAGGCTGTCCTCGAGATCGGTCGCCGTCGTGACCGGGCACGTGCGGAACGGGACTTCGCGACCGCCGACGTGCTGCGCACCGAGATCGTCGCGCTCGGCTACGTCGTCGAGGACACCTCTGAGGGTACGAGGATCCGTCGCTGAGCTTGGCATCGGCGACTTCGGGGCGACGTAATTGCCGTTGAACAGGACCTGGCCGAGTCGCGGCCGCAAGTTCCATGCCCGCGTGATCAGCCGCATCAAGCGTCGCTCTTCGGCAATCCACCGCGAGGAAAAGAAAGCCGACGTTGAGCGCCAGAAGAAGCTTGGACTCATTTAGCATTTCACCCTACGCCTTTTGATGCCCCTCTTTCAAAAAATCAACGATGATATGAAGGCCGCCATGAAAAGCGGTGATAAAGCACGCCTTGAGGTACTACGCTTTACGCTCTCTGGACTGAACGCAGCGCAAAAGGAAAAGACATTAAAGGATCCGCAGGCGATACTGAGCGATGAGGAGGTGATAACCATCCTCCAAAAAGAGGCAAAGAAGCGTAAGGATGCGATCGAACTTTTTAAACAGGGCAAGCGCGATGATTTGGTGGCGAAAGAAGAGGGCGACATTAAAGTGCTCTATGAATATTTACCGCAAGAACTTTCGCGTGATGAGATTATGGCGATCGTCAAAGACCTTAAAGCAAAAGGCGTGGCGAGAGATTTTAGCGGGCTCATGAAAGAGACGATGAAAATTGCAAAGGGGCGCGCTGACGGCAAGATGGTGGGGGATGTCATCCGCGATGTGGAACGAAGCTAAGCTCGCGCGCTTAGCGCAAAAGATGCTCATGGCGCTTGGCGTTCGCGGCGCTACTTTGGATATCATACTGCTCGACAACGCCAAAATCGCCACGCTCAAGGCGCGTTTTATAAAAAAAAAGACCGAGCCGAATGTGCTCTCGTTTCCCGAGCCCGCATATTTTCCACATCCAGAGACGAAGAAGCGCTATCTTGGGGAGATCTATCTCAATCGCGATATCTTAAAGCGGTCGCCGGAACGCGCGAAGGCGTTGCTCCTGCACGGCGTTCTGCATTTGCTTGGCTATGATCATGTAAAGAAGGCGGATGTTGTTGAAATGCAGGTATTGGAGGCGAGACTGCTCAAAAAAATAAAATAAATAGCAATCAGAAAATCGCTTTCTCAAGCGATTTTCTGAAAATGATACTTACGGCACCATCGCCGCCGGTCTGCTATGGTCGGCGTGGGTAGCGTAGTACGCGCATATTAAAAATATCTAAAGCGGAATACACAGTTCCACTTGCTATGCTTTTCGTGATAATATAAGAGCATATGAAGCTCAAGGGTCTTGGCGGTGGAGGGGATTTTATCACGGGATTGGATGTGGGAACGTCGTCCCTCAAAATTGTGGTCGCCGAATGCCGCGGACCACGTCCGATGATCTTGTATGCGCGCGAAGAGCCATCATTCGGCATTCGCAAGGGAGCCGTCATCGATCTCGGTGAGGCGTCGCAGGCGATCAATCGCGCGCTTTCGGAGGTTAAGAAAGTATCAAAATCCGCGCTGCGGAATATTTATGTGAGCATCGGCACGCCGCAGGCGAAGATTCAGGCGTCGCGTGGCATCGTCGCCGTCTCACGCGCGGATGCAGAGATCTATCAGGACGACGTTGACCGCGCGGTGCGTGCGAGTCAGGCGGTAAACCTTCCGCAGAACCGCACGATTATCCACACGCTCACGAAAGAATTCATGGTGGATGGCGTTGGCGACATCATTGATCCGCTGGGACTTTCCGGCAGCCGGCTCGAGGTGCAAAGCTTGATCATTGACGCGTTCTCGCCGCACATCAAAACGCTCATCCGCGCCGTGGAACTTTCAGGCGGCGATGTGAGCGGTCTCGTCTATGGCCCGCTCGTCGCGGCGCGAGCGGCGCTCTCAAAACGCCAGCGCGATCTCGGCACTGCGATCGTTGATCTTGGGTTTGGCACGACCGGGCTTTGTGTGTACGAAGAAAATCGACTCACTGGCGTCTGCAAATTCCCAGTCGGTGCGGGAAATATCTCGAATGATCTCGCGGTCGGGTTGAAAGTTCCGGTAGACGCAGCGGAAGAAGTGAAGCTTCATTATGGTTACGCATACTCTAAGGAAGTGCCACACAAGGAATCGGTTGATATGAAAAAATTTTCCGAGGACGCGAAAGGCGCGGTGTCGCGGAAGTTCATCGCAGAGATCGTAGAGTCGCGGCTTGAGGAAATTTTCGATCTCGTGAACAACGAATTGAAGCTGATGGAAAAGTATGGGCAATTGCCGGGAGGTGTGGTACTCGTCGGCGGTGGTGCGAAGCTTCCGGGGCTTACGGATCTCGTCAAGCAGGAAATGAAGCTGGCTGCGCAGATCGGCTTTACCCTCGCGGATGAGTGGGAAGGTCGTGGCGGCGGGTTTAAGGAATATCTGGAAGACCCCGAGTTCGTAAGCGCGTTTGGCCTTGTTTTATGGGGTATGGATAGCGAAGGCAAAGGGGGGGGGAAGACGCCATCGGGTATGAGCTTTAGGAATTTTTTCCGGTCTTTTGCCCCGTAGATTACCCTGGCGGCACCCCTTAACCATTGACTCCATTTCTGTTACCATACAAGAAACATTAAATCTCCATGAAAAAAACCAAACGCACAGCACATCACGTGAAGAAGCAAAGCGAGAAGTTCCAGCCATTATCGGCGAACGTTAAAGTAATCGGTATCGGCGGCGGCGGCGGAAACGCGATTGCGCGCATGGCGAAGGACTTTACCCGTGGCGTGGACTTCATCGCCATCAACACAGACCACCAAGATCTTGATCAGTGCGACGTGAAGACAAAATTATACATCGGAAAAAGTTTGACGCGCGGATTGGGAACGGGTATGAATCCGGATCTCGGTCGCCAGGCGGCGGAAGAGAATCGCTCCGAGATTTCCGAGGCGGTGCAAGGCGCGGACCTCGTATTCCTCGCCGCAGGGCTCGGTGGCGGCACCGGCTCCGGCGCGACGCCAATCGTCGCGGAGGCGGCAAAGCAATCCGGCGCGCTCACAATCGCGGTTGTCACGAAGCCGTTCACTTTTGAAGGCAGCCAGCGTGAGCGCATCGCAAACGAAGCGCTTATCAAGCTCCGCGACAAAGTGGACGCGATCATTATCGTGCCGAACGATCGTATCTTCACTGTCATCAGCAAAGATACGCCGATCGTTAAAGCATTCGAGGCGATCGATGAGATCTTGCGCAATGCGCTCAAAGGTTTGGTGGAAATTATTGCGATGCCGGGCATCATCAACGTGGACTTCGCCGATGTGAAAAATATCATGCAGGATGCGGGGATCGCGATTGTTGGGGTTGGCCATGCGAGTGGCCCCGATCGTGCGGTCAAAGCCGTCAACGCCGCGCTTCATTCGCCATTGCTCGAAACAAGTCCCGAAGGTGCGAAAGCAGTATTACTTGGCATCACCGGGGGACGTGATCTTAAAATGGCGGAAGTGAATGATGCGGCGAAGATCGTTGCGCAGACCGCTGACCCCGGCGCACGTATCATCTTCGGCGCCTATTATGACAAGAACCTCAAGCCGGGCGAGTTGAAGGTCACGGTGGTGGCTGCGGGCTTCAGCGGCAGCCAGCCGGGATCGCTGTTCGGCACGCACTTCGAAGGGCGCCAGAGCGGCCCTTCGATGTTTGGTGGTGGCTCGCGCACGGGTGCGGAAGGGCCGGTGAATGGCAATGGTGTGGCGTTGATCAGCAAACAGTCCACGCCTATGCGGATGGGCGAGCAGGGCACCACCTCCAAGAATCCCGTTGTCCATGCCCGCGGCGAGGAATCCGCGGACGAGATGATGGTTCAGAAAACGCTTGCGTCGAATAGTTTTGAAAAGAAACCGGAGCAGAGCAATGGCAATTCCAAGCCGGCAGGGAAGGAGAGTGATGCGTGGGATATCCCGGCGTTCTTGAGGCGGAGGAAGCGCTAGTTCAAGCTGAACTATTTTAATAGCTCTGGATAAAAAGCCTGTACGACAAAATGGAATGCCGCTCCAAAGATTTCTGGCGTTGCTTTTAAAGCTTTTTTCATTTCCTCAGTGGTAAAGATTTTATAATTTACCGATTCTTCGTTGAGCGTAATCGCATTATCGGAGTAGATTTCATATTGAATAAAGTAACGATTTTCGCGCCGATTAAGAATAGTACGATTAAAAATCTTTTTACCGACAAGCTTGAATTTAAAATTATTTAGCCCACATTCTTCCATGGCTTCTCGTTTAAGACCTTCGTCTTCGGTTTCTCCTGCTGTTACATGGCCACCGACAGGCGAAACATATTGCCCTGCATCTTGTTTGTCTGGCGCTTGTTTGACCATTATCCAACGACCCTGAGAATCGATGATTTCAGAAATTGTTGTACGATGGAGGAGCCCTTTTTGGTGAGCTTCTCTCTTTGGTGACTGATACAGGGCTATATCGTTCTCGTCTACAATATCCACTATTTCATCCGGGTTAGCCATCTTTTTGATTTTATTCTCCCTCCAGCTCCTCAGGTTTTTCCACAATCGGCGATTCGAGTTCAAGTTGTTCGCCGGTGATACGCAAAATATCCTTATTAATCTTCCCAAACTCCTTTCCGGCGGAGTTATACGCGGAGACAGTCGTCGTCAGGTTCTTGCCCACTTTGCCGAAATAATCTTCATAGCTTAAAAGGTGTTTGCCGAGCTCGCTGACGCGCTCGCCGATCTTCTTCGCGCTCTCCTCAATGCGCAGCGACTTGAGGCCTTGGAGCACGGTGAGCAGATAGGCGTGGAATGTGGTGGGGGAGACGATGATCACTTTCTTTTTGCCACTCGCGTACTCGATGAGGTTGACGTTGTTAGATTTGAGCGCACCCACTTTATTGACAAGCAGGTCGTAGTAGACGGCCTCCGATGGGATGAACATGAAGGCAAAGCCCAGCGTGCCTTCTTCGGGCTTTATATACTTGGACGTCTCGTCGATGCGAATCTTGAGGTCGTTCGCGAACGCGTTTTCATAACGCTCACGCTCGGTCTTGTCGGATGATTCCAAGATGCGGTTGTAATTCTCAAGCGAGAACTTTGAGTCAACGGGGATGATACCGTCTTTTGTGATCACGGCCGCGTCCACGATTGTGCCGTCCTTAAATGGATATTGCATTTGGTACGCGTTCGGCGGTAGGACGTTTTTCAAAACCGTTTCCAAATAATATTCGCCAAGCACGCCACGTTGTTTGGGGTTCTTTAAAATGTCCTGCAGATTCTTAAGGTTGTCCGCGATGCTGACCACTTGGCGCTGGCCTTCGCCCACCTTCGCGAGCTCCTGCGTGATCTCGCGAATGAGGCGTGTACTTTCCGTGGCTTGTGTGAACGCCTTGCTCGTGGAGTCACTGATGGCCTTTGCCGACTCGCCGAGTTTGGCGTCGAGCATCCGCGTGAGCTCGTTCATCTGGTTCTGGAGGAGAAGCAGTGATTGAGGATCTTCTTTTTGCACTGGCGGCTGGTACTGCGGTCGCCAAAGCCGCCACGCGATCGCGGTAAAGAGAAAGGCGATGATGATAAGGAGGGCGACTTCCATATAGATATATTTTAACCTATTTAATTTTAAAGCCCAGCACTGAGCGCTGGGCTTCGGGTAGGATCAGAAGATGCTCCGAAAATAATCTTTGGCTTGACCTCTCCGCTGTCACAGCATCTTAACCTCATAAATGAAGTATTGCCGGATGTTTTTTGTCATTCTTGAGGTGAGTTGTTTCTTTTGAGCCGAATCTTTCACCTACCTACTGCTTAGTAAAGCGTCGGTTGGCGCGTGTCAATAGAGCGAAAAAGCCCCATACTCAAAAGAGTATAGGGCTTTTAAGCGAGACCAGCCTACTGCCAGTCGCGTCCGCCGCCGCCACCACCACCGAAGTTGCCTTCGCGGCGTGGAGGGCGAGCCTCCAAAGGTTTTGCCTCATTCACGGTGAGCTTGCGCCCATCGAAATCTTGGCCGTTCCACATTTCGATCGCCTTTTGGGCGTCATCATCGGAACCCATCTCAACGAAGCCGAACCCGCGAGAGCGGCCAGTCATCTTGTCCATGATAATGCTCGTGGACACGACCGCGCCGGCTTTTGCGAATGCTGCTTGGAGCTCGTCCTGCGTCGTCGAGTACGGTAAACCTCCAATATATAATTTTGTAGCCATTCAATTGCTATTGATGTGTAAGGCGACCTCCTTCTCCTCTGCTCCTGCGCCGACGTTATTGTCGGCCAGTGGAAACTTACTAAGAACACTTACATCGCAATCATTATACCATAGGCATTCCAAAAAGCGCAAATGTGGGTTAGTGAAGATTTCCCGGCACTATATTCTCGCGAGGCTCATGTTGTTGACGAAGGCCTTCGATCTTCTGGTTAATCCTACTTAACTCGGCTTTTGCCAACTCCCGTATCGTTCGCCGCCGATCCATCTCTCTCATGGGTTCCTCCGTAGACGAAGTATAAGCCGTTGTCTATATATTGTTATAATATGAGGAACGATAAATAGCAGACCATGACCATCGCTACTTTCAAAAAAACAATCTGGGCGTATTACCGCCGTGCGGGGCGTGTAAACTTGCCGTGGCGGCATACCCGGGACCCCTATGCCATCTTTATTTCCGAAATTATGCTCCAGCAGACGCAGGCGTCGCGCGTGGAGAAATATTATAAAAAATTCATTAAACGATTTCCCAGCTTTCGCGTACTCGCGCGGGCGGAGACGAGTGATGTGTTGAAGACGTGGCAGGGCCTTGGCTACAATCGTCGCGCAATATTTCTTAAGCGTACGGCGGAGATTGTTGTTGCGAAATATGGCCGCCGCCTGCCGCGCGAGCGCGCGGTACTCGAGCAGTTGCCTGGCGTCGGGAAGGGGACGTCGGGTTCGCTCATGGCGTTCGCGTTCAACAAGCCGGAAATTTTTATTGAGACGAATATTCGCCGTGTGTTCATCCACTTTTTTTTCCCAAAGCGGTGGAATGTAACAGATATGGAGATGGAGTGTTATATTGAGAGAAGTGTTGATAGAAAAAATCCGCGCGAATGGTATTGGGCGCTCATGGATTATGGAGCAGCGATGCCCACCGCCGCACCGCGCGTGAATCCAAATTGCCGCAGCGCGCATTATAAAAAGCAATCGCCGTTTGCCGGGTCCGACCGCGAGCTGCGGGGAAAGATCATGCGTTCGACACTTTCACAAAAAAGGAATAAAATAAGCGCGAAGGAGCTTTTAAAAGAGCTGGCAGTTCCTCGCGAAAGGTTCATAGATATCATTAAAAACCTTACCAAGGAGGGCTTTATCGTCAAAAAGGGAGATTATATTTGTGTTAAAAAGTGATCATGCAAAAATATTTTATAAAAGTGATGGTGGTCACGCTCGCCATGGGCGCGATGCCATTTTTTGTGCTGGCCACAACGGCGACCGCCGTTGCTTCAAAGACCGCCGCAAGTACGCCGTTCTATTATGGCGCATGGGTGCCGTATTGGACCGGCCAGGCAGGCGAGCAACAGATTGCGGTCAATTTGGATTCTTTAAATGAAGTGAGCCCGTTCTCGTACGAGATCGTGAGCGGCGGAGCTATAAAGGACGATCTTGGGATAGGCAAAGGGTTATGGACCGGATGGATCTCGGCCGTGCAGTCGGGCGGGGTCAATGTCATCCCCACGATCGCATGGTTCGATACTGGCAGTATTTATAATTTGCTTTCTGTTGCGAAGATGCGCCAAGGGGAAGAGAACAGTATCGCCGCGCTCGTGAAGAATAATAATTTCGATGGCATTGATATTGATTTTGAGAGCATGTCACCGGCAACGCGACCCTATTATTCGTTATTTATAGAAGGGCTGGCGATGCGGCTCCATCTGGCCGGAGAAAAATTGACGTGTACGGTTGTACCACGCGAGCCGGCGAGCGATGTCTATGTGGTCGTTCCGGCAACCCTCAACTATGCCGAGAGCTACCCGGTGCTTAACCAGTATTGCGATGAGGTGCGCTTAATGGCGTACGATCAGGGGACGACCGATCTCAAGCTCGATACGAGCAAAGGCGGAAATGGGACTCTTTACTCGCCGACCGCGGATCCGGATTGGGATACAAAGATCATACAGTATGCGCTTCAGTACATTAGTCCGAAGAAGATCATGTTGGGCGTTCCGACGTATGGTTATGAGTACGAAGTCTCGTGGTCGAATAATGTGACGACCTATCAGGAAGTTCGCGCGTGGGATTTTTTCGGGGCGATGGATCGCGCGGATTCGCTCGGCATCGCGCCGGTGCGTGACAATGCAGGAGAGCTCAGCTTTGCCTTCACGTCGAGCACATATATCCAAGAGCCGCTTGACCTTACCAATTACGTTTCATCCACAGAGCCGGCGGTGTTAACGGCTCACGATCCGAACGCATCCACCACGTTCTTTGTTTCATTTCCCGATGCCACATCGGAGTTGCAGAAGGTCGCGCTCGCGAAACAGTACGGCCTGCGTGGCGTGATGTTCTTTAAGATGGACGGGGACATTGATCCTGCGATCTGGAATTCGCTCAACTAGCTCGATCAGCGGAATGGATGATCTGGTCCTTCCCCCGTTTTTTTGCTTCACGCATCGCTTGGTTGGCGCGTTCAAGGATGTCTTTAAAATCCTTAAACGTTTCATCCGGCTTGACCTGTGTAACCCCACCACTAAAACTTACCCGGATTTCCCTTCCATTGATCAAGCTCGTAAAGCCGATCCGTAATCGTCCGGTTTCTTCGTCCAAAAAGGCCTTGTTTATTGCTTCATCGGTCGTGTTTTGAAAAATGGCCACGAATTCCTCGCCACCGAATCGGGCGACAACATCGCCGTCACGGACAGACGCCTTCAGCACCTTTGCCACTTCCTTCAGCGCCGCAGCGGCATCTTTCAACGTTTCATCCGCCTTAAGATGCCCGTAATCCGTGTTGAATTTTTTAAAATCATCGAGATCGAACATGGCAACCGCGATGGGCGGCCGTTCCGCCGCAGCTAAATCTTTTTCCGCAGAACCTTTCGCTTCATCCCGGGGAAGAAGCACCTCCGCCATGCGCATCATGCCGCGCTTATTATAAATTTCAAGATCGGGATCCACTAATGCCAAATCCGCCTGTTTTTCGAGCTCTGCGTTCTTTCTCTTTAATTCTGCATTCTCCGTCTTCAACTCTGCATTTTCCGTCCGGAGATCCATAAGCTCTTGTTGCTGTTCCGGCGTGAGCGACTCTTCAAGATTCTCTGGTGACATGGTAGTAGTGGTCTTTGCAAGGAATATATCTTGTAGTTTAGCGGTTTTTTTGGCTATACGCCAGACGGCCGCGTCTGGCATAATATTTTTCCCATTATATACTATCGAGATAAAAAAATAGCGCTCGGCAGTGGGATGACTCTGCCGGAGCGCTATGGGTGAGGATTTAAAATGGATGCTTGGTCTCCGGGGGAAATCCCAACGCGAGTTGCCACGACAATTGCGGCGATGTTCCTATGCTCCCAGGAGAGGAATTCACCGGAGTGGCTATGGGGAGCGGCGTTCGGCATGAGGGTACGACGCAACGATGATCGCGCCTTACGAATTGACGGCGTCCACACTCGGGGTTTGGGCATTTTGCAACGATTTTTCCCTTTTCAAATTCTCGCCATTCTTCCTCAGTCTTTGGTAGCCCCATCTTGATCACCTCTATTCTGATTACATATAACCAGCTTTCTTCTCCTGGGTCAAAACGCGGTCAAAATATCGTTTGATCTTCTTTTACAAAAAGAGCGGGAACTCCCTACTCTTCTTTTTTATTATGATCAACTACTGATGATCACCTTCACGATGGAAAAGATGCTCCGGAGGGTGTAGTGGTCGGTAAAGCTGATGTCGTTGCCGTTGGTGATATATGGATCCTTCATAATATAATGGCTTTTACTACCGCTCACGAGTACCACGAAGTGCGTGCCGCCGTAGGCGTCAATGCCAACGATCACCGGGTTGCCGGTGGCGAGCGTGGCGTCGATTGCGGCGGTCTTGCGCGTGGCGGTTACCCCGTCAACATTGATGGTGGTCAGCAGATACGCCGGGGCGTATGCCGTAAAATCGTTCGGATTGGAATTTATTGTGACCGGCGTCACATCCTTGTATCCATAGTGCGTGAGCACCATCGCCATGGAGGTCACCAGGCATCCGTCCGCCGCCATGGAGAATCGCGTGCCGTCGAGCGGGTCGTTACCCCACGCGCCGTCGCGCTGGTTATAATAACAACCCCACGAATCGCAGATGGTCTGATTGCCGAGTAGTTTCGAGCCGCCGGCGTTCGCGGCGAACGCGGAGAAGCTGTTCAGCTCGGCGTTCGCCGCAGCGAGCAGTTTTTCGTATGTTGCTTCCTGTGAATTTGTTTCGGTGAGCAACTGACTCTTTGATTGTTCCGTTGACACAAGCGATTGCTGTTGCGCGGTGAGCGATTGCTGTTGAGCCGTCAGTGTACTCTGTTTTTGCTCCGAGGCGATTTGCGTGGTGGCGAGTTCGGTTTTTTGTTGTCCCAGTGATTGTATTTCGTTCTGGATGCCGTTCTGTATCTGTAGCGTCTGGTTTAGGTCATCCCATGTCTGCACGAGTCCACCTGAAGAGAGCATTTGCACAATGAGCGGCTTCGCATCGGCTTTCTGGAGGCTTCGCATATATGCACCGAGCGCCGTCTGGTCCGTCGCGATCGTTTGCTGTGTGCTCGTGATCTGCCCTCCCAGTTGCTGAATTTCCAGCTGTGTATTTTTTATCTGGGTTTGGGTGAGGGAAATTTGTGTTTGCACTTTGTTCTTTTGGAGGTCGAGCGAATTGATGGCGGCCTGCAGGGTCTTCTTGTTGGCGCCGACCTGTTGAAGTTCGGCTTGATATTGCGCGATCTGTTGGTTGAGGATGGCCATCTGTTGGTTATTGGCGTTGAGCTCGGCCTGCAGGGAGCTGTTGCTGGCCGCCGTGCTTGTAGAGGTTGTGGCCGTTCCAGCGCTTTGTGCCGCCGCCATGGTGGGGGACAGCACTAAGATGGCGCAAAGCCCCGCGCAGACTGCAAAGAGCTTATTTATGGGGCTATTATGCTGCATCTACGTATTATACCGTACTTTTGGCCTCTCGAGCACATGGGGGGGATTGACAAAATATTTATGTCTGCTACAATATATACAGCTGCCTGCTATAACAGAAGTATCTTCTCGGGTCGGAAACTTGAGACAGATGGAGCCGGAAGCTCCCTGTTATAAAATCCACAGGCATTGTTAAGAAAGTTGTGTTGTCATGAAAAAGTTTTCACTTCTCGCGGCAATCGTGTACGGTATTTTCCCCGTTTATCTCATCGGCGTTGCCTTGAGAAACGCCGGATGGAACCCATTCCGTTTTCGGGGCAGACTGCGTAAGAGTTGGGCGGATGTCTGGGCGATCGTGGAAGTTTGCGCGGTGTGCGGGAAAAAATCGACAGACCCTGTTCAATTTCCTCCAACGCTCGGCGGTCTCGAAGGGTTTATTAAATTAAAACTCGTCGAGCTCGCCAGCAAGAAACTGGCTTTTGAGCGCATGGAGTTTCAGGAGACGAATGAAGACGAGATAAAGGCCATCTTTCGCAAACTCTTCGATGCCTCTCTTGCACTTGGTCTTCTCCTCTATAAGAACTCCAAGTGGTATTTCGACCAAGCGGGGGAGCTTTCTCGGAAGTTCGAGAAAAGCCTCCGAAGGTCAAGGCCGGAAGATTTTCCAACGGCTCCAGGGTTTTATTCACTGGGGCGTGATAGGGAAGGTGCTGAGCAGGATCCGGGAATGATATGGGTACGTCAACCAGTAGGCATTTTTCGTTTGGAGACAAATGACGAGAAGGCCACGAGGTTGAAGCGTCAGATAGTCCCACAGGAAATCATTGCGGACACTGAGCCCGAGCCCGAGATGCCGAAAGTTGCAGACAAGCGCTAAGAACTGATTCACTTGGCGACGCTATTCCTATCGGGATGCGCCGCCTTTTTTTATGCAGTTTTTTCTCTTTCAAGATATTTTCCCGCGCGGTGATTTCCTTTTCTAATTCTGCGAAGTACACTTGCAAGGCGTTTTTCAAAAATTCAACGGCGTGCGCAACGTTCCTCGCGCCGCGCCTTGTCTATGGTTCCATCGCAAAAATATATCGCTTGGAAATAAGAGCATGAAACCATCCGCACATCGCGGGACCGTTAGGGGATAGGTTTTTTATTTACTGCGGCGCTTGCTTTTTTTTGCCTCGAGCATGAGCTTCTTCGCCTCCAACCGTTTTTTGGTCTTTTTTGAGTTCGATCGCTGCCCGGTTATCCAACTTCCTCTTTTTGCCATGGGATATTTATGGTTAGTTAATTTATGCCGCCTGTTTTTCCTGGTGCAGTTCTAACGCGACCCAAGGATTCTCAGCTCTAAGACCTCCTATCTTCTTCCCAATGGACGGCGTCTCATATCTGGCCACTTGTCTATACTACCAGAACGGGCACTGAAGGTAAATAAGTGGTATTAAATATAGACCTACTTATTTTTTATGCAGCCCTAGGCTGCTCTAAATCGTGGAAATTGTTCGAATTTATTTTGAGAAGGGATAATGTCTGCCTGCTGATTTTCTGATATTTCTTATCCCCCCCCCTGTCGCGCCAATAGAATTCTTACAGAAAAAAGACCATCCATTAAGAATGGTCTTTTTTCTGTAAGTTAGCGTGTTAAAACAAAAGCCGATAGATAAGCACAATCAAAGCAATCACGAGCAATATGTGGATCAATCCTCCTCCTATCTTGAAGGCAAATCCCAATAACCAAAGAATGACTAAAACTATAATAATCGTCCAAAGCATGATTTCAGTATAACACATTCGGATCTGTCCACTCCATCCCCCTTTTGCTCCGGCACTTCGATTCGAACTAGTTTCAAAAAAGTATTGGCCTCCCCACTTTTTATTTTCGATTTTCTTAAAAATCCAGTTCGGGGATATTCTTGGCGGTACGTTGGAAGACGGCGAGGGCCAAGTCGTAGGCGCAATCCGGGGAACAAAAAGAGGAGACGAATTTAGATATCAAAAATTTACGGTCCGGGATGTCTCAGCTCTTTTTCGGATATTTTATGAGCTATCACGCGATCACGGGATTTAGATGTCTTAATAGTATTTTTCTTGCTTCATCTCGTAAATCGATTTCATTTAGTTTCTCAATCGACACCCATTCCAGTCGATAGACGTTAGTGGTGGATTGTCGCTCCGACTCTTCGCCGCCGAATTTAAGGGCACCGCTCCATGATTTTGCGATATAGAAATATTGATGATTGCCGTCGGCTTCAAACTCGCCGATCTTTTCGCCGAGGGAAACATCGAGATTGGTTTCTTCTTTGAGTTCTCGCACGGCGGCTTGCTCGGGCGTTTCGTTCGGCTCAACGCCTCCGCCGGGAACAGCATAGTATTCCTGTCCGTTTTTGAAACGATAAAATAGCAGTACCTTGTCTTCGTCTATAACGAACACAGCAGCGCGTTGTCTCATTAGAAATCAACAAAGATTTTCCTATCCTTCGCATCAATCCGCATCCGCTTTCCGTTCGGCAGGGGAATTTGGGGTGAGGTATGCCCGATATCGATATTGTGGACAATCGGAATCGATTGATTGTATTGTCTGACTGCCTTTGTTATCGCTTCTCTCTGTGATTTTCTATATGAGCTTTTCCCCTCCGCGTTGCGTTCCTTTCCGAATTCCCATGCTTTTGGGCGACCAGTCAGCACGGCTTTTATGCGTTGCAATATTCCTCGTTCGCCAAGGGCTCGGTATACGCGATAGACATAATCTGCGGAGGGGATTTCTTCGGAGCTTTCCGTGAAAAGAACGACATTCTCAAAATCCTGGAGCGATGGGATTTGGACTCCGTGTCGTAGAAGCTCGTCGATGGATTCAACGCATCCACCCCAGGTAATTCCTTCGGCATCCTGACTCCCATTCCAGAACCATCCGTCATTCTTTTCGTAAACGCGCTCTTTGTCGAGATTTGCCGGATCATTCCAGTCAAGCCCCATATCGTTATAGATATCGCTCGGCTTCAGTTCAAATTCTCCCTCATCGAATAGCGCGTGTTTGAGGTATTCAGTTGTGTACAGATCCATCCGTTTTTGCATCGCGAATTCGGTAAAGAGCGATCCTCCATAATATGAAGGAATGCCATGTAGCCACAGGAAGTTTTCAAAGTGGGTATTATCGCTGAACCCAAAGAAAGGCTTGGGGTTATTGATGAATGGCGCAGCGGGAAGATTCTTAATATAGGTTATCTGATCGTCACCGCCGAGTGACGCGATGACCGCTTTTATCTCCTTATTTTCGAATGTATCAACCAGATCTTTGGATCGCTCATCTTTTGAAGCACCGATCTTCTTGGTGGCAGGAAATTCCACCGGCTCTAATTCGAAGATTTCGCGCAGGCGTTTCAATCCTAGTTCATATACCTGAGGCCACTTTCCTGGCGCGGCAAAGGAGGGAGATAGGATGGCAACTTTGTCGCCTTTTTTGAGCTTATTGAGATTAATGAAATCCATGGTTGTATTCTACCATTTGGAGAAGATAACCATCATAAGTTCGGCGTCCTAGATGCCATAGGAATAGGACTCGAACTTTTGACTTCAAAAAAGATAGCAAAAGTCGATACCTCTCGGTCTGTCCGATATTAAATATTGACTGTTTCGGCACTTCGACTCAAACTAGTTTTAAAAAAATATTGAAAAATCTCACTTTGTTTTCGATTTAGTCTTCAAACGGCAAGAGCCGCGGCGCTCAATGTGGGGGAATAGCTTGTGCGATCTCTCCAAAAAATCGAATTTTGCAACAGATAACTATTCGGAATATTTCCGCGTTATTCTCCGATAGATTCTTGCGAGGACGAATAGCAATATTGCTGCTGCGAAAATGCCGGCAATGAGACTCAGGAGGTTGGAAAAATCGTTCCAATAATTCCCCACGGCATATCCGAGGGTGAGCGCTCCGAATGGTTCTATCACGTTTCCCAATAGGTCGAACCACAGAAACGTCACGAACGGCACCTCCACAAGTCCCGCGAGAAAATTAGCTATCGAACTCAACGATCCCGCGAATCGGGTGATGAAGACGGTTACCCCAGCATCCGTAATGAGCTCTTCTTTTAGGCGGATAAAAAAACGGACCTTATCGATCTTAAAGCGGTGGATGAGCCGCTCGCCAAATTTTCTTGCAATCCCGTAGTCGGTGAGGTCGCCGAGGCAATTGGCGATGACGGCGACCGCGAGAGATGTCCAGAAGCCGATGAATCCCTGACTGGCGAATGCTCCCACGGCAAGGAGCATCGCGTTTGCTGGCCAGGGAATAATGACCGCGCCGGTGTACACCACAAAGAAGATCGCGGCATATTTATAAAGCAGAACATAAGAAAGGATAGGAGTCAGTAGCGAATCCATCCTAATTGGTGCTCGTGGCCGTCAAATAATTGCGGGTCGAGCTTTCCACGTCGCTCATCACTATTGTAATATTCAGATGCTGATGGTTCGCATATCCGTATAGGGAAAGTTGGGGATAGGAGGGGTCTGAGATTGATAGTGTGTTTTTTAAATAGTCTGGAGGAATGTTGAAAAGTTTATTGATATAATCGAACGTCATCCATGAACGGATAACGGTAATATCATTTGCAGTCACCGGGCCGTGATTCTTAAGCAGTGTCGACAACTGGAACTCGCGTGCGTTGATGATCTGTGTCCGACGCAGAGAGACATAATTCCTCACAAGAAAGAAGCCCAATATGAGGAGAAGTATAACAAGAAATATGATTGCATATTTTATGTAGCTCCTGATGTTTCGCGTATTATTCCCGCTCATTTCATTAAGTATAGCCGCAATATTCGATTCTGGCTTCCCCATACTAGGCATAGGCGATGAAGCTCGCCATAAGGGAATGAATTCACAAATACATTGTAATCGCTCTGGTCTATACCATGCGTTCCTATGCCGTAGGCGTCTTGGCTCTTCATGGTGATAAGAATGTAGCTCTCCGACTGTTGCCCGTCGGTCTGGCTGTGATTGTGCCTGCTATCGCCGCATTACCCAGAAGTTGTGTTGACTGCGAGTTAGTAAGCTTTGCGTTGGGATATTTTTCGCTCACCGCCATCGTGTAGATATCCATCGCGCCCATGAGGTAATTGTTCGGGAAGTGATAGCTTCGCGGACAGCAAGACACATAGACCACAGAATACTTCGTACTCGAACCGCGTCCCGATTGAACCAGTCGCTGTAGTGGACCCCTTTCTTTAGACAGTTACTCGACAAGTTTTCTTGTCTTTTTTCATTCTCTCACGCCGCTATCTTCTCCGCAAATACGGAGGGTGGCATCCTGAGTGCGGAATGAATTCTCGTATGGTTGTACTCCCATGCGGTCCGATAAATCTCCGCCACGAGCTCACCCAAAGTCTTGCACCGATTGGGATCACCGAGATCCATTTTGAATTTCCCGTAGAACGATTCCTGATATCCATTCTCCCATGGGCTGCCGGGACGGGATCGCGAGATGGTAATGCCATACTGCTCGAGCAGGGCGATGAACACCTTCGCCTCGTATTCCCTCCCGTTGTCCGAGTGAAATATCATTGGCTTCGGATGGTGGAAGAGCGCGTTTGCCAATGTCTGCACGGTGAGCGGCGCTCCTTTTCTTGTCCCCACATGGAGGCCTCTCAGCTCTCGCGTGAAGAGATCGACAATGGTACTCACGTAGACCTTCTTTCCATGGAACGCGAGCTCGGTGAAATCCGTTGCCCAGATGTGGTTTGGATATGACGGCATAATGCCAAGCAAGAGGTTCGGGAAGTGGCGTTCTGTCTTGCTTTTCCGATACTTTCTCCCATGCCTGCGGTAGGGCTTGATCCCATAAATCCGCATCACTCGCTGCGTCCGTTTTCGGTTCACGCCCAAGGCATCCGCCAACCGCCGCGCACCGTAGGAAGGATGCTTTTGTAATTCTTCTTCCATCCGAACTTTCAATGCCCAATCTTTTTTGTCCTGCGTTGCTACGTAGTAGAGCGACGAACGGGAGACGCCCATGGCTTTTGCCATGGCGGATACGTTTCTCTCCCGGCTCGAAGCTTGGGGAAGCCGATATGCGTTTTATCTTATCCGCGCTCCGCAGATGCGGGCTTTCAAGGGTAGAGGAGGCATATGGTGTTACTATGGAAACAAAGAAGGTTCGAGATCGCCGCAAATACTTCAATTCAATCATCAATACATACCCGGAATTTAGGGAGAAACAGGGTAATTGACAACTATAGACATCTTGGAATATACTAAAAATATGGAATTTATGACACGGGATGAGGTGGCGAAATATCTACGGGTTCACGCTCGGACGGTGGAGCGTTGGCTTACTAATCGAAGCCTCAAGGGTTTTAAGCTCGGCAAGGGAAGGACGGCATTATGGCGTATCCCTAAATCGGAGGTCAAAAAATTTTTAGAGAAGCATAAAAATTAATAGTCATGATTGAGGATATAAAAAGGCTTAAGCTCGCAAGGTATAGACGTAAGTCGTCGGAGGCTGAAGATCGTCAGATCGCCTCTTTAGATGATCAGAAATCAGAGCTTCTACTCATGGAAGCAAAAATCGGTTTCTCTCCCGACCAATTCGGGGCAGACATTGAAGAAGCCCGTTCTGCAAAAGCTCCGGGCAGAAAAGGCTTTGACGAATTGATCGAGAGGATTAATAAGGGCGTCGTGAATGCTATCAGTGTTTGGCATCCGAACCGATTATCGCGCAACGCTACGGACATTGGGACGCTCATACAGCTTATGGATGACGGGAAACTCATCGCCGTCGTAACTCCGGGGCAGACGTTTCAAAATTTGCCGATGGATAAGTTCATGCTGCAATTTTTGTGCCTCCAAGCGAAGTTGGAAAACGATAATAAGAGCGTTGATGTGCGGCGCGGTCTCAGATCAAAAGTTATGAAAGGCTATCCCACGGGGCCTGCTAAGCTCGGCTATATGAACGATAAGGCAGGGGACAAGGGGCAGAGAGTGATATTCAAAGACGAGGAGCGATTTCTTCTAGTAAGGAAATTATGGGAACTTTTCTTGAGCGGCCAGTATTCCGTCCGGCAAGTTTGGAAAATAGCCGTGAAAGATATGGGGCTTACGACAATTCCCAAAAAGCGACAAGGTGGCAAACCCGTTTCCCTGTCGCACCTTTATCGTCTGTTTGCTGATCCATTCTATGCGGGATTTTTTTATTATGAGGGCGAACGTCATAACGTGAACTCAAGCGTCCCGCGTATGATTTCAGAAAGCGACTTTCAAAAGGTTCAACAGATGCTTGGGAAAAAAGGATTGCCGCAACCCCAAAAGCACCCGTCAGTCTATAACCCTTATATGAAGTGTGGGCATTGCAACGGAGCGACCACGCCCGATTTCAAGTTTCAACTCATCTGTTCGGATTGCAAATATAAATTCTCCTATCGCAATCGAGAAAATTGCCCGAAGTGTGGCATCAAGATTACCGATATGGAGAACCCGCAGTATCTTTATTACATCTACTACCAGTGCAATAAACGAAAAAACCCTAATTGCCCTGGCGGGAGCATGGAGCAGAAGGAAGTAGATGATTTTCTTAAGGATTACACGATCAACAAGCTCGGCATCTCGCAGGAGCTTTCGGAGTGGTGCCTTAAGTATCTCGTCGAGTTGGATGACAAGGAGGTGGAGGAGCGCACCATGATTTTTAAAGTTCGAGAAAATGAATACACGCAGGCCCGTAGGGATGCCGATAACTTGCTCAAAATGCGCCTCAGGGAGGAGATTAGCGAAGAAGAATACAAATCTCTTAAGCCGCAGTACGATGCAAAGGTTTTGGCTTCAAAAAAGACTTTGGATGAAACAGATGATCGAGCAACGCAGTGGCGGCAGAATTCCGAAAGGACGTTCAGCCTCGCACATGAGATTATCGACATCTTTGAAAACGGTTCTCTTGAACAAAAAAAGGACGCTTTGGGCGAGCTTGGTTCGAACCTACTGCTAGCCGAGCGGAAACTCACTGTTTTCAACGCTACGCCGTTTGAAATTCTCCTAAACGGACTTATGGACGCAAAAGAAATTAATCCCGCGTTCGAACCTAAATCTATTGAGGATTTATCTGAACAAAATGAGGTTTTTGTCTCAGTTCGTCCCACTCTGCTAGTTCGTATGAGTCCACTCGTACCTATTTTGCCCGAAATTTGAGCTGATTTACCCCTTCAAATACCCCTTCAAATTGCCTGCGACGAATTGAAGGGGTAGCAAGCTCGGATTGCCGCGTATCTCCTCGCCTTTTTGAGCCACCGATTCGCAAATCCCAAGTCCTACTTCACTCTGTTTTACCCCTACGTTGACCCCTACATGCGCCCTATGCCAAAACGTAGGGGTAGCAAGTCCAGATCGGCCTGAAAACATTGGCCTTTCCGACCATCGCCCGACAAAGTTGGAAGTCCTACTTCACTCCGCTAGACCCCCTCCGAAATGGTGTGCTCAGCCCCTCAGCCGCTCACTGCTGTTCGGGCTTCGGGGCTTCGCGTATGGCGCGCCCAAATTCCTCCCCCAACCCCTCCTTTGGGGCGCGCGCAGAGATGGTAGTTCCACGTTTTGCGACCCTGTTCCTGTCTGGCGGGAATATCCCACGTCTTGTGTGTCTGACCCTCCAGAAAGCGGTTTCTTGCCCTTGCCCCAGCCCTCCCATTGCGCGGGCAAGATAGCAACCTATAAACCCCTCCCCAGATAGGGTGATTTAAGCCCAAAGTTACGCACAGTCGAGGCACTTGCATTTAAAGAGTATTTGCTTTATACTCTTCATTATAAGGTCAAACATAATATAACAAATACTATGCAAGAGGATAAAGGCGATAGATTCAAGCGTTTAGCAGAGAAGAGAACTATTAAGGTATTGAATGAGATTAGAGTCCTTTCAAATCTCTCGAATAAAGGTCTATACGAATATACGCCCGATCAAGTTCGCAAGATATTCGGCACTATTAAGGAATCCATCGCAAACGCCGAAGCTAGGTTTAAAGGGGTACAACGGCGTGGAACAGAATTTAAACTATAAAATTTATGGAGTCTAAAATCTTTAGGCAAATTAGGAATGATGCAAAAGATATTGAAGCCGTCGCCGACGGTTATAAAACTAAGATAGGGCAGGAACTATGGCTTGCCGATGGATTACAAAAAGATGCGATCCAAAATAGTTGGGACGCTAGAGTTGATAAGAAGCACGCTAAGGATTGGGAGTGCGGAATTTCTATTATTAAAATCGACAACAAAGAACTCATCTGTATTTCTGATAGTGGCACCACTGGTTTAAACGGCACGAAATTTCATGACGAGGCGGAACTCGTAAAAATACTAAATGAAAATCAATCCGGAGAGGATCTGGCGTATTTTCTCAATTCTAATTGGAGCGCCAAATCTAGCGAGGAAGGGGGAAACAGGGGGCGGGGTAAAACATTGTTCCTAGCCGCATCTCAAGATAAGAAAATATTTTTTGATTCTTTTAGATATTCTGACAAGTCGTATGTCTTTGGCGAATTATATTTAGATACTGATAAACAGGTTAAATTCAGCCTCCACTACGATAGCGAAGGCAGAGAAGAATTTGAACGTATAACCGGCAAGAAGGTTGATCCGTTAAATCAATGCGGCACAAGAATTTTTATTACAAATCCAGATACAGCAGTTATAAAAGCGGTAAAAAGCGGGGAGCTACTCTCTTTTATAGCTAACTCTCGATGGGAAACGATTAAAAAATATGAGGCCAAGATTTTCGTAAAGAGTGGAGAGGAGAAGAAATATGCGGCTTTGCCATATTGGTACGAAACCGACCTAAAAGGGGTCGAGGGTAAAGATTTTCCGCTCGAATTAATCAAAGAAGCAACCCAATATAAGATCAAGCGCCTCGTTTTAAGATATGCTCCGAATCTCGGCGTGCCAGAATCTCTAAGAGGCATAGCCATACAGCGCGGAGGTATGACTATCCAAAGAGTACTAGCCGAAGAATTAGTTAAGGAACAAGGAATGACCGATATCTATGGGTGGCTAGAGATGGAAAATAAACCACTCGAAGAAGAAATGAAGACTCTTTGTGAAGGGCCAGAACATTTTGATTTTAGTTGGACTATGAAGCCAGCGAAATATTTGCGGGATTATCTTCGAGTGAAAGTTAGAGAGTTTGCAAAGGAGTTAAAAATTCTTGAATCTGAACAGGCGAAGAAAAATAAGATACAAAAGAGCGCCGAAGACGAAGCATTGAAGCTACTGGCACCACTCTTCAAAAAACTTGGACTTTTCGGGAAGCATAAAGGCAGTAAGAAGAAAGGCCCCTCTGATCGGAGACCGAATGAACCATTAAGACTATCCATAGCCGATATTGAATTTCCAAGAGATGGTCGTCGCGTCAATTATGGAGAGAAGATTAAAGGAGCTTATGTAATCCCAATTAACGAATTTGGTGAAAGTATCTTAGTCCTCGTGCGGGTTTTTATGATCACGCCCGATGGCGGGATGCAGATGCTACAAGAAAAGGAAATAAATTTAGGCGAAGGAAAGGGGCCGCAAGTAGGAGTCGATGAAATAATCATATCAAAAAAATACAGCATCGGCGGATACTCTCTACGGGCTCGGATGGTCGCCCTAGAGGATAAAACTAAATTATTACCAGACGGATCAAGGATAGAGAAAGGCACCATCTTGTACGACAGAATAAATCAGAAATTCTATGTAGAAACCGACCCCCCAGAATCAGGGCCTCTAGCGTTTCAACCTAAACCAAGGGAAGATAAAAGTTATCTATTTGAGTGGGAGCCAGAGGGCGAGGGTTACATTGTTTTCTATAACGACTTACATCCGCGTATCAAGCCACTTCTCAATGACGAAGAACAATTAAGAGATTATCTCATGGAACAAGCGGCGCTGATCGCGTTTCAGATAAGGCTTGAGGAATTAATTGCCGATGACGACGGAAGCGATAAAGAATTTACGAGCCTTATTAAGTCGAAGGACACATCTGGAGTTTGGCGATTATTCCTAAAGAGGTATAGCGAATTTATGTGGGATCTAAAAAAAGAAAATGGTTCTAAAAATAAGGAATAAAAATAAAGTGAAGGACGCCATTAGTTATAGGGGCGCAAAAAAAATACTTACTCCGCGCGATATAAAAGAAGCGGATAAGTTTGATGTTGCTTTGGAAAAGGAGATAAAAAACATCGAACGCATTTTGATAAAAGCGAAGTTGCTTTCTCCCCAAGCTAGAAAATCTGACATGCTTCGGGCGTGGCATCTTATAGGAATTAGGATAAACACGTTCCTAAAAGAACATAAAGTCTCAAAAAGTGAGGAGGGTCTCTTTTGGGATCAGCTCTATGGCCGCTCATCGTTGATTAATAAGACGATTCCTAAAAATAAAATTAGTAAGACGAGAAACGATTTTAGGATTGCATCACTTTTGGCCCATTATCCTCTTAAAAAATTACAAAAAACAGGTCTTTGGGCTCTATGGCGGGAGATGCTTACATATAAATCTTTCAAAGATCAAAGAGTTATGGGCTGGGTCATTGAAAAGATAGAACAGATCTCCCCAAAAACAAGAAACGAAGCGCGGCCGCTTCTCAAAGCGGTGGCGGCAAGATTGAGGAGGATTGATACCACCGTTTTGAGTGATAAAGAATTATTAGAGAAATTAAAAGGAATAGTAGAAATAAAAAGTCGTAATTCAAAATTTAAATAAAATGGCAAAGAAACAGGCCTCAAAACTCGATGAGATCAAGTGTCCTAAGTGCGGTGAGCTTATCCCTCTAAACGAAGCTCTTCAGCATCAAATCACCGAAAGGATTGAACATGAGTCGGCCGAGAAAATTGAAGCTAAAGAGGACGAGATTCGTGAGCGTGAGAAGGAGTTGATCCAAGCCAAAAAAGATTTTAATAAGTCCGTCGAGGAGGGCGTGAAAGCGGAGCGGACAAAACTTGAAAAGGAACTCAAAGAAAAGGCGAAGGAGGACACCGCTCTTGAAGTCCAAGATTTGAAAAATCAAGTCGCCGATAAGGAAGAAAAATTAGCGAAAGCCCAACAGACGGAACTTGACTTGCGAAAGCGAGAGCGCGCTCTCGAAGAACGTAGTAAAACACTTGATCTTGAAGCTGAAAGAAAGCTTGGTGAAGAGAAAAAGAAAATGGAAGAGGATATCGCAAAGCGGATATCCGAACAACATCGGTTGAAAGAAGCGGAACGAGACAAAATCATAAACGACCTAAAAATTCAGCTTGAAGACGCTCACCGGAAAGCAGAACAAGGATCGCAGCAGTTACAGGGTGAAGCGAAAGAGCTTGATCTGGAGAAATTCCTCAAGGAGAGTTTCCTCTTCGACGAGATTACCCCCGTCCCCAAGGGAGTGCGGGGCGCAGACGTTATTCAAATAGTGAAGACTCGTAGCGGCAGTGTCTGCGGAACCATCTTGTGGGAATCTAAGCAGACGAGAGCTTGGAGCGACGGATGGGTTTCAAAATTGAAGGACGATCAACGGGAAGCGAAGGCCGACATCGCCGCTATCGCAACCGAGGCTATGCCTAAAGATATTATAAATTTCGGGAATCGCGGCGATATATGGATAACCAAAACTGAGTTCGTCTTCGGTTTGGCGACGTTATTGCGCGATACACTTATCCAAGTAGCAACGACGAAACGCATGTCCGAGGGCAAGGATGCAAAAGTTGAGGTTCTGTTCCGTTATCTTACCGGATCGGAATTCAAGCAGAAAGTGGAAGCCGTCGCGGACGCGTTTGTCATAATGAAGACTGATCTTGAGAAAGAAAAACGCGTCTCAATCGCTCGTTGGGCGAAGCAAGAGAAGCATCTTGAAAAAGCCATCGGCTCGATTGCGGGTATGCATGGCGATCTGCGGGGATTGATCGGTTCTTCCATGGAAGCGATTCCGCTTTTAGAATCAGGCGAGGAAAACACAGATAGAGAAGAGTCCCCCAAGAGAAAGAAACGTAAAAACACAGACAAAAAAATCGAATTATAACCTTAATAGTCTTTTGAGAAGTGATTAAGGATTAAGAATAGATAAATTGTGTTATCATTAAGGCGATGAGTGATAAGAAACCTCTTTCACAACCCGACCTCAAGGTTTTGTGGGGGCGAAGTGGAAATTTTTGTGCGATTTGTAAAGCCTCATTGATCGAATCAAACGAAAAAGGAGACCACGCTTTTCCGGTTGGAGAAGCAGCTCATATCGAGGGGGAGAATCCGACTTCAGCTAGATATAATTTGAAGATGACGGATGAAGCACGAGCGGCATATGAAAATCGCATCCTTTTATGTCCGACGGACCATGAGAAAATAGATAAGAACGAAGGAGATTACACAACAGAGAAGCTTCATAAAATCAAAAAGGAGCACGAAGCTTGGGTGCAAGAAAGCCTGATGGCGAACATGCCGAATGTTACATTCGCCGAACTAGAAGTTGTTTTGAAGTTTCTCTCTTCTGTGGATGTTTCGACGATTGAAGACCTTGGCCTTGTCCATCCCGCAGAGAAGATTAAAAAGAATAAACTTTCGCCCGATGTGGATCGCCTCATTAGGATGGGAGTTTCTCAAGCTGGCTTGGTCAGGGATTACCTTAATAGAAATATCGACATCGGTTTCTCTGATAGGATTAAATCGAAATTCGTCGATCAATACGAATCACTAAAAGCAGATGGGCTTGATGGAGATGCTATTTTCTATAGTCTATTAGAATTTTCTTCCGGCAATAGCATGGACATAAAAATAAAAACCGCAGCGCTTTGCGTGGTCGCTTATTTCTTTGAACAATGCGAACAGCAGTGAGCGGCTGAGGGGCTGAGCACACCATTTCGGAGGGGGTCTAGCGGAGTGAAGTAGGACTTCCAACTTTGTCGGGCGATGGTCGGAAAGGCCAATGTTTTCAGGCCGATCTGGACTTGCTACCCCTACGTTTTGGCATAGGGCGCATGTAGGGGTCAACGTAGGGGTAAACCAGAGTGAAGTAGGACTTGGGATTTGCGAATCGGTGGCTCAAAAAGGCGAGGAGATACGCGGCAATCCGAGCTTGCTACCCCTTCAATTCGTCGCAGGCAATTTGAAGGGGTATTTGAAGGGGTAAATCAGCTCAAATTTCGGGCAAAATAGGTACGAGTGGACTCATACGAACTAGCCAGTAGTTGGATTGAATTAGTTGTAGCAAAATTTTCACGCGCTTCGCGTAGCGAAGCGTATTGTGTGGTGGGGTTAAATTCGATACGACGGTTTTTAAGAAAGAGGTTCGAGTCGAAAATTTTTTGTAGGGACTATTTTTTAGCACTCAAAATATTTTCAAACCATAATACAGCAGCTTCTCCACTCACGGCGCTCTTGATGAGTACTCAAAATTACAACAACAGCTGAATAAATTGAGACAGCGGAGAGAAAATATTGGGACAAAGATTGATAATCTAAAAAAATTCGAGCTAGGAATTGAACAACTGGATACCGAGAAAAAAGAATTGCTTCAAAAAACTCGGCAAGATAAAGACGAGAGGAAAGAAATTATTGAAAACGCTATTAAGCTTTTCAATCAAAACTCTAGGGCTTTATATGATGAGCCCGGAGTTTTATCAATTGACATGGACAGAGCGGATATAAATTCGGAGTTGATATTAAAAGGGCGAAGAGCCAGGGCATTGGGTATATGAAAGTTTTCTGTTACGACTTGATGCTCATACAATTGAGATCAAGTTCTTTTTCCGATATGCCCGGTTTTCTTGTGCATGACAGTACCATTTTTGATGGTGTTGATGAACGTCAGATTGCAAAGGCGCTTGAGTTGGCGGCGCAAGAAGCAGAGAAGAGAGATTTTCAATATATCTGCACTGTTAATTCCGATATGATTCCGGAGAAAGATTTTACAAAGGAATTTTCTAAAAGATTTGATAGTTATGTGAAGCTAAGACTAAGTGACGCTTCGGAGGATGGAGGATTATTAGGAATACGTTTTTAGTTTTCATCTTATAAGAGAGCATCAGAGAATATCAAATTTCAATTCGCTCCCAATTAACCGACACACGATGGTCGGTCATAAATCTCACGAATATAGCGAACTTATATCCAAGTTGCCCCAAGAAAGCCCGTAGTTTTTTGTGGTCGTATGTAGAGTTATCTTCCGTCCCTTCGACTTTCTTAGCCTCAATCACGAGTAGATTTTCCATCGATAGTCTTTTATGGACGATTATATCGGGATATACAGTCGTTCCCTTATCGTCGTCTGATGAAATTTCAATAGGAATCAGATCGAGCCGCTTAATATCAAATCCATCGCGGTTATATTCACAGTCAACGTCCCAACCTACGAATTCTCTTTGAAGGCACTCCGCCAACTTATGAGTTAGAGAGCGCTCGTTCGCTTTTACTTCTAAAAGTATGTGGTTTTCTTTCTCAAAATTTTTGATAGCGCTATCGATTTTTATCTTTACCGCTAAGAAATCCATATCTAAATTATAATACTTTTTTCTCTAAAAGTTTTGACTCGGCCATGCGGCCTCGAGCTATTTTTTGTGGGGGAGGAATTTGGGCGCGCCATACGCGAAGCCCCGAAGCCCGAACAGCAGTGAGCGGCTGAGGGGCTGAGCACACCATTTCGGAGGGGGTCTAGCGGAGTGAAGTAGGACTTCCAACTTTGTCGGGCGATGGTCGGAAAGGCCAATGTTTTCAGGCCGATCTGGACTTGCTACCCCTACGTTTTGGCATAGGGCGCATGTAGGGGTCAACGTAGGGGTAAAACAGAGTGAAGTAGGACTTGGGATTTGCGAATCGGTGGCTCAAAAAGGCGAGGAGATACGCGGCAATCCGAGCTTGCTACCCCTTCAATTCGTCGCAGGCAATTTGAAGGGGTATTTGAAGGGGTAAATCAGCTCAAATTTCGGGCAAAATAGGTACGAGTGGACTCATACGAACTAGCCAGTAGTTGGATTGAATTAGTTGTAGCAAAATTTTCACGCGCTTCGCGTAGCGAAGCGTATTGTGTGGTGGGGTTAAATTCGATACGACGGTTTTTAAGAAAGAGGTTCGAGTCGAAAATTTTTTGTAGGGACTATTTTTTAGCACTCAAAATATTTTCAAACCATAATACAGCAGCTTCTCCAGTACGCCTATCTACTTCATTTAAAACCCTCCCATGTTTTATGGGATTGCGGTAATTCTTAAGTGCAAGGAAATGTTTCTCAACTTCACTTTTACTTCCAAAATAACGCCCAAATAATTCCCAGTTGGAAAGTATGATTTTTGCATAATCCATAACATCTAAGAATTCAATCCTAACATCGTCTCTTTCATACTCTTCAAGTCCATACGGATGTCTTTTCATAACCTCTTGTATCTTTTTACTTACAGCGTCTTGGATGTCTGCGGGAACATATTCATTCCAATAAGATGATTCCGTTTGTTGCTTCAATACTCCGTGTAGAAGGGTACGAATGCGCGTTTCTAATATATCGATAGGTTTTGATGGATTGATAGCAAAGCTTTCTTCTGAACGTGATCCTATTCCTGTGCAAACCCGAAATGCTTGAACTAATTGACTTGCCCGGTAATGAGGATTTATCTGAACAAAATGAGGTTTTTGTCTCAGTTCGTCCCACTTTGCTCCGCGACCAGGACTCGAACCTGGAACCATCGCCTTAACAGGGCGCCGCTCTACCATTGAGCTATCGCGGAATCAGTCATCATTTTAACAGATATCAAATGATTTTCAATAGTCGAAATCAAAATAGATGTCTAACTTCTTAATCCGCGCTCGGTGGCAATTGTACGCTTAAGCTGTCATCCGGGTTCTGTATGACCTCAAAGAGGGTGTTTGCTGTGCCTCCGGTAGTGAGGATGATGGGGAATGTAGTGGGATCGTTGAGGGTGAAGACAATCGGTTGGGCACTGTATGTTTCGCCCGGTGTACCGTTGCAAGTTCCGGTGTCCGGGAAGGTGAACTGTGAGGTGATGGGCGGCGAAAGGTCGCCCTGCTCGTCCGCGATCATTCGCAGGGTGAGTGGCACACATTCGGCGACAGAGTCCATCGTCACTTGCACGCCGAGCGTGAGCTGTGATCCAGAGACCGATGCATTGATGACGGACAGCGTTTCATTTCCCTGCGTCCACGCAATGGGTGATTCGGCTGACGAGAGCGACGACGATGTGGTGGAACTCGCGGACGATGACGCGAGCGCGAGAGTGGATGATGTAGTGGAGCTGGCCGCTCCGCCCGCTTGCGTGGCGGTGCTTGTGGCAAAGATCCCCGCGTCCGACCCGAGATCGGAGCTTACGACATACGTGCCGCCGCCGCCATAAAAAATCACATAGAATGTGATGACGATGAGTAGCCCCGCGATGCACGAAAAGGTGATGAGGATAGTCTTGAGATTCATAATGTCCTTTTATTATATCAAATAATACTCAATATACATTTTAGATAGTTTTAATGCCCATTGTGCTACGGTGTGTGCATGAACAAGAAAAAATTTGCGTCAGTGGGCGTTTAGGCAGCAGCGATCGCCATCGGCGCGGTTGTTGCGTATGATCATTATCCTTTGCTGATCAACAATGCGCTGGGAATAAATGCTGCGGGGGGGGTCGACACCATTTCTGGCGGTGATCTTTTGGCGACGGGCAACGGCGCATCGTTGTCCGTCGCGCTGTATTCCGACCATCGCTACCATTGGGTATTTACAGAGTCTACGGGGGATCCTTCCGCTGGTGCGAGTACACAATTCTACGGGACGACGGGGCAGACTGTGGACAGTCCGTTCAGCGACTTGTCGCTCGGTAGCGCGCGGTTCACGAGAACAGGGGATTCGGGAGTGCTGTTCTCAAATTAGCGTTGCTTCTGCCACCGTGGGTGACTTATGATAGAGAAATGAAAATCACCGTCATCGCCCACGATATCCGCAGCGTCCACAATGTGGGATCGATCTTCCGCACTGCGGACGCGGCGGGCGTGGAAAAAATATTTCTGTGCGGCATCACGCCCGCGCCGCTCGATCGCTTCAAGCAAGCGCGCGCGGATTTCGCCAAGGTTGCGCTGGGCGCGGAGAAATATATCCCATGGGAATCGGCGCCGACGACGGCGGGTGTTATAAGACAATTAAAAAAAGAAGGCTATGAGATCTTCGCGCTGGAACAATCAAAGCGTTCGGTGCCGTATTATCAGGAAGCCGTGCGGCTTGCGCGGCGCGACGACGCCCGCGATGCACGCATCGCAATTATCCTTGGCAACGAAGTGAGGGGCTTGCCGCTATCCATTTTGCGTGTCGCCGATCGCATTCTCGAGATCCCAATGATAGGGAGAAAGGAATCGCTGAATGTAGCGGTCGCGTTCGGCATCGTGGTGTTCGGCCTGCGCTTCGGGAACGGCGCGGGCGATAGCGCTGAAGGCGTCGCTGATGCTACTATATAGAGTAATGTTGCGCCGCAAAAAAATGATATTCATATCGCTCGTTGCCGTGTTTATCTTATTCATTATCGCCATCGGTGCGTGGTGGCATCTTTTCTTCGGCCGCGCGAACTCGCCATTGCCGCAAACGAACATTTCTATTCAGGGTACGAATCAGAGCTCGTCGACGACGACGAGCACCGCCACTGCTGCGATTTCCAATGCTACCACTTCGAGCGTCGCTTTCTCGACCATCGTCCCCGGCGAAAATCCGCCGCTCACCGAAGAGCAATTAAATATTGATAGCGCCATTTTCAATGTCGAGATCGCGTCCACCTCGCTTGAGCAGACGCGCGGGCTTTCGTTTCGTCCGTCGCTCGGTACGAACGACGGGATGTTGTTCATCTTTACCACCGGCAGTGTCCAATCGTTTTGGATGAAAGACATGAATTTTCCGTTGGATATGGTTTGGATCAGTGGCAACACTGTGGTCGGCTTCGCACAGAACGTTCCCGCGCCTGCGCCGGGCACCGCGTTGTGGAGCCTGCGCGTATACGCCTCGCCCGGCAATACCGATAAAGTTTTGGAAGTGAATGCCGGCACGGTGGCAAAATATAATATAAAAGCGGGGGATAGCGTGACGATTGAGTCTTATTAGTTCGAATCCAGTCTGGTGCGACGCATACACAACATGTTGGGCTTCCGCCTCTTTTCGCTCTATAATAGAGGGGATGGTCACCCCGCCGAAAACAAAATAAACTTTAAGAACTTTTTAATAAACACATGGCAAACGTACGGGTTGCGATAAACGGGTTTGGCAGAATTGGCAGGTTGTTCTTTAAGGCGGCGTTCGAGCAGCCGGGCGTAGAGATCGTCGCGTTGAATGATCTCGGCGACGTGGAGAATCTTGCATACCTTTTGAAGTACGACACGGTCTATCGCCGGTTCGAGAAAGACGTGAAGGCGGATATGGCGAACGGCAAGCTCATCGTGGACGGGAAAGAAATCGCGTTCCTGCAGATCAAGGATCCAACCCAGCTTCCGTGGAAAGATATGAATGTGGATATTGTTGTGGAGTCCACTGGGTTGTTCGATGAATATGAGAAGGCGAAGGTGCATCTTGCGGCGGGCGCGAAGCGGGTCGTGATCACGGCGCCGGCGAAGGATGAGGATGGCGTTTCCGGACAGACGGTACTTATCGGCGTGAACGAAGATAACTTCAAGATCGCGCCGATCACGTCGAACGGTTCGTGCACGACGAACTCCGCGTCGCCAGTCATTCAGGTATTGAGTGAGAATCCGGGCATCGTGAAGGCAGCGCTTTCCACTGTGCATGCGTATACCGCAACACAATCAATCGTCGATGGTCCGATCCGCGGCGGCCACGATTTTCGCAAGGGTCGTGCCGCGGCGATGAACACCGTTCCGGAAACGACCGGCGCGGCGATCAGCGTCGCGCGCGCAATCCCTGAGCTCAAGGGCAAGTTTGATGGGCTTTCATTCCGCGTGCCGAACATTACCGGTTCCATTTCCGACATCACGTTCATTGCCAAGCGGCCGACGACGGTCGAGGAGATCGCGCAGATCTTGACCGACGCCGCCGCTTCGCCGCGCTGGCAGGGGATATTGAAAGTCACGCGCGACCAACTCGTCTCTTCCGACATCATCGGCGAGCCGTACGGCGCGATCGTGCCACTTGACCTCATTAAGGTGATCGACGGAGATATGGTGAAAGTTTTAAGCTGGTACGACAACGAGGCCGGGTATGTTTCCACGCTCATCAAGCACGTGCAGAAAGTGGCGGCATTGCTGTAAAAAAAATATTTTCCGCACGTACATGACAATCTACATCGGCGCGGATCACGGAGGATTCGATCTGAAAGAACATTTGAAAGCGATCCTCGAAAACGAAGAATATGAAGTGGTCGATGTTGGTGCCGCGCGCGCGGTGGCCGGAGATGACTTTCCGGAATTTGCGAGTGCGGTTGCGGAACGGGTTGCAAAAGGCGCGAGCGATAATCGCGGTATCGTGATCTGCCGATCGGGATTCGGCGCGGATATCGTTGCCAACAAGTTTCCGGGCATCCGCTCCGCGCTTGCCATGTCGCCGGACCATATCTATCAGGGGCGGCATGATGACGATGTAAACGTGCTCGCTCTCGCGGCGGATTTTGTCGCGCCCGACGAGGCGGAAAAAATAATGAAAGTATTTCTTTCGACGCCTGCCGCGAGCGATGAGCGCTACCTTCGCCGCAAAGAGGAGATCAGAGAAATAGACGCGCGGCGGAGTTAAACAAAAAGATGAAGGTCATCCCCGTCATTAATTGTCCCGATGTCGCATGCGTGCAGAAAAAGATTGCGATCGCGAAAACTTTTTTGGTGGATGGCGACCTGCTGCACCTCGACGTGACGGACGGTTCATTCGCGACGCATAAGACGTGGGCTGACCCGATGCAATGGGTAAAGCTCAAACCGCCATTCGGCTTAGAAGTGCACTTGATGGTGGATCACCCCGAATTGTATGTGGATGATTGGCTTGTGGCGGGCGCGCGAAGGCTGATCATACACGCGGAGTCGCTCACTTTGCAATCAATGAAAGAGATACTTTCGACTGCGGAACGATATCATGTGGAGGTTATGCTTTCGTCAAAGCCGGAATCTGATGCGGAGGACATTTTGCCGTATCTAGAACATTTCCATTCCTTCCAAGTGCTTGCTGTTCAGCCGGGGCCGGAGGGGCAGCAGTTTCTCCCGTTTGTGTGCGAGAAGATCAAGTTTTTAAAGGAAGAATTTCCGGATGCTATAATAGAGGTTGATGGTGGTATGAACCCTGAGACGGCGCGGCAGGTGAAAGAAGTGGGTGCTGACACGATTGCTTCAGAGAGCTATATCTTTGATAGCGCCACAGACCCGAAAAAGGCATATGAAGAGCTGTCGGCTATTTAATGAAATTTTGATGGAATCGCTCACTGAAAAAAAATTGAAGGAGATGGAGATCATGGCCACGCGCCTTCGCGAGGACGTCATTAAGATGGTTTCGCGCGCGGGGTCGGGGCATATCGCGGGACCGCTCGACATGGCGGAGATATTCACCGCGTTCTATTTTCATATTTTAAATCACAACCCGAAGAAACCGAATTGGCCCGACCGCGACCGTCTCGTGCTTTCGAACGGGCATATCTGCCCAATCCAATATGCCGCACTCGCGCACGCGGGATATTTCCCGGTGGAAGAACTGAAGACGTTGCGCCAGTTGGGAACGCGCCTGCAAGGCCATCCACACCGCGGCGCATTGCCCGGCATTGAGACCACGTCCGGGCCGCTCGGCTCCGGCATCTCGCAGGCCAGCGGCATCGCTTTGGCCGGCCGCCTCGACGCCAAGAAATATCAGATCTATTGCATCACCTCTGATGGCGAGCATGAGGAAGGCAATACGTGGGAAGCGGTAATGTTCGCGGGAAAAAACCGATTGAGCAATCTCACCGTCATCGTGGACCGCAATAACATTCAGATCGATGGCTTTACGGAAAAGATCATGCCGCTCGAGCCGTTCGCGGATAAATATAGAGCGTTCAACTGGCACGTGCTCGAGATCGACGGGCATAATTTCGAAGAGATCGTCGCCGCTGCCGCGGAGGCGCGCGCGGTGCATGAACAGCCAACGGTGATCATCGCGCACACGATCCCCGGCAAGGGCGTAGATTTTATGGAGAACGATTATTTGTGGCATTCAAAGCCGTTCGCGCCGGGCGAGGCGGAAAAGGCACTCGACGAGCTGCGCACACTGCAGCATAAGATCCAGAGTGAGCATCAATAGGTCGCTGGTTATCAATAAACTAACGTATTAAAAAAACAATGAAAGTAGTGAATTTCGTCCTTGGGCTTGCAACGGCGGTAATTCTTGCGGCACTCATCGCGCTGGGCATCGCGGCATTCTATCCCGCGCCAGTCGCGCCTTTGTATCCGAACACCGCCGTCGTGGCGCCGGTTGCACCGTGTCCATCGAATGACATTGCGTGCATACAAAACAATACAAAGATCGAAGCGCAACAGCAGGCTGCGCAGGACCAGTACAATAATGCGGAAACCGCGTACGAAAGCGCGATCAGCGTCTATAACAGAAATCTTTTCATTATTGCGAACATCGTCGGCATCATTTTCTTTGCGCTCGGGTTCTGGCTGGTCTTTGGGGTTACGCTCGCGTCGAACGCCGTACCCGTCGGCATTATGATCGCGGGGTTGTGGAGTATTATATATGGCTATATACGTGGATGGGGGAGTGTTGATGACCAGTTGAAGTTCTTCGTGGGCCTCGTGATCGCGGTGATCGTGATCGGCGGGAGCATGTGGCTCATCCAGCGATATCAGAAAAATCACGAAAAAAAATAATCATAGGCTAATCATCCATGTTGAATCCCGACGCAAAACTTAATCCAAATCTTTTTGACGAAGACGTGGCGCAGGCGCCGACCCGCGACGGCTTCGGTGGAGGCCTTGTTGCTGCTGGTGATGCGAATCGCAATGTTGTCGCGTTGTGCGCCGATGTGATCGAATCTACGCGCGTCTCGGCATTCGCAAAAAAATATCCCGAGCGGTTTTTTGAGATGGGCGTTGCTGAGCAGAACATGGCGACGGTCGCCGCAGGGCTTGGTATAAGCGGCAAGATCCCATTCATCGCTTCGTATGCGACATTCTCTCCGGGCCGCAATTGGGAACAGATTCGCACGACCATCGCGTATAATGATGCGAACGTAAAGATCGCGGGGCATCACGCGGGCATTTCCGTCGGCCCGGACGGTGCCACGCATCAGGCGACGGAGGACATTGCCATGATGCGTGTAATGCCGAACATGAAAGTGTTTGTCCCGTGCGACGCTATTGAGGCGCACAAGGCAACGCTCGCCGCCGCACATATCTGGGGTCCGGTGTATTTAAGATTTCAGCGCGAGGCGACGCCGATCATAACGACCGACGAGACGCCGTTTATTCCCGGCAACGCAGAGATTTTTTGGGTGTCAAAAAAACCGGAGGTGCTTATTATTGGTTGCGGTGGTTTGCTCTATAACGCACTCCTCGCCGCGCGCGAGCTTGAGGAAAAAGAAGAGATTGGCACGGTCGTGTTGAATTGTTCCAGCATAAAGCCGTTGGACGAAAAGAAGATCGTTGAGTTGGCGAAGAAGATCGGCGCGGTGGTGACGGTGGAAGAGCATCAGGTGAATGGCGGGCTCGGCGGCGCGGTTGCCGAGGTTCTGGCGCGCCATGCGCTAGCGCCAATCGAGTTTATCGGCATGCAGGATATGTTCGGCGAGTCCGGCATGCCAGAGGAGCTTATTAAAAAATACGGCATGATGCCGAAGGATATTGTGATGGCGGCAAAGCGGGCGATACGAAGGAAAAAATGATGCATCCTGCGACCAAATGGATTATGATAAGCACATGAAACAGAAATACAATGTGGTGTGTATTGGCGATGTGGTGATGGACGCGTTCATCGCACTCAAAGAGGCAAAAGTGGAATGGGATAAAAAACACGAGCATCCGGAGCTCGAGATGCCGTTCGCCGATAAAATTCCATATGCGTCGCTCATGGTGGCGCCCGCAGTGGGGAACGCGTCGAACGTGGCAGTTGGCGCAGCGCGCTTGGGTTTGAACACAGCGATTATCACCGCGATTGGCGGCGATCATTACGGTACGGAGATCCTTGATCGTTATCACAAAGAGGGCGTGAGTACGGAGTATGTGAAGATTAATAAGAGCAAGCCGACCAATTATCATTTTGTACTGACCTACAAAGCCGAGCGGACTATTTTGATAAAACACCAGGAATACGAATATTACGATCCGCGGAAAATTGATTCGAACACCGATTGGATATATTTCTCTTCCATTGCGGAGCACACGCTTCCATTCCATAAAAAAGTTGTGGATTATTTAAAGAAGCATCCGGATATAAAAATGGGCTTCAATCCCGGCACTTTCCAACTCCGCTTCGGTGCGGAAAAATTGCGTGAGATATACAAGCACACCTATGCACTCTTTGTAAATCGCGAGGAGGCAGAATTTATTTTGCACCGCAAGAACAAGGACATCATGCCGTTGTTCGAAGGGCTACACAAACTGGGGCCGAAAGTGGTGGTCATCACCGATGGGCCGAAGGGCGCGTACGCATCCGACGGGATAAACAAATATTTTATGCCGCCTTATCCGGATCCCAAGCCGCCGATCTCGCGCACTGGCGCGGGCGACGCATTTTCCACCGGATTTTTCTGTGGCCTCGTCTACGGATTGTCGGTGTATGATGCCCTGCGTTGGGCGCCGATTGAGTCCATGCACGTTGTGCAATATTTCGGCGCGCAGACGGGATTGCTGTCGAAGCCGGCGCTTGTGAAACTTTTAAAACAGGCGCCGAAAAATTATAAGCCGAAAACGATCTAATATTCATTAAAAGATTATGAAAACTCTCCGTGAAGTTCTTGCCGATGCCGATGCGCACCACGTTGCCGTCGGACATTTCAACATCTCTGACCTTGGTGCGTTGAAGGCGATCTTCGCCGCCGCGCGAGAATTGCAATTGCCGGTGCTAATCGGCGTGTCGGAAGGGGAGCGGGAGTTCATCGGCGTGCGACAGGCGGCGGCACTCATCAAAAGCTACCGCGACACGTACGATTACCCGATATTCTTAAACGCGGATCATACCCATTCGCTCGATAAGGCGAAGGAAGCGGCGCAGGCAGGCTTCGACGAAATTATTTTTGATAATTCATCCTTGCCGATGGATCAGAATATTGCGAATACAAAGGCGGCGATTGCCGCGATCCACGCCATCAACCCCGAGATTGTGATTGAGGGCGAGATCGGTTACATTGGCTCGTCGTCGGAAATAATAGACGTGCGCCCGGAGGCATCGCTTACGATGTCCACGCCGGAGGAGGCAGCCGTGTTTGTGCGCGAGACCGGCGTTGACGTACTCGCGCCCGCGGTGGGAAACATGCACGGTTTGCTCAAGTCTATGGTAAGCGGAGAGACGCATAAAAAATTAGACATCCAGCGTATCGCAGACATCAAGGCGGCGATTGGCGGAAAATTCATGACACTCCATGGCGGCTCCGGCACCGATGATGCAGACTTCACTGCCGCCGCTCGCGCAGGAATGACGATCATCCACGTTTCGAGCGAATTGCGCCTTGCGTGGCGTCGGGGCGTTGAGGAGGGGCTCAAGGATCCGAATGAGATCGCGCCATATAAGTTGGTTGCGCCGTCGGTGGTCAATATCCAAAAGATTGTGCTTGATCGGCTGAAGCTCTTTAACGGGCTTAACTGAGCTTTTCAAATAGCTCAAGATGAGGTACGGTATCCGGAGCGGTCGAGAGACCATGCGGAGAGGGGTAGGCGATGCAGGTGTCGGATGGATTTTTATTTGAACAGGAAGCACTCCTTGGGCTCTTGCGTTATGTCCAAATGTCCTGGCCAGTGAGGGATTTTCCTCCTCTCGGCGATCAGTCGTGGAGCAATTTCACCAGGAATGTGATCACCGATCCGGAGCTGGGCAAGCTTTTTCGGAAACCCTTTGACGTCGCATCGGTACTCCGTGGTGCGGTTGAGGTCGATCCTGATACGCGCAGGATTTGGATCGATCCCGAAGGCGCACGGGGAAGAACGCTTGAAGGACGTTATCCCAACCTTGCGTATTCGTTGCGTAAGGTTGGATACGAAACCAGGGGATTGATCACTTTCGGATAAACGAAGTAGTGGGCCGCCCGATTCCAGGCGGCCCTTTTTCTATTAGAGGAAACCCCGGGTGAGGGCCGTCATAACACGGTATACTGGGAATACTCCACGCCCGAACCCGGGGATGAATCAATCCCGGAGCGAAGCGGAGGCCTGTTCCATGCAAACGCGATCCCTCAACCATTCCACCTACAAGCTCCAATATCACATCGTGTGGGGTACCAAGTACCGCAGAAAATGGCTGAAGCCTTATGTAAAGATAGCGCTCAAGAGAAGTCTCTACGCCACCACAAAGAAATACCCGACGCTCTTCATCCAGACGGTGAACACGGATGAGGACCATGTGCATGTCCAAATGGAGGTGCCACCCAATATCGCGATATCAGATGCCGTCCAGAAGCTGAAAAGCCTCTCAAGCTTTGCCATCAGGAAAGAGTTCAAATTCATCAGAGAGATGTATCTTGAAAAGGACGGCATCTGGGGCGTCGGGTATTTCGTCTCCTCCATTGGATTGAACGAGGGCCAGATCAAGAAATACATCGAGTGGCAGGACAAGAAAGAAAGAAAGCCGCAGACGACGAAACTATTCTGATCGCGTTTGCACGATGATCCAACAAGAAGCCCCGGGTGCAGCGAAGCGGAACCCGGGGAGTGCGTCACTTATATTTGCTTTTCTCGCCTTCTCTGCTATACTTTCCCCTATGGATTTGGCCGTTAAGACACGCGATGTATTGGGCAAAAAAGTGAAGGCGCTCCGCAACGAGGGCTTTATTCCTGCCGAGCTGTATGGGCATGGGTTCGAAAATGTCCACCTTGCGCTTCCGGCGAAGGAATTCAATAAGGTGTTGAAGGAGGCCGGTTCCACGTCCGTCGTGACGTTGCTGCTCGGCAAGGAAAAAAAATCGGCGATGATCCACGAGGTCGCGCGCCATCCGATCACAAGCGAGATCATCCACGTTGATTTCCATCAGGTGCGCATGGACGAGCTTGTTAAAGCGCATGTGCCGTTGGAATTTGTCGGTGAGGCGCCGGCGATTAAGACGCTCGCCGCCGTCATCAATAAGTCCATGTCCGAGATCGAAGTGGAGGCGTTTCCGCAGGACCTTCCGCACGGTATCACAGTTGATCTCTCCGTGCTCGACGCGTTGTACAAGACCATTTACGTAAAAGATCTTAAGTGCCCGAAGGGAGTGACATTCCTTATCGACGCCGAAACCGCGGTTGCCACCGCCACCGAGCCCGCACCGGAAGAAGTGGTTGCGCCGGTCGAGACCGTTGATGTTTCCGCTGTGAAGGTTGAAACCGAAGAGAAGAAAGCCGAACGCGACGCGGGAAAAGAGACGAAGGAGGAATAACAAAACACCCCGCGTGAGCGGGGTGTTTTGTTATTCGTTCGGATCCTGCCCGGTGCGCAGGTGTGGTAGTTATCAATGGGGGCTGGCAGCCAATGCACTTAGGCCTTATAATAAGCTTGAGAATTGTTATATAATTTATATGCTCCGATGAGGGGCGATGGTTCGGGTATGATAGATTTTAAGATATAGTAAGAACGTAATGTGAAAAACATGAAACAGGGAGCTCATCATCGTTTTGGATCGGGTTTCACGCTCATCGAACTTCTGGTCGTCATCGCTATCATCGCCATTCTTGCGGTCGTGGTCGTTCTTACTCTGAACCCGGCGGAACTTCTCCGCCAGAGCAGGGATGCGAACCGGGTCTCCGACGCGGCGACCCTACAGAGTGCCATCGGGCTGTATTCCGAGGATATGGGAGTAAATCTCGGGTCTTCGAGTGTGGCTTATATCTCGGTTCCTGATCCCTCTGTGACGACGGCCGCAGGAGATTCATGTTGGGGTCTAGGTCTTACAGCGGCGGCGAGCGACACTTACCAGTGCGCGGGTTCCGGGTATTATCATCGCGTGAACGGCACCGGATGGATCCCTATAAACTTCGCCTCTTCCTCCGCCGGCTCTCCCGTCAGCGTCCTCCCCACCGATCCCATCAACACTATTGCCGGTGGCGACTACTACACCTACGAGACCAACGGCACGCAGTATGAGATCACGATGGCGTTCGAATCCCAGAAATATGCCCCCAACGCACAGAACGACGGAGGGCAATACCCCAACCTCTATGAGATGGGCACTAGTCTCAAGCTCGCCCCGAAGGATTTCTCTTCGGCTTCTTCGACTTCGCCGGCGCGGCCGGGATGGATCTATTTCAATATTCCGGTGACCATATGGGGAGTACCACCACCAAGCTCACCTTCACCGCCACCGCAGGGCAGACCGTGACCCTCGACTACGACAACGGTTCCTCGGATACCTACCCGAACTATGGGGTTCAGTTGGGCATCGAGGATTC
>CAVVHF010000001.1:0-7805 GCA_963747905.1 uncultured bacterium | reverse complement strand
TATGTTTATGTTAACGCTTAACTCATCATATTGCTGAACGCGCCGTCCTCGCGCTTTTTAAATTCCATGAACACGCTGTTGCCAATCTCGAGGAAACGGCCACAGTCGCAGTTCGGATGGCACTGCGCGCCAAACTCTGCGGAATGGCGCGGGCGCCCGCTCTCGTCGTTGATGCCGAAGTCATAGAAAATTTCCGAGTCTGGGCCGCCCGGTTCCCCCGGCGGCATTTTTGCCGGCACGCCCGCACGCGACCACCAGTTCTTTTTTACGTCGTAGGAAAAAATGCGGCCGCCCTGCATGCCAAGCGCACTACCATTCGCTTCGGAACCGAGCTGAACATATTTCGCATCGATGTCTTTGCTAAGAAAAAGTTCTTTCCAAACGTGTACTGACTCGTCGTCGGCGGGAATTTCCATCTCCGCATCCCCCGCGAACACCGTCACATAGATATTCATCGGGTCGAGTCCAACGCCAATCTTTGTATCCGTCAAAAAATCAAAGATCCACGCGAGTTGTTCCTTCTTGAAATAATCGCCGAGCGACCAGTTGCCGAGCATCTCAAAGAACGTGGTGTGGCGATTGTCGCCTACCTCGTCGATGTCGTCCGCGCGAAAACTCTTTTGTGAGTTCGCGATGCGCTTTCCTTCCGGATGCGGCTGGCCGAGCAGATACGGCACGAGTGGCTGCATGCCCGAGCTCGTAAAAAGTGTCGTTGGATCGTTCTCCGGCACGAGCGACGCCGACGGCACCACCACGTGCCCGCGCGCGGCGAAAAACTCCAAATATTTTTTGCGCACTTCGGCTAGTTCCATGTAAAGATATAGTACCTTTGCCAACGTCTTTTTTCCAGTCTAAAACAATAACAAAACACCCTCTTCTTTTTGAGCCGAAGAGGGTGTTTTGTTATAAGCTATCAAATCCTTCCAGCGCCGGTGCCTTGCCATGCTCGCGGATCTTTTCTAAAGCCTTTGCTTCGATCTGGCGGATGCGCTCGCGCGTGACGCCGAACGCCTTGCCCACTTCTTCGAGCGTATGACTGATGCCATCGTCCAGACCAAACCGCATCTTCAAAATCTGTTGCTCACGTTCAGTAAGATCGATCATGATCTCTTTGATAAGATCGCGAAGCATCGCGCGCGCGGTGAGCTGAGACGGCGTTGCGTTGCGCTCATCGGGGATAAAATCGGACAATGTGGAATCTTCCTCGTCGCCAATCGGCGTTTCGATAGAGAGCACTTCCTGTGAAATCTTCTGGATGTGGCGCACCTTCTCCACATCAATACCCATCTCCGCAGCGATCTCTTCGGAAAGCGGATCGCGGCCCAATTCCTGAATAAGCTGGCGGCGCATCTGCGTGTACTTCGAGATCGTCTCCACCATATGAACCGGGATGCGCACCGTGCGCGACTGGTCGGCGAGCGCGCGGGTAATCGCCTGGCGGATCCACCACGTGGCGTACGTTGAGAATTTAAAGCCACGGCGATAGTCGAACTTTTCGACGGCGCGGGACAGGCCGATATTCCCCTCTTGGATAAGATCGAGGATGCTCAAATGCGGCGTACGGTTGACATAACGCTTTGCGATGGAAACCACGAGACGGAGGTTCGCCTTCATTAAGCGCTGGCGTGCCTCTTCATCGCCCTTCTCGGAACGCTTTGCGAGTTCGCGCTCTTCGTCTTTGGTGAGCAACGGCGTCTTCCCAATCTCCTTTAAATACATTTGCACCGCGTCGGGCACGTCGCCCTCGAACGCCATCGAATCGTCAATCGTGTCGCTCTTTTCATCTTTTGAAAAATCGATGAGCGCGCTCGTCTCGATCACTTTGATGCCCGCCTTTTCCAAGCGGTCATAGATCTCGTCGAGCAGATCGACATTGTCCTCGATCTTAGGGAAATAATATAGGATCTCGTTATCGGTCACGAAGCCGCGCGGGCGGCCACGCTCGATGAGCTCGTTGATCTCAGTCGCATTGATCTTGATGGCCTTGTCAAGCTTGGAGAGCGGCTTAGATTTTCCCTTTTTTACCTTTACTATTTTTTTAACATGCTTCGCCGCCGGCTTTTTGACCGGTTTCTTCCCCTTCTTTGCCGCCACTTTCTTGGGCTTTTGTTTCAAAGTTTTCTTTGATTTCTTCGCCATATGGCTTTTTTTATTCACTTTTTTGACCCGCCTTACAGAATCCTTCTTTGAAGGCATAAGAATATATACCATATTGTGCGCTCTTTATTACGATTTTGCAAGGAAGAAAGAACGACGGGGATCTTGATGCTCATTTATCCGTGATGAACGCCAGAAGTACTACCGATATTACCACCAGGAAGAATCCGACCCATTGGTGGCGCTGGAGTTTCTCCCGGTTGAACGCCAGCCCGAGCGCGCCGGCGAACGCGATATAGCCTTCGCTAATGCCGGTTGCGATGGCGATAGGGATAAAGAGCATAGCATATGAAAAGCTTACCCATGCAAGGTTGTCGAAGAAGCTCACACCGAATGCGAGAAGTTTTTCCTTTTTTAGATCCGCAATGATCTCATGCGTCCGTGACGTCCATATCAGATAGATCAGGGCGACAAGCGCGACGAAGACGCTCGTGAACCAATTGATCATGAGCGGGCTCGTCTCCCGTGACCCCACGCCGAAAAGAAAATTTACCGCGCCCATCCCGATTGTGGCGACCACTGCCTGCAACACACCCTTCTCCGTGTGAATTTTTTTCAGCGCACTGAACGAGCGCGTAGAGATAAGGAAGATGCCGGCCATGATAGCGACAATGAAGATAGCCTGAGGCACGGTAAGTGTTTCATGAATCACGTACGCTGCGAGCACTGCCGCCACGGGGATCTCCAACGCATATATCGGTTCAATGACGGAGATCTTCCCGATTCGTAACGCCTCCAGGTCGAGCAATCCCGCAAAAAGAATTACGCCGCTCGCCGCGAGTAACAGCACACCATGAGCGCTGAAGGAGCGACTGATGTCACTGTACACAAAGGGGAATAGTACAATTGATCCGAACGTGGTGATATAAAAAAGAGCGACCCAGTCGCCGAACCGCCGCGTGCTTTTTTCAATCAAAAAATCTCCGAACCCCCACGACAGTAATGCGACGAACGCAAGGAGGATGCCCATGGAGAAATTTTATTATAATTCTCCCCCGCCTCCCGGCAACTTACTCAACTCCCCGAGCGCGACGTCAAGTTCGGCCTGATTGCCACGCGCCTCTGCATTCCGCACGGCGAGCGAAAGAATGTGCCGTCGCTCCTTATAATATTCTTTCGCAAGCCCCTCTTTTAATACGGTGAGATCTTCGTCGGAAAGTTCGCTTATAGCAGTGGGATCGCGGAGCACAATGAGATTCACCATTGCATCGAGCACGGCATCATCGCTTTTTCGTTTCCCGCTCTTTAATAGAGTGAACAGCTCTTCCTGCGCGGGAGTAAAGAATGTCACGCAATCCTCTATAAAGACAAAATCGTTGCGTGCGAGTGCGAGTGCGAGGAGATCTTCGGCGATAAGCTCTTGGCGCGAAACCTGGCGCTTGGGCCCCTGATCATCTTGGCCCGTTTCCACAGTATTGTGAGTGCCAGGGTTGGGTGCCGTGTATTGTTCCGTTGCAGATCTTTCTCCTTCGGCTTTGAGAGTTGCTTCGTCCACGCCCGTGCGCCTCGCGAGTTCCTTCATCCAATAATCCCGCTCCACCGGGCTCGCGATATTCCGCAATTTCAACAATACCGTGCGGAGCTTATTCAATCCTTCGCGGGACTGCAATGCGGTGGGATCGGATGATGACACCCCCGCCGGCACGGGCGGCAGATATTTCTCAAAATAGAACAGTGGCGCGGAAACGGCGCTCGCCACGGTGCGCTGCACATTCTCCGAATCGGCTTTCGCCGCTTCGGCCGCGTCTTTGAACCCGCGATACGTCGCCACCTTTACCGAAAAATCATTCGCCTCCGCGAGGTCGATCGCGCGTTCGGCGGCGTCGGAGCCGGCCACGTCGGAGTCAAAACACAATATCACCTCGTCCGCCACGCGATGCACGGAGCGCAGATGGTCGGCGGTGAGCGCCGTGCCGGACGACGCGATCACGTTCCGCACGCCGCTCTGGTAGCTCATTAAAAAATCCATCTGACCCTCCACAAGCACTGCGGCCTTGGCCTCACGAATAAAATCCTTGCTCTTCCAAAATCCGTAGAGTAATTTTGATTTCTGAAAAATCGGCGTCTCCGGACTGTTCACATATTTTGCGGTGACGAAACTGCCCGATCCGGCCATGGCGCTCGTATCGAATTGCGGAAGGATGCGGCCGGTGAAGCCGACCACCTTGCCCAGATGGTTATGGATCGGAAACATGACGCGGCCGCGAAACCGATCGAGCATCATTCCCCGCTCCGTCTTTATAGAGAGTCCGGCCTGCAAAAGATCCTGCGGCGCGGCGCCACTATTTAATAGATGCATTGATAGCTCCTCCGGCTCGTTCGGTGCCCAGCCGAGCTCGAACTCCTCTATAGTGGCCTGTGTGAGTCCGCGCTCCGCGAGATACTGTTTGACGATTGGCGCCGCGCCGAGCACGCGTTTATAAAAATCCTTCGCCTGCACGTTCAGATCATAGAGCAATCCGGTAAAGCGATACTCCGCAGGATTCTCGTGCTTCAACTCCACACCCGCCTTTTCCGCGAGCATGCGAAGCGCCTCACCGAACTCCATATTCTCATACTTCATCACGAAGCCGAAGATGTCACCATCCGCGCCGCAGCCAAAGCAATGGAACCGCTGGCGCTCCGGCGAGATACTGAACGACGCCGACTTCTCATGATGGAACGGACAGAGCGCCTTGAAATTCTTGCCCGCCGGCTGGAGCGTCAGATACCCGCGGAGAAAATCCACGATATCGAGTTTGCCTTTGATGAGCTCGGTGGTGGATGATGGCATGGTCGTGTGATTGGATTGTAATTCCAAAAACGACCGAGAGCAAACCACGCAGACTGCGCATTTTTTTGACTCAGGGCAAAACAAAGGATATAGTACAGCCTGGACTTTTGGAGGAGAACAACAAATGGGAACCGCGACAACGCAACAGCAGCCCCTCGACAGACAATACTCGCTTCCTTCCTATCTCCTTTTCGACTACATGATCGAAAGGATGGTGGCAGCAAAGATCGCGACCTACGAAATGGCAGCACCGTTCCGCAAGGCGATCCCCAATCGGCCATTTCTATGGATTCCTAGCGGCCTTTCTATCCTTGGATTGGGATGCCTTATGAATCTGGTCACGGCGAAAGAGATAAGGGGCGTAAATTTCCTTATCCTGCAACACTGCTCAAACACCGTGGCGATACCCGACGAACCGTACTTCATGTTCGATATTGAAGACGGCGGCAGTCGCCTCAATGTGAAACCATCGCTCAGTGAGGCGAGGATCTTCGCCGAAAATCGCTCGCCCTATGCCATCCTTGAAGGGATCGTCCACGCGGTGGTATTCCCCGAAGTGTTCGACACCCACAACATGAGCCTCTGTGGCTCACGATACAAGATTGAGGACATACCTGAGATTCTTCTGAGCGACAGTGGACCGCGGTTGCAATCAAGCTTTCTGGACTCCCCGCATCCGCGCTTCGGGGTGCCATCATGCAGAAATCGTTACACTGCCCACGATCTAGGTCTTTGATCTTTCTTAAAAACAACGCATAGGGAATAAGCCACGGCTTCTTCCCTATTTTTTTATTTACAAGATTACCGTATGTAAAAACCCTATGTTCTGATTGAGCATGATGCACAACCCCACCACCACAATAACGAGCAGACCGCCGGCGATGAGCTTCGGATATTGTACGCGGATGTTGATGAAGATGTTCAGCGTAAGCGCGATGAGGAAAAGTATCATAACGAAGAGATAAAAGTCGTTCGTGAGCGCTTTCGGATCTGATAAAATCTGCTGGACGATATTGCTTTGCGCCGGAAACGGCGTGGCGGCGGCGGTAGCCCCGACGGATGGCACGGATGTAGTTGCGGGTACCGTCGTCGGCACCGCCGGAACGGTTTGTGTCGCTTCGCCCTGCACCGCAATGAACGTCTGTTGCATGGCAGGAGCAGACGAACTTTGCATCGCTACCACGACCGGCACAGTCGTCACCGACGTCGGCGCCGTTTTAGAAATTGTTGCGGACTTTGCCGCGACGGTCTTTGCGGATGGTTGCACGACTGGCGTTACTTTCGGCGTGGCGGCGGCCGGAGCAGTTGCAATAACTGGCGCCGTCGCAGCACTTGCGGTATCTACAAACGGCGTTGGCGCGGCGGCCGGAGCAGGCGTGCCAAACTCCTCCACCACAAACGTGGTGGGCTCTCCTTCATAGACCCCCTGCGCAGCGGCGATGCCAATCTGCGTAAAATCGGTACTTAAAATGTTCGCGCGGTGCTCCGGTGAATTCATCCATGCGGTCGTCACGTCCTGCGAATCAGAAAAATTTACCGCAAGATTCTCTCCCGCATAATCAAAGTTATATCCGACCTGCTGAAACCAATACCATGGCGTGAGCCCCTGCGGACTCGTGTGCGCGAAATATCCTTTCGTCGCCTCGTCGTTCGCCTTCTCCTGCGCCGCCGCCTGAAGTAACGGACTTACCTGAAGATCGGGCAGATCATTCGCCACGCGGCTCTGATTCGTCTCGTCAATAAGCGCATTCACTTCAATGATGCCGAATAGCTTTGATTGCGGAATGATATATTTCGCGCCAAACACGAACGCCGATTCAGCAACCAACGCTACCATACACACGAACGCGATCGCGCGCGGACGCAAAATATGCGGACGATTGCCGTTCCCTTCGTGCGGGATAAAATAGTTTTTGACCACCTCCCTAACCTTCTTTATCATATTCATATTATATCATAATCCCCTTTATAACACAATACCCCCGCTGCAGCGGGGGTATTGTGTTATCTATTGGCGCGGAAAGGATTATTCTCCTCCTTGATCCACTACCAACTGCGGAGCCGGTATGTTCAACGATGGGCACATGATGAGGTTAATCCATCGCTGCGTCGTCTGATAGACGTAACTCGTCGGCGTGAACTGCGTTGGGAGCCCCAAAGAAAGCCACGGCTTAAGCACTTCAAGGTGGTACTTTACTTGGAACTGGTCAACTGCAGCGATCGTCTCGGAGCCATAGTAGCCGGTGACCGGCAAATTCAATCCAAGGTTCATATTTAAGAACGTTTGGAGTTTCGTTACCTGTGCCGGATCGTTCAGATTCTGGCGATCCGGATGGATGTACGAGGTGAGGTAGAGTCCGCAGCTTGCGCCAAGGACTTGGCCGGTGCTCGTGCTTGTGCCGAGAACTTGACCACCGCCGCCGCCACCGCCGTTGCTACCTCCCGCGACCGTGATGGTCGCACTCGAGGAATCATCGCCCGGAGTTGCGTTGATAATGCCCTGGGCCTCGGAAACGGTACCAACGTTCGTGATGGTCGTTCCGGCCGCCGCGGTCACCGTTGCGGTGATCGTAAGCGTCGCTTTCTGTCCATTAGAGATCACACCTATCGTCCATATCCCCGTCGAGCTATTATATGAGCCTTCCGAGGAGGATGCTGAATCGAAGGTGAGGCCTGAAGGCAACGTGTCCGATGCCACGGCGCCGAATGAATTCGACGGGCCGCCGTCGGTCACAGTCAGTGTGTAGTGGATGACTCCACCCGTTACCGGGTTCGCGTTATCCACCGTCTTTACGATAGCGAGGTTGGACTGGGCACTTCCACCGCCACCACCACAGTTGGTGCTGCACCCGTTTGGCGGGATGACAGAACCGAT